>JBAUWE010000439.1:0-2595 GCA_049583595.1 Terriglobia bacterium
AGCCGAAGTCTCCCGGCCAGCGGGCCGCAAGAGCAAAATGAGGGAGGCCTTTCTTGCGGCCGAGCTAGCGGAACGCCGGCAGTTGCTGCACTCCTACCTGAGCGAGCAGGTGGCCCGGGTGCTCGGACTCAGTCCTTCCAAGCTGGACGTCCAGCAACCCCTCAGCCATCTCGGACTGGACTCCTTGATGGCCGTCGAGCTGAAAAACCGGATCGCGGTTGACCTAAAGGTGAGCGTGCCGGTGGTGAAATTCCTTCAGGGCTTTAGCGTTGACCAAGCTGTCACGCAGGTCCTTGATCGACTCGCAGCCGAGGTCGCCAACCCGATGACGCCTCTGGCCCCGGCAATTGCCCAGCAGAAGGAGCCCATAGACCAGGGAAATGCGGAACAATTGCTGGCAAACCTTGGTCAGCTTTCGGATGAGAAAGTGGATTCATTGCTCACCGATATGTTGGCCGATGAGAAGTTTAGTGAATGAGCCAGACCTCCCAGCGAATAGCCGATCTTTCATCCAGTGAAAAGCGCACCCTTCTTGCGCAACTCCTGCGGAAAAAGGTGAGCGGGTCCAAATCGTTTTATCCTCTTTCCGATAATCAGCAGGGGATCTGGTTTCTGTCCCAGTTCGCGCCGGAAAGCGCGGTTTACAACGTCAGTTTTGCAGCGCGCATCTGCTCCGAGGTAGACATCCCGGCTTTGCGGCGCGCGTTTCAGGCGCTGGTGGATCGCCATCCTTCCCTGCGGACCACGATTGCGGTGCACTCCGGCAAGCCCGTTCAACAGATCCTCGAACATCACTCGGTCCAATTTGAGGAGACCGATGCCTCAACCTGGCACGGGGATGAGTTGCAGACCCGGCTGGTTGAGGAAACGCAGCGTCGGTTTGATCTGGAGCGCGGACCGGTCATGCGGGTGAATCTGTTCTCCCGATCGGCACAGGAACACATCCTGTTGCTGGTCATTCATCATATCGTGGTCGATTTCTGGTCCCTGGCGGTGATCCTGAATGAACTCGGCATGCTGTATTCGGCGGAAAAGGCCGGGCGACCAGCGGCGCTCCCTCCCCTTGATTTGCAATACACGGACTTCGTTCGTTGGCAGGCCGAAATGCTGGCGAGTCCGGCCGGCGAACGGCTCTGGGACTACTGGGAGAAACAATTGGCCGGCCCGTTACCCGTGCTTAATCTGCCGACCGACCGGCCGCGACCGCCGATTCAGATGTTTCGTGGCGCGGAGCACAATTTCACTCTGAACGATGAACTGACCAGGCGGCTGAGGGCGCTCGCCAAAGCCGAGGGGGCGACGCTGTACATGGTCCTGCTGGCGGCGTTCGAGCTGATGCTTTACTACCACAGCGGCCAGGAAGACGTCCTGGTGGCTTCTCCCATGGCCGGACGGAGCCGGGCGGAGTTTGAAGGTATTGTGGGCTTCTTTGCCAATCCGGTTGTCCTACGAGCGAATCTTTCCGGGAATCCAACTTTCCGGACGTTTCTGGGCGAGGTGCGTCAGACGGTGTTGGCGGCTCTCGAACATCAGGATTACCCCACTCTGCGTTTGGTCCAACGCCTCCGGCCGCCCCGGGATCTCAGCCGATCACCGCTCTGCCAGACCATGTTCGTGCTGGATAAACCGCACCGGGTCACCGAACAGGCCGTACCGGCATTGACAGGGGGCGAGGTCGGGTTACGGATGGATCTTGGCGGGTTGGTGTTGGAGTCGATCCCTCTGGGGCGCCCGGCCGCAACGATGGATCTGGTTATGCTGATCATTGAGGCGACCGGATCGCTTTCCACCTCGATCCGCTTCAACACCGACCTGTTTGACGCAACCACCATCGCCCGGATGGCGGGGCACTTTCACGCGCTGCTGGAAAGTGTCATCCGCGATCCGGGCGCCACGATCGATGGATTGGAAATTCTGACTGATGCTGAGCGCCAGCAACTGTTGGTCGAGTTCAACCATACCAGAACCGATTACCCCCAAGACAAGTGCCTCCACCAATTGTTTGAGGAACAAGTCCAGCGGACGCCGGACGACGTGGCCGTCGTGTTCAATGCTGAGCAGTTGACGTATGGGGAGCTGAACCGCCGTGCCAATCAACTGGCGCATCACTTGCGGGCGCTGGGAGTCGGACCCGAGGTGCTGGTGGGCATCTGCTTGGAACGCTCGTTGGAGATGGTCATCGGGTTGTTGGGCATTCTCAAAGCAGGCGGCGCCTACGTACCTCTGGATCCTGCCTACCCGAAGGAACGACTATCGTTTATGGTGAGGGATGCGGCGGTGAAAGTTCTGCTGACGGACAACAAGCATAGGAACTTGTTTCCTTCCGCCAACGACCAGGCAATTTGCCTGGACTCCGACTGGCCTGCCATCGCGCAGGAAAACACCAGCAATCTCAACTCGGCGGCGATTCCTTCGAATCTGGCCTATGTGATGTATACCTCGGGATCGACAGGGGAACCCAAGGGAGTGATGGTTCTTCACAGCGGTTTGGTGAATTATCTCTCTTGGGCCGTCAAAGCGTACTCGGTAGAGGCCGGGAGCTCGGTCCCAGTACACACTTCGATTTCTTTTGATCTGACGGTTACGGGTTTGTAC
>JBAUWE010000440.1:0-4011 GCA_049583595.1 Terriglobia bacterium
CGTCCGGACAGGGCTCGAGCACCGAGCAGGAGAAGCCGTGCGAGAGCAGGCTACGCAGCGTATCTTCGAAAGCGAATTCGGTTCCCATGCGAACGCCGCTGAAAAGGCCGGGGGAGATCCGGCGGAGTCCGACGAGGTAATAGCCGCCGTCGGGACACGGGCCCAGCACAGCGTCCGTGGTGCGCAATTCTTCAAGCGCCAGCCGCAGCATTTGAGGGGCAAGGGCCGGCGAGTCGGTCCCCATCACAACCACCCGCGGGTGCTGCCTGAGCAGTTGCGTGAATGCGCGCTGGAGCCGCTGCGCGAGATCACCACCCAGTTGCCGCCGGCACTCGAATGCGGGCGGGACCATTTCCCGGGGCAGCGATCCGCCTGCTGTCAACACGTAGCGGGCGGTATTCGCTCTGAGCTTTGCCACCTTTCGCAGGGTATCGGAAACCAGCGCCCGGTGAAACTCCGCCGCTCCATCCGGGCCCAGCGCGGGGATCAGCCGCGTCTTGGTTTTGCCGGGAACGACCGCACGGGCAAAAACCGCCACGGCTGCAGAGGAATGAGATGTCGCAGACCTCCGGAGCGTTCGACTCCGGCCCAGAGCCCTGGCCCCGGCAAAGGATTTCTCGGTTCCGGTCTCGACCGGCTTGGAAGTTCTGCCTTGTCCTGGCCCGTCTGGCGGGATTTTCAGCTTTGCAGGTGATACTTTGCGAGCAGAATGGGATGAACGTTTGGGCAATGAAGCTTCGTCTGGATTTCCGCTGTTTCGTCCACCACCAGCGTGATTTTCACACGTTGTGAAGAAACCGGAAATCAGGCTTGGAAATAAGAACTAAATGAACATCTGTTCGTCTTGCGGCACGTCACTCGTGCGCGACGTGTGACGCCTGGAAAGGAAGAAATCGAGTCCCGCCTGGACGCCTTTCAGAACGGCGGATGCTTCCGAAACGGGACCGATGATGTTGCGCTGGACCGTGGCCGTGGTCTTATCCACTCTTTCCAGCACGCCGGTGATGGTCTGGTCAACGCGAATCACTTGCAGCCGGAAACGGTCCAGCAGGTCATCAAGAGCCTCATCAACGCTGCCGGTACGTTCACGCAGCACGCGGGCCACTTCCGCCAGGTCAGCGGTGATGGAACGCAGAGGTTCGCGGGAATTTCCCACGATCTCCGTGAGAGACTCCGCCAGCGGATCGATACGACGGCTCATGTCGGCCCGAATGCCCGCCACCTCTCCCTTGATTTTACGGATGGCCCTGTAAAGGCCAAACATAAAGAAAGCCTGCAGAACAATGGCTGCCGCGGCAATCATAATAAAAAACGTCAACACAGTCTCGTGGGCCATAAGCTGTTCTTCGGCCGTGTGAGCCACTGGCTAAAAATGGCTCACTGAGCCCCTTTGCCTTTTTCCTCGCGATAGGCTTGTTTGCCGGCTTCAAGTGCGGCGGACAACTGTTCCTTCTGTTTGGTGACCGTGCCCCGGGCCTTGTCCACGTAACCCTCGGCCCGATCCCGGTACTCCCGGCTCTTTTCGGTTACCCGGTCGCGGCCTTCGTTAGCCCGCTGCGCGATGTAGTCGCGCGTATCCTGCCCTGTTTTCGGAGCAAAAAGGAGGGCCAGAATCGCACCAATCCCCGCCCCAGCGAGAAAGAACGCTACCTTCGACCCTCCATTGTTGTCACTCATAGAAATCCTCCTGATTCTTCTTAGGCGACCAGCTTGATCGCCATATCCTTGCCTCGCTCAAAAGCGTCTTCGGCCTGCCGGCGAATTTCACGGCTGCGCTCGGCCACAAAATCGGCGCCGTCTTCGGCGGCCCGGGAAATCATCTTTCGCGTCCGGCGTCCACTCTGAGGCGCATAAAGCACTCCCATCGCAGCTCCAATACCAACGCCTGCGCTTAGGATGCCTAAACCGTAAAGCATGTTCTTCATCTTCATGGTTAACCTCCAATCAAACGAAATGATATCAAAGTCCAACCAGATTTTCAACAATTACATTTGTTAGCACTAAAGCGATTATTAATATGCCGACCAGACTAATTATTTATTTGACGTCTTCTCATTTCCCAGGTATTCCATAATTCGTAGCGCCTGTTTTGGGGTCACAACCTGCGACAGTTCATCCTCGCTTACCGATTTCAGCTTGTTCAGGCTGCCAAAGTGCTCCAGGAGCTTCCGGGCCGTCCGCTCACCGACTCCGGGGACTTCAAGCAGTTCCGAGGCCAGTTCCCGGCGGGTGCGGCGCTTTCGGTGGAAGGTGACGGCGAACCGATGGGCCTCATCCCGGATGCGCTGGATCAGGTGCAACGCCGGCGAGTGATGGTCCAACCCGATCGGTTCGTCCTCCCGGCCCTGGACGTACAGGATCTCTTCCCGCTTGGCAATGCTGGCCAGCGGCTGGTTGATGATTTCAAGCCCGGCCAGCGCGTCGGCCGCGGCGTGGAGCTGTCCGATGCCGCCATCGATCAGCACCAGGTCCGGCAACCGTTTGTTCTCCTGCTGCAGGCGGCTGTAGCGCCGGCCCACCACCTCCCTCATACTGGCAAAATCGTCATTCTGCGGGACCGTCTTGATAATGAACTTGCGGTAGTCGGACTTCTTCATCTCGCCGTCAACGCACACCACCATGGAAGCCACGATGTCGGTGCCCTGGATATGTGAAATGTCGAAGGCCTCAATCCGCCGAGGCGGCTTGTCCAGGTCGAGGGCGTCCATCAGTTCCCCTAACATCTCTTCCGTTTTCGGCTGCAGCACCCGGAACCTGCGATCGAAAGAATGGCGCGCGTTCCTGGCCACAAGTTCCAGCAGCCCGCGGCGCCTGCCGGCTTCCGGAGTGTAGATGTGCACGGCCCGGCCGCGCTTTTCCGACAGCATCTCTTCAAGAATGCTCTGGTCTTCAAAACCCACCGGCACAAAGATTTCACCCGGCACATACTGCTGGTCCAGATAGACCTGCTTCACCAGGGCCGAGAAAACGTCGCCAAGGTCAGGTTCTTCCAGGTCTTCCCAGAAGAATTCGCGGCGGTCCACGGTCCGGCCGTTGCGAAAGTGGAAAAGGTCCACGGCCATCTGCGTTCCTTCACGATGGAACCCGAAGATGTCAAAATCCTCGCCCGAGGAGGCCGCCATCTTCTGCCGCTCGCGCAACTGTTCAACGGTGAGCAACTGGTCGCGATAGCGGCCGGCCTCTTCGTAACGCTGCTCTTCTGAAGCGCGCTCCATGCGGTTATGGAGTTGCCTCACCAGTTCGCTTTCGCGGCCTTCCAGAAACATGCGGACGTCGCGCACGGCTTCCGCGTAGCGTTCCGGAGTGGTCAGCCCCTCGACGCAGGGCCCCAGGCAGCGCTTGATGTGGTACTGGAGGCAGGGCCGCGGATGGTATCGTCTCAAGTCCACTTTGCACGAGGGCACAAAGAAGCGGCGGTGGATCAGGTCGACAATCCGGTAGGCGAGCCCGCCGGGGAAATAGGGGCCGTAGTAGCGCGATCCGTCTTTCCGCAGGCGGCGGGTGACGTAGACGCGCGGGTAACGCTCCTGCAAAGTGAGCTTGATGTAGGGATAGGTCTTGTCGTCGCGAAGCAGAACGTTGTAGCGGGGCTTGAACTGCTTGATCAGGTTGTTCTCAAGCGCCAGCGCTTCCTTCTCATTGTCCACCAGAATGGTTTCCAGGTCCGCTGCCAGGTCGAGCAGGCGGTCGCGCTTTTCGTCGGTGGGGCGCGATTCCGCAAAGTAGGAACGCACGCGATGGCGCAGCGACTTGGCCTTCCCCACGTAAATCGGCCGCCCGGCCGCATCCTTAAAAAGGTAAACGCCAGGCCGTGCCGGCAGCCCTTCCGCTCTCTGTTTGAGAAGCTCGTTCATGCGCATTTCCCGCTTTGCAGCTATTATCGCCGATCTCGACGAACTGCGGAAAGGCGGCGCCTCTGTAGCGCCGGCATCTTGCCGGCCCTGAAAAGTGCCGCCGGGACGGCGGCGCTACCAACGAGAGTTGTCACTATATTTTGCAATCCTCAGTAAG
>JBAUWE010000441.1:0-2403 GCA_049583595.1 Terriglobia bacterium
TTCCGCCTTCGGCGATGCCGGGCATGTTGACCTGCGCAATGGGCTGGGACGCGACCCGGAGAATCTCACCGTCACGGACACCAGTCCCGGCGTCATCTACAAAGACCTCATCATCATGGGCAGCTCACTGCCGGAGGACCTGCCCTGCCCTCCGGGCGACATCCACGCCTACGACGTGCGCACCGGCAAGATGCGCTGGAGTTTCCACACGATTCCCCGCCCCGGCGAACCCGGCTACAAACAAGACACGCTGATCACTGCCGTCGCTCCAGTACGTGACGCCGCGATTGGGCGTCAGTGCAAGCGACTGCAAGTTGGCGAAAAGCTTTTTGTCTTCCGGCGGAGTGAAGCTCCAAAGCGGTTTGCCGGTGGCGGCGTTGAGAGCGATCAGCCGGAGTTTGGGCGTGGTAGCGTAAAGGACGCCCCGGACGACGATGGGATTGCACTCCATGTGCGACCCTTGATAGGCGTCGCCGGTGTCGTATTCCCAGGCCACCTTGAGCCGGCTGACGTTGCTGCGGTTGATCTGCTTCAGCGTGGAATAGTGGAGGTTGTCCGGAGTGCCGCCCGCGACCTGCCAGGCGCTGTAGTTCTCACCGCCCGTGGTTTCACTTTGCTGCTTTGCGCACTGGGTGAGAAACGCCGCGGTAAACAGCAGGATTGCGATTTGAAATACCCTCCACGTCCTCGTATGATGAGTACCTTGACCTGGCGCGGTGGGGACGAGGCTTATCCAATCAGGCATTCCTATAGACCTTTGCAGAGATTCTCTCCCGGAACATGCAGGACTTTCCCAGGGACGGAACTGAGATAATGCGCGGCCCAATGTACCAGAGATTGCAGCGCTAGTGGTAGAGTTTTCTGAGGATCCGTCCTGCGGCATGCGGCGGCTGTGGAAAATGGATGCCCATCCTGCCCTGCGCATGCAAACGTCAGCGCGCGTTGTTGCATCAAAGAAGAGGACGGCGATTTTTCGTGGCTTTATGAATAGCGTTAACCCGCCAGGCTCATAACATACGAAGCCAACATCGAATTGAGGGAATGATAAAGATGGAAATGATACGACCTGATGGTATGGGGATTTTGGAAAGCGCTCGGCGTGGAAGGCTGGCTGCACGCCGGAACCGCAGTGCCCGCATCACGGCCATCGTGATAGCCGCCTTGCTGCCCGTGCTGTTTTTCGTGGCCGGACTCGCGCCCGCAAAGGCTGCCGCCAGCAAAGATATTTTGCGGGCGACTCTGCCCAACGGCCTGCGTGTGGTGATTGTCCGCAACACCCTGGCGCCGGTGGTCACCACGGTGATGAATTACAAGGCGGGCTCTGACCAGACGCCGGTAGGTTTTCCGGGCATGGCCCACGCGCAGGAACACATGATGTTCCGCGGCAGCCCCGGTCTTTCGGCCAATCAGCTGGCGAACATCGCGGCGGCGATGGGCGGCGAGTTCGACGCCGACACGCAACAGACCGTGACGCAGTATTTCTTCACCGTCCCGGTCGCCGACCTCAACGTGGCCCTCCACGTCGAATCCATCCGCATGCGTGGTGTGTTGGATACCGACAAGCTGTGGGACAAGGAGAGAGGCGCCATTGAGCAGGAAGTTGCGCAGGACCTTTCCAATCCCGAATACGTCTTCTACACCAAGCTGCTGGCCGCCATGTTTCGCGGAACGCCTTATGAGCACGACGCGCTCGGCTCGCGTCCTTCCTTCAACAAGACCAGCGGCGCCATGCTGCACAAGTTTTACAGTGACTGGTATGCGCCCAACAACGCCATCCTGGTGATCGTTGGCAATGTTGATCCCCATGCGACGCTGGCTGAAGTGAAGAATTTGTTTGATGTGATCCCGGCGAAAAAACTTCCTGCAAAACCTGCCTTCTCATTCCAGCCGGTCAGCTCCCAGACGCTGAATCTTAAAACGGACCTGCCTTATGGAATGTCATTGATCTCGTTTCGCATGCCCGGGTCGAGCAGCCCCGATTTTGCTGCGGCGGAAGTTCTGGCCGACGTTCTCAGCAGCCAGCGTGGAAGCCTCTATGCCCTGGTGCCCGCGGGCAAGGCCCTCTACGCCGGCTTTTCGCTGGATTCTTTGCCCGGCGCAAGCCTGGGCTACGCCATCGGGGCCTTTCCCAAAGGAAGCGACGGGGCGCAACTGGCGGAGGAAATGCGAAATGTGCTGGAGTCCGACATCAAGAACGGAGTGCCGGCTGATCTGGTGGCCGCCTCCAAAAGGCATGAACTGGCCGGCGCGGAGTTCCAGAAGAATTCGGTTTCGGGGCTCGCCATGGCATGGTCGAACGCGCTGGCCGTGGAAGGCCGCCAGTCGCCGCAGGACGATGTCGAGGCTATTCAAAAGGTGACGGTGGCTGACGTTAATCGCGTCGCCCGCGAGTACCTGGTGCAG
>JBAUWE010000442.1:0-19050 GCA_049583595.1 Terriglobia bacterium
GCCGTTGTTCCGCGGCTGGTGGAAAAAATTCGCGAGAAGGTCATAGAGGAAGTCCGCCATCTTCCGCCGTCGAAGCAGAGGTTGTTCGGGTGGGCGCTCCGCACCGGCCGCGACTGGTTTCCATATCGGATCTCGGGCCGCTCTGCTCCTGCCGGCCTTTCCGTCAAGCGGGCGCTGGCCAATAAGATGGTTTACTCCAAGATCCGCTCACAGATGGGTGGGCGGTTGCGGTTGCTGATTTCCGGGGCGGCGCCGCTCAGCCGGGAACTCGCGGAGTTTTTTTTCTCCATCGGCATCCCGATCTATGAGGGCTACGGGCTGACGGAAACCTCTCCGGTGATTGCCGTCAACCATCCCGGCGCCGTAAGGCTCGGGACGGTGGGGCCGGTGATTCCCGGCGTGGAAGTCAGGCTGGGCGAGGAGACGGAGGATGCGGAGGGCCACAGCGGGCGGGAAATTCTGGTTCGCGGGCCCAACGTGACTCCCGGCTATTACCACCAGGAGGAGATGAACAGCGAGGCATTTGCTGACGGCTGGTTCCACACCGGCGATCTGGGCTCGCTGGACGAGGAAGGTTTCCTCAGCATTACCGGCCGCAAAAAGAATCTCTTTAAGACATCCGGTGGCAAGTACGTTTCGCCGGAAAAGCTGGAGAACCTTTTCCAGGGACACCGCTACGTGGCGCAGCTTGTGGTGCTGGGCGATTCCAGAAAGTTTGTCGGATCGCTGATCGTCCCCAACTTTACTGCGCTTGAATCTTACGCGCGGGAGCAGGGAATTGACTTTGCCGGGCGCGAACATCTTGTGAAGAACGAAACGATCCACGCCTTCGTGCAGGCCCAGGTGGACGAAGCCTGCAAGCACCTGCCGCCCCACGAACGTATTCGCCAGATTGCATTGCTCCCGAAAGACCTCACCATCGCTGCCGGTGAGCTTTCAGCCACACTGAAGGTGAAACGCCCGGTGGTTGAAGAACGTTACCGCGAGCTGATTGAAGAGTTGTTCTCCCGCCGCCCTCCCGCAACACAGGAAGCCTCCGCAAGGTAAGGAGGAAGCACCTCTGGCAGGGCTCTCAGCACTGGGGTTGGGCAGGGTTCATGCCTTCTTCGTGGTCGCTCATGCGTCTGGCGGGAGCGGGTTTGAGGCCCGCCCCTGCAACTCCAAACGCCGAACCGGCAGCTATTGAGTGTCTGCCGTGGGGCCGTAGATGGACGGATTCTTGCCGCCCATGGGGCGCAGGTAAGTACTGAGCTGGCCGCGGTGGTGGACCGAGTGCTTGAGCGCCATGGCCACGAAGTTGATGGCGGGCATTTGAATCATGCCCAGCAGATCAATGTTGGCCGTCAGCTTCTCCGCCGGCAAGGCGCGGACGCGATTGAGCGCCGCGGGAACCTTCTCCTTGTAACGGGCGATGGCCTCGGCCGGGCTCATGATGCCGCAGGAATTATCCCCTGCCGGCGGAGCCTTGAATTCCCCGTCTGCAATCGAGTTCAGTATCCACTCATCTTCCAGCGTGATGTGTCGGACCAGGTCCAGACCGTTCTTGGCTTTCGGGTCCGGCTGGTAATCAAGATGGCTGGTCGGAACCGCTTCAAACACACGCAGGGTGGTTTGCATTTCGTATTCAAAATCGGCGATCAGAAAATCGGCGACTGCCTTGACATCGTTGGAACTCATTGAATGCTCCTTTTATGTTGATGAATTTGTAAGCCCTTTTGCTGGTGTGCGGAACGTCTAATTTACCACATGACGCGTCTGATACTGGGAAGTGTCACAATGGGCCCCGCTGCACTGCCAGCTATGCGGGTTCGTGAGTCATCTTGCTCAGCATCTCTTCCAGAGCAGCCTGATTGGGTCCGACGAACGGCTGGGCCTTCGGAACGCTGGCCAGCGATGCCAGCAATTTTTCTGTCATGTTTCCCGGAGCCGGCGGCAGATGGCTGCTCAGCACCATTTTGGGTTGCATCTTGCGAATGACGTCGAGTTCTTTGGCGAAGATGCCCTCGTCCGCTTTGTGCAGCCAGGGCGAGTCCACCGTGGCCCAAAAGACCTGGCCGTGGGTCAGGACCTCGTCGGAGAGGTCGGCCGCATTCTCGGGAATCTCCGAGAGGAGCGCTCCAAAGCAGTCGGAACTGAAGAGGATCGAGGACTTGTCATCATAGAAGCCCGTGGTGGAAGGGTTGTCGAACGCGGGAGGCCTGAACGCGGTGAGCGTGTGGTTGCCTACGTTGATCTTTTCGCCGGAGTTGATGAGATACACCCTGTCCATCGGCAGCGGAGCGGCCAGGCTCATAATGCCCACCCCGAGAAAGCTTGTGATGACGCGGATCTTCGGATTTTCGGAGAGCAGTTGGTGCAAACTGCCCATGTGGTCGAAGTCGGTGTGGGTGAGCCAGATCCACCGCAGGTCAGCGGGATCGATGACCCGCCGCAGGGCAGGCATGAACTCCGCGGTCTCGATAGCCGATCCGGTATCGACCAGGATGGGCTCCGATCCTTTGATAACAAAAGCGTTGATCGGCACCATGCCGAAACCTGGAATCGGAAAATTTGAGGTCAGCACTTCGATATCCGGTGCAGCCTTATGGGTGTAAATCACTTTCCCCTCCTTGATGTTTTTCTTGCGAGCATCTCTTGTCCACTTGTCCGTCCCGGACCCGCATGATGTACAATGGTGCCCGCTTGATACCCGGAAGTGTAACAGGAAGCCATTTCGTTACACATAAAAGATGTGCTGATGGAAATTGAACTGAATGATGCCGAGTTAGTGCGGCAAATCGGGTCTGGAAGGGATCGTGAAGCCGAAGCCGAGTTGTTCCGCCGCATGGCGCCGCGAATCCGCCTCTATGGCTTGCGCCACCTGAGGGACGAGCACGCCGCGGACGACCTCGCACAGCAGGTCCTGATTACAACGCTTGAAGCCCTGCGTGCCGGACGCCTGCGGGAGCCTGAGAAGCTTGCCTCTTTCGTGCTGGGCACGTGCCGCATGACAGTGCTGAACCTTCGCCGCGGGACGGAGAGAAAAGCTCGCCTGCTGGAGCAGTACGCCGTTGAACTGCCCGTGGCTGCCCAGCCTGCCGTAACCCTTGACCGCGACCTGCTTCAGCGCTGCGTCGAGGGCCTGAAAGAGCGGGAGCGTACCGTGGTGGTGATGAGTTTCTATGACGAGGAGACCGGGGCGGACGTCGCCGGCTTCCTGGGCGTTTCCGAAGGCAACGTGCGGGTGATCCGCCATCGGGCGATCCGTCAACTGCGCGAATGTATGGGGGTGGCTCAATGAGTCAGGAAAATGGCCGCCCGGCAAACTGCGCAAATCCCATTGAGGCAACAGTGCTGGCTGACTACTGGCTGGCAGCGCTGCCCGCGGCCGAAGAAGAAGCCGTCGAGGAGCACCTTTTCCAGTGCGACGATTGCGGTGAGCGGCTGCGCGAAGTCATTGCGCTGGCACATGGCCTCCGCAACCTGGCGCGAGAGGGAAGCCTGCAAATCGTGGTGAGTGATAAGTTCCTCAGGCGCGCGGCAGAAGAAGGTTTGCGGGTACGCGAGTACGCCCCTCCGCAAGGAGGCAGCGTCCAGTGTACTGTGACCGCCGAAGACGACATCCTGATCGGTCGCCTGGCCGCAGACCTGAAGGGAGCCAAACGCGTCGATCTCTCCATCTGCGACGAGCGCGGCGTGGAGCAGTCCCGGATGCGGAATATCCCCGTCAATCCTTCTGAGGGGAGAGTCATCGTGCAGGAGTCGATCACCTTCGCGAAAGCCGCGCCGACCAGCAAAATGATCCTGCGCCTGCTGAACGTTGATGAAGCGGGCGACGAAAAATTGCTCGGCGAATATACCTTCAACCACACGCGCTCACTGCCCGGGCCGGGCGCCTGGTAGGCGCTGGACTTCCTCTCTGGCCATCTTTGTCGCAGATCCAATTGCAGCCCACTCAAACGGTGTTGGCTTGGTTTCCGGCTGCTTGTTCGGTGGGGCGTAGCAGCTTCTAAGAAAGCGGATTCTGCAGGGACCCTGCGGTGCACTAGCCAACGGGGGAAAGTACTGATATGAGTATGTTTAGAAGCGTGCTTCGAGGGTTAACCTCAAAGCTGCGATCGCGTCATGAACTCCTTCAGTTTTGCCGATTGGAGTGCGAGGGCCCACCGGGCTGGTAGCGGACGGATTAGGCGTGACCTCCGTGAAAAGGTGGCCGGAGATAGTTTGAAACGCTCAGACGCCAGCGGGTCGCAGCTCCGGCGTAGGATGCCCTGCTGATAGTACTTGCGTGCTATGGCACTGTTTGCCTGCCAGTGATGTAATGGACTTGAGGATGGATGGAGTTTTGAGCGGCCGGATGGTCGCTGGTCGAATCTTAAGATAGAGAAACGGGTGCGTTATGTTTATGCTGAGTCATGGGATGCAACAAGTCTATGAACTCTTGGCTTTTGTGGTAGCTCTCTATTTTCCCATGGCCCTGCTGACATGGCTGGTGATTGATAAATTCATTGCAACCAGCGACGCCAAGGGCCAGGTTGCGGGGCATCCTCGGGGCCAGGGCGGGGGTGGTGGAGTATTTTCTGACCGCTCACGTCCGGGCGCTTAAACAGCTCTGCGACCGGAGGAGCTGAGCCTGCAGGACCGCTGCCTGGCCGGCTTCAGAGTTTTTGTGTTTCCTCTCTTTTTTGCCTTCCTTTGCAGTTTCTCCTTTCACTCAGGTCTGGCGCGTCTACGTGGTCGGAGAATATCCTTCCCCGTGCGATACGGATGAGCGGACGGACCTCTTCGCGGTGAATTCTTAGCCCGCCGGTTCGTTGTGTCACGCAGGAGAGTGTGTTATGAATAATATAACCTGGCGGGATCTCCCCGGTTTTGTAATGCGAGATACAGGGGGTCTTGCTCACGCCGGGATTCGCGCTGGATGACTGGCCAAACAAGGAGGTAGGCTACGGCAAGCTGTGCAAAATGTGGAGCATCGTTGGGGGCTGGCGCTGTTTATTGCAGTTCGTGCGGGTCGCCGGTGAGTGCAGGGACGCCCGCTGGAACGGGCGCCCCGCAGCCTGGGCGGAAGTCGAGCCTGGAAATGCCGGGGATTGCCTACAATGTTGCCGGGCTGCTCTGTTACATTCTGTGGCCGGTTGCCAGCGCTCTCTTCCTTCTCATTGGACCGTACAACCGGAACCAGTTTGTGCGCTTCCATGCTTTTCAGGCGATTTTTCTGGGACTGGCAGGAATCGTTGTGGCTGTTGCACTGCAGGTGATGACGTCGATCCTGGCGCTGATTCCCATCATCGGGTGGATTGCCGGTGGTCTGATATGGGTTGCCTATGGAATAACCTTATTGGTACTGGTTATTATGCTAATGTATAAGGCCTATAACGGCGAACAGTATGGCGTTCCGGTGATTGGAAACCTGGCAAGACAGCAGTCGGAGAAGATGGCGTAGCTATTTGGGGTGCGGTTCGCGGGGCCTGTTACGCAATGAAAGACGCGTTGGCCGCCGGGAGTGTTGGGGCATCCATTCTTCTTTTCTCTTGACAATTCGCCCTCAGCAGAGCAACTTAGCAAATTCTACAGAATGACCTGCGCCACTCCGCCTGTGGGGCAGCGCGGGCGTTGATAATTACAAAATGAAAGTTCGCGTCTGTTTTCATAACCGGTGTTTTGACGGTGCCTGTTCGGCAGCGGTGTTCTCGCGCTTCTACCGCGAGGTGGTGGACCCGCACGCGGAATTTATGTACCACGGGCTCCTCCATCGCGCGGGCCAGCTTTTTGATGAAGACATGTTTGACGGCGATGAGAACGTCATTGTCGATTTCAAGTATTCCAGTTCGCCCCTCATGACCTGGTGGTTTGATCATCACCAGAGCGCTTTCCTGACGCCGGCTGATGCGGAACACTTCCAGCAGGACCGGAGCGGGAAAAAGTTTTACGATTCCTCCTTCCGCTCCTGCACAAAGTTCATCGCCCACATCGCGGCGACCAAGTTCAGTTTCTGCGCACCGGATCTCGAAGAGGTCATTCACTGGGCCGACATCATCGACGGCGCGCAGTATCCGGACTCGAAAACAGCGGTGGAAATGCGCGATCCCGCCATGCAGATCACCCTGGTGATTGAAGGGGCGTCCTCAAACGATTTTGTCGCCGGGCTGATTCCCGATCTCCTTTCCAGGCCGCTGGCGGAAATTGCCGCCCTGCCGCGCATCCGGCAGGCGTTTGAGCGGTTGTACGACCAGCACCTGAAGACGATTGACATCATTCGGAACCGCGCGGTGCTCAGCCAGGGTGTTGTTTTCCTCGACCTTGCCGACCAGAGTTTTGAGGGGTTCAACAAGTTTATTCCTTACTATCTGTTTCCTGAATCGGTCTACAACGTGGCCCTCAGTCGTTCCCGCGAGCGGATTAAGGTGGCGGTCGGAAGCAATCCCTGGAATCCCACGCCGAAAGACGCAAACCTTGCCAGCATTTGTGAAAGATTTGGCGGGGGTGGCCACGCCAAGGTAGCGGCCATATCGCTTCCGCCCAACGACCTTGATCGGGGACGCGCGATTGCAGGCGAGATCGTTCAGGAACTTCGGTCCTCTCTCCAGTAAAATAAAAGAGTCGTGACTCTGCGGCTGCTCCTGCTGGACGTTGCGGGCGGCCGGCCGCAGGGGAAGTCTATTCCCGAATTGGGGCTGGTGATGCCGAAGCGCCTATTTTCAGAATTATTCTTCAGACTGAAGCGCCACTGTACGGGTTGGACCGGCAGGCCGGTCAGGTGGCTGCCGGCGGGCGCCCTCGTCTGGCTGCTGCTCTCTTCAGCCGGGCTTCCTGCGAGGCAGGCTGCGCGGGCCGGGGAACAGGAGCCGTCCGGGACGCCTTCCACGGCTGCTGGAGGTGTGCCGACTTATACGGTCCCGTCGGGTACGGAGGTCTTTCTTCGGCTCAAGACCCCTGTCAGTACCACCTCGTCCCATTTGAACGAGCCCGTGGAAGCTTCGACGGAGCGGGCGGTGGAGGTGAATGGCGAAGTCTCCATTCCCCTGGGAGCCGTATTGAGCGGCCGCATCGCAAGACTGATTCCGAGTTCCAGTCCCACCGACCGGGCCAGGCTTCTGCTGCAATTCAATTCGCTGAAGGTGCCGGGGCAGGCCGCCGTTCCGCTGACCTGCCACG
Organism: Terriglobia bacterium; assembly: GCA_049583595.1. Taxonomy (GTDB): domain Bacteria; phylum Acidobacteriota; class Terriglobia; order UBA7540; family UBA7540; genus SCRD01. The sequence continues at coordinate 7,138 of JBAUWE010000442.1, forward strand.
TGAAAGAGGTGGACAACGCGCGGGAGAAGGTGTTGGCCGACGGCACCATCCAGGGGGTTCTGGCCAGTGAATTGCCGGTGACTCTCCTCAATTCGGCGATCGCAAAAATACAGAAGAGAACGGGCGGCACCCAGCAGACGCAGCAGGGCGGGGGAACAATGTTCGGAAGTCCCGATACTTCCATCAACTATCCCGTGGGCACTGAATTTTCCGTGGTTCTGGACAAGCCGCTGGAAATTTCCGGCCGGTTTCAGCCCGAGTTCGCCAGGCAGATTCCCGCAGCGCTGGAAGCGTCCGTTATGCAGGTGCTGGCGCAGGCGCCTCGGCGCGTGAAGAGCAGGAAGGGCAACGAGGGCGGGCCGGCGAACCTGGTCCTGGTTGGGAGCCGGCAGGAAATCGATGCGGCTTTTGTGAAGGCGGGCTGGACGGCGGCCAAAGACCAGGACGCCAATTCCTTGTGGAAGACTTTTGAAGCGGTCATCAAGGGCAAGGGCTATGACGCTGCGCCGATGTCGACCCTTTATCTTTACGGCCATCCCGAGGACATGGCTTTTGAGAAGATGCTGAACACTTTTACGCATCGCCACCACCTGCGCATCTGGAAAGCGCCCACCCCGGCCCCGGACGGGCGGCCCGTTTGGCTGGTGGTGGCAAACCGTGACAACGGTTTTGACATCCGCCCGGGGGTGGTTTCGCATTCGGTTGATCCGCTCGTCGATCTGGAGCGGGCCAAGGTGGGTGCGGATCTCGGCATGACGGGGCTGGTAGCCGCTGAACAACTGGTGAGCGTCTCAAATCCCGCGCGCTCGGGGTTGACGGCAACCGGCGGAAAGTGGGAGAGTGACGGGAGGATTCTGGTGGTTGATTTGAGGCCGCAAACTCCGGTTCCCGCACCATGACGGGAATGGCCCCTTTCCCCCAAGTGAAAGGATCATGATCTGCCGGCCGGCTGGCGAAAACGGAAGCGTTTGCCGGGCCTGCCGAAAAAGGGCGGCCACGATGCCCGCTAGCAAAGGGCGCAAGACGCCGCGGCGATTGCTGCTTGACTCCGAAACGCCCTTTCGGTAGTTTGACGGGCAGATTTAAGGAAAGAGCTCGTTGTGAAGAAAACTAAAGGCCGAAAACGATGGATCTGGCTGGGCATCAGCACGGTTATCCTGGTGCTGATCATTTACAACCTCCGCCACAATCCCGAATGGCGAAACTTTGACTGGGGCCGTCTTTGGGCATCGCTCGTGAGCGCGCAGCCCGGACTTCTGTTGGTGGCGCTGGCGGGCGTATTCCTCACCTATCTGATTCGCGCCCTGCGCTGGCAGTTCCTGATGCGCCCCATCAAGAAGGGCTCGCTGTGGGTGCTGCTGGTGGGCCAGTTCCTGGGCTTCAGTTCGATCTACCTGGTGGGGCGGCCGGGAGAGTTCGTCCGCCCGGCCTACATTGCCCGCAAGGAGTCGCTGCCCATCACTTCCATGGTCGCCGTGTGGCTGATGGAGCGGATTTGCGACACGATTTGCCTGGTGGTGTTGTTTTCGGTGGTGCTTTACTTTGCCCCCGTGGAGATGGGCGCCGCCGGGAAGAACGTGCTCTCGGTGATGCACAAAGCCGGTGACGCCATGCTGGTGGTTACCGTCATTCTGGTGTTGGGACTGGTGGTTTACCGGCTGAAAACGCGGGAGTTGATGGACTGGGTCCTGCGCATGGCTCGATTCCTGCCGGAGAGCATCCAGCGGCATATTGAGCATTTCCTTCATTCGTTTGCGGAGGGCCTGCAGGTTGTGCGGAGCATGCCTGATTTTGCGGGCAGCGTGGTGCTTTCCATTGCTCTCTGGGTCACCAATGCCACCGTTTTCTGGTTGACACTGAGGAGCCTGGGCGGCACTCTGGGAGACTTCGTATGGCTGGCTGCGGCGCTGGTGCTCTTCTGTGCTTCACTGGGTCTGGTGGTGCAGTTTCCGGGGATTGGCGGGGGATACCAGGTGGGGATTATTCTGGCCCTCACTGAAATTTTCGGAGTGGGAGCTGATGTTTCTACTGGAGCTGCCATCCTGCTTTGGCTTATGATGTCGGTTCCCGTCCTTCTGGTGAGCCTGGGATTGCTGGTCCATGAGGGCCTCAGTTTCAAGCGGCTTGAAGCCATAACTGAAGAAGAGGAAGAAGAAATGGAGGAGGAGGCCGCCACGAAAGGGGCCGAGTAACAAACCTTATCCGTCCCTGGTGCCTTGAGAGAGCGGGCCGGCTTGCAGAGAAAGTACGCTGGGCCCGATGTGATTTAAACTATGCGATGTCCTTTTTGCGGTTACATCGAAGACAAGGTTGTTGATTCCCGGGCGGGCAAGGTGGCAGACACCATCCGGCGCAGGCGGGAGTGCATGAAGTGCGGCCGCCGGTTCACCACTTATGAGCGGATTGATGAAATCCCCTACATGGTGGTGAAGAAGGACGGCAGTCGCGAAAAGTTCGACCGCCAGAAGATTCTGGGAGGGCTGCTGAAAGCGTGCGAAAAGCGCCCGGTTCCCATGAGCAAGCTGGAGGACCTTGTTGACGAGGCGGAAGCCTACGTCGCCGAATCGCCGGACCGGGAACGGCCAAGCTCTGAGCTGGGAGGGTTGGTGATGGACCGGCTGCGGACCCTGGATAAAGTGGCTTACGTCCGGTTTGCCTCGGTTTATCTGGACTTTAAGGATGTCCGGGAATTTATGGATGAGCTCAAAGACCTGCTGAAGGCCAAGACCACCTGATCGCCGGACCCCGCCTCAGGGACGGTTCCAGACAAAGGCGCCGAACTCCCGAAATGTACGAAATCCCATCCGTTCATAAAGTCTTACCGCCCCGCTGTTCAGGGCCGTTACCGTGAGCGACACCTCGGCATATCCCGACCGGGCCAGCTTCTCGAATGCGGCGCTGAGCATGGCGCTGCCCAGGCCGATGCCCTGATAGCCGGTGGCAACGGCAATCTGAGGGATATGCGCGGTTCCGGGCCTCACGGCTGTCAGGCCCAGAATTCCGGCCAGTTTCCCGGTTGAAACGTGGATGGCGGCAATCGAGACCTGTTGCAGGTAGTCTCCACAGCCGCGGTGCCGGACAATGCTTTCAACCAGACGGGTGGTGCCTGTGAGGGAGCAATACTGGTCATTGACGGCCGCGTCGATGTGGTTCCGATAGACGTGGTGCAGCAGCAGCGCCGCTTCACGGTCATACTTGCGTTCCCAGGGCTTGAAGGTGAAGTCGCCCCTCGGAGCCGTTGGCCATCGAAAGCCGGGCTGGGATGCAGAACTCCCGCCCCCCGCCGGACTTTCCGCTAAACGAAAAGTCATAAACTGGCGAAGATAAGTTTGGAAAGACCTGGAACGAAAAAAAGGGCCGATCTGGTCCAGGCTGAAATGCGGGAGTTGGGCCTCAATGCGGCGGATATCGAAAAAACCGACCAGCGCGTCAATGGCTTTACGCAGCAGCTCAATCTCGCAGCCAGGCTGTGAAGCACCGGCTTCGACGAAGAGGCTGCCAATCAACCCTTTGGATCCTTCGCGGAAATAGAGGCAATAGGCACATGCCAAGTTGTCTTCCAGCACCGCAAAGCCTGAGAGCCGCTTTTCACCAAGGTAGGAAGAAATCAGTCCTGAGGAGGGAGCATAGTCCCAATGGAGGTCATCCAGCCAGGCCCTTGACTCTGCCTGCAAGAGCGGCTGGAACTGCTGTGCGCGTAATTGCCGGACATCCACAATCCTGGACCCCAAGGCTTCCCTTGTCCTCCTGCAGGCTGATGCAAAGCCAGTCCAGTATAGCCCAGATAGTGATGGATGCCGGAGACAAGGTGAGCGCCATTTCGCCTTTTTGACGGGCAGCCGCCTGTCAGGTTGTTTTCAGCCCGGTGAGTGATTTCAACATGGAGTCTCAACAATTCAAACCGGTTGCTGCGCCCGCGCGCAATCTCTCAAGGCTGGCCGGCAGGTTTGTTGCCGGGGCGCTGATTGTGTGCGTGGGCATCCTGGGGGTGTGGATTGGCGCCGGAGCATTCCTGACCTATCGCATTTTGACAGCCCAGGACAACGTTGAGAACGTCACTCCCGCTTCCTACCTGCTTTCGAGCTATGAGAACGTGAACTTCAAAGACGCAGACGGGGTGGAGCACCAGGGGTGGCTGCTGATCGGCCTGAGAGACGCCCCTGCCATCATCCTCTGCCACGGATATAATTCCAACCGATCTGTGCTGCTGTCCCTGGGAACCGTTCTGCAGGCCAACCATTACAATGTCTATCTCTTTAACTTTGAGGGTTCCCGCAGCAGAAGGTCCGTGTCAAACCTTGGCGTCCATGAGGCTTTGGTTCTGAAGGCAGCCGTCTCGAGGGTGCGGAAACTCCAGAGCGTTGATCCGCGCCACCTGGGGATCTATGGAAGTTCGGTCGGCGCCTATGCTGCTCTGGCTGTAGCTGAGCGGGACCCTGCAGTTGATGCGCTGGCCCTGGACAACGTCTACAGCTGGCCAGCGCAGTTGTTTGATGTCCAGTTGGACAAAATGGTGGGCGGGGCTGGATGGCTTTTCCGTATTCTTTCGAAGGCAGAATTCCATGTCTTCACGATGGGGACAGCCCTTCCGAACCTTCTACCCGGCCTTTCCCGGCTGGGCGGAAAACCCAAGCTGTTTCTCGCTTCCGAGGGCGAGCCCACGCTGGAGAAAGCGACCCGCCGGCTTTACCAGGCCGCCCCCTATCCAAAACACCTGGTGGTTCTTCCGCACACCCAGGCGGACGTTGTGTCCGGGCCGGAAAGAAAACAATACGAGGACCAGATCCTCAACTTTTTTCTGCACAACCTCCCGCTACGATCTGAATAGACATAAAATAGCTCTTCCCGGAGGATGTCCCTGGAGCCGCCATGGCAGGAGACCGGCGCAGCCGGCGCCCGTGCCCCGGTGGCCGGGTGGCCTCCGGACTTGAGGAGTGGTTTGAAGCAGGATCGATCATCCCGGAATCCCTTGTTGCGCCATCGCATTGAATTTTTCGCCGCCCGAAGCATCCTGGGATTTCTGGGATGGCTGCCGCAACCGCTGGCCCGAAGCGTTTGTGTGGCGCTGGCCGCCTTGAGCTACACCTTCTGGCCGCGCCTTCGCCGAGTGGGCATGTTCAATTTGCGGATTGCTTTTCCGGAGTGGAGCGACAAGAGGCGGCGGAAGGTGCTGCTTTCGGAGTTCCTCAACCTGGGGCGCATGCTCGCTGACTTCGCCCACTTTCCGCAATTGAACCGCGAGAACATCGAACGGCTGATTATCTACGACGGATTTGAGAATTTTGACGAGGCCCGAAAAAAGGGCCGGGGAATTATCTTCCTGACCGCACATTTCGGGAACTGGGAGCTGGGATCGTTTGCCCACGGCGTTTACGGCTATCCCTGCAACTTCGTGGTGCGGGAAATGGATAATCCGCTGATCGACCAGCTCATCAACCGGTATCGGTGCGCGAGCGGGGGACAGGCGATTGAAAAGAGGGGATTCGCGCGCAAGGCCCTGCGGGCCTTTGAGCGCAATGAGGCGGTGGGCATCTTGATGGACCAGAACATGCTGGCGGGGGAAGGGACCTTTGTGGACTTCTTCGGACTGCCGGCTTCTACCACCACCGGACCGGCGCGGATGGCGCGAAGGACCGGAGCGCCCGTTATTCTGGGGCTGGTGATCTGGGATTCAAAACTCAAGAAGTACCGGCTGAGGTTTGACCGCATTGACTGGATTAAGTGCCAGGATGCCGAGAAAGAAATCGTGATGAATACGGCGAATTTTACGCGGCGGATTGAGGATTTCATTCGCCGCTACCCGGACCAGTGGCTGTGGGTCCACCGGCGGTGGAAGACTCGCCCGCCCGGCGAGCCGCCGCTCTATCCGTTTTAGAGGGCGAGGGGACGCGGCAGGTGAATTGCGGGAAGGGCGCACGACTCCGTAGCGCCGGCATCTTGCCGGCCCTGAAAAATGCCGCCGGGACGGCGGCGCTACATCAGGAATATCCGGGAGGCGAAATGAAAGTGATTGAAATCGCGCGCCTGGTGGGCGGCAAAGCAGAAGGCGACGAGGAAAGGGAAATCCGCGGCGTCGCTGCTCTGGAAACGGCAGGGGCGCGGGACCTGGCCTTCGCCGAAGGCGAGCTTGCGCTGCGGCGCGCGGCGGAATCCCGCGCCGGATGCATCCTGGTGCCGGAAGAAAGCTCCGTCGAGGGCCGCACCACCATTGCCGCGCGAAATCTGCGGCTGGCCTTCATTCGCGCCGCCGAAGCGCTCCACCCGCCGCGTGCCGCGCAGCCCGGCATCCATCCAACGGCATTGATTGCCGCCGATGCGCGCCTGGGACCCGGCGTCAGCGTGGGACCGTATGCCGTCGTTGAATCGGGCGCCAGCGTGGGAGCCGGAAGCAGCCTGGGCGCCGGCGTTTTTCTGGGCGAGGGCGTTGCCTTGGGCGAGCACTGCGTGCTCTATCCGCGGGTGAGCCTTTACCCCGGCGTGAAGGTGGGCGACAGGGTGATTCTCCACGCAGGGGTCGTGCTGGGCTCGGACGGGTTCGGCTACCTGTTCGCGGAAGGCCGCCACCAGAAGTTTCCTCAAGTGGGCGGACTGGTGATCGAGAGCGATGTTGAGATCGGCTCAAACAGTACGGTGGACCGCGGCTCGCTGGGAACCACCCGGATCGGCGAAGGAACCAAAATCGACAACCTGGTGCAGGTGGCCCACAACGTCAAAATCGGACGCCATTCGGTGATTGCCGCGCAGACGGGGATTTCCGGAAGCACCGAAATCGGCGACTACGTGGTGATGGGCGGACAGGTGGGCATCGGCGACCATGCCCGCATTGAGGACGGGGCCGTGATCGGCGGCGGGACGGGAATTCTGCCGGGCAAAACCGTGCGGAAGGGCAGCGTGATGTGGGGAACGCCCGCACGCCCGCTGAGCGAGTTCAAGAAAATGTACGCGCAGCTCAGCCGCCTGCCCGCCCTGGCACAGAAAGTGAAAGAGATTTCCGCAAAACTGCCGCGAACGAAAAAGTGAGGATTGCCGGCCTGAGCCTGGCGATGATTCTGGTGAAAAGGCGGGTGTTTTATACGAACAACAAGGAAATTTGATCAGGCAAGAACAGGATTTTTTCCACATTACGCTTGACATCTGATTTTCGTGTTGTATTGTTTGGTTTGCTTCCACGGCCACCCGATGGCTACTTGCAGGCGTGCGAAGGCTTGCAGCGTCAGGTTCAACAAAGGGTTGATTGTCGGTCTCTGTTGCAACCTGAGGGGCGAGAAGAGCATCCATCTTTACTTCTGCTGAGACATCGAAGTTCGAGGTCTGGACCCTGTATCGTGTTTAGTTTCCTGAAGCATCGTTCGTGGCGGAGAGCAATCACCTTGTTGCTGGCAGTGCTGCAATTGCACCTGCTGGTCGTCCTGGTGCTGCACCATCATGTCCTGCCCGAAATTGCCCTGGAATTCTCCAACACGCCCACAAGCATAGGCCAGGCTGGCCGGCAATCCCAGCCGGTTGGCGCTACGCAGGGCTACTGCACGGCCTGCCAGATTCTTCGCCACAGCGCCGTTCGCCCTTCACTGGGCAATCCGACGCCGCATCGTTCTTCGGCTGCACCGCTGCTGTCGCCCCTTTCCGCGACCGTTGTTCACTCCGCCCAGCCATCGCCCTGGTATGGGCGTGCCCCTCCTCTTGCGTGACTCCCTCTCATAAATTCTGTTGATTCCGGGTTCGCGAAATCGCTGTCTATTGCGAAACCTGCATCCCGTGTATTCCCGTAAATGGATTTTTGAAATGAGTAATTTACATCTCTGTTCTAAAACTGGAAGACCACGTGTATTGATTCTGGTTGCAGCAGTCGTGCTGCTGCTGTCAGGTGCATGGGCCGGCGCAGGTTACTGCCAGCAGCCGGCGCCGCCGCCAAGCGTGAGAATCGACCTTCAGCAGGCGATCAAACTGGCGCTGGACCATAACCACGCTCTACTGGCGGCCAGGACACAGGTGGCGCAAAGCAAGGCGGATGAGGTGACGGCGTCTCTCAGGCCCAATCCGACCTTCACCTGGAACGGCCTGTTTTTGCCCTTGTTTAGCCCCAGTCAGCTCAACCGCGACTACATCAACAATATCACGGAGTTCGACGCCCTTTTCTCCTACACGTTGGAGAGAGGTCACAAGCGAAAATACAGGATGCAAACTGCGCGGGACGACACAGCCGTTGTGGTGTCGCAGGTGCGTGACAGCGAGCGCGCGCTGACCTTCAATGTGGCGCAGCAATTCATCAACATCGTGCTGGCGGAATCGTCTCTTTCATTTGCGCAGCAGAACCTTTCGAGCTTTCAGCAAACGTTGAAGGTAAGCCAGGAGCGCTACCAGAAGGGCGCCATCAGCGAGGGTGACCTGCTGAAGATCAAGCTCCAGATGCTGAGCTTTCAGCAGGACGTGGCCTCCGCCCGGCTGGCGCGCCGGCAGGCGCTGGATTCTCTGCGCGACCTGTTGGGATACGAATCCGTGCCACGAAATTACGACGTGATCGGGAAGCTGGATTACACCCCCATTCAGGGCAACGTGGAGGATTTCCAGTCAAAGGCGCTCAGCCTACGTCCGGACTTGCAGGCTGCCAACCAGGCCGTGGTTGCCGCCCAGAGCCGTTACAGGCTGGCCAGGGCCAATGGCAAGCGCGACCTGACACTCTCCTCCGGTTACACCCGCCTCGCCGCGGCCAATAACGCCGATTTTTCGTTCAATATCGATATACCTCTTTTCGATCGCAACCAGGGCGAAATTGCCCGGACCCATGCCGCCATCACGCAGTCTGAAGAGAACAAGGACGCTACGCGCCAGGCGGTGATGACCGACGTTGCCACCGCCTTTGAAGCGGTCAAGACCGGTGAGGGAATTGTTCAACTTTACCAATCGGGGTACCTGAAGGACTCCAAGCAGTCTCTGGATATCAGCCAATATGCGTACCAGCGAGGCGCTGCCAGCCTGCTGGACTTCCTGGACGCTGAGCGCAGTTACCGTTCGACGGAACTGACGTACCGGGAAACGCTGGCGACATACATGCTGGCCGTCGAGCAGTTGCACGAGGCGGTCGGCGCGAGGCCAAAGCCATGAATCTGAAAATGAATATCAAAACTTCCAGGAGAATACAGTCTGCTCTTCTGGCGACTGCCCTCTGTTCTTTCCTGATCCTTTCGGCGTGCGGGGGTAAGGATGCCGGGCCGAACGCCGCCCGGACCACCGCCTATGGTTCATCCGGAGCCACCCAGGCGGCACTGTTCAGCGTGCCGCAGGACCAGATGGGGCACGTGCAGATCGTCACCGTGGAGCAGCAGACTTTTCCGGTGGTCCTTCGGCTCCCCGGCTCCGTCGCTTATAACGCTTTCAAGACGACGCCGGTGGTGACGCAGGTCAGCGGGCCTGTGACGCAGGTGCTGGTTTATCCGGGGCAGATGGTTCGGGCCGGACAGCCGATGCTTTACGCCAGCAGTCCCGATTTTGCCCAGCTGCGGTCCAACTACCTGAAAGCCCACGATGCCTACACGCTTGCCCAGAGCAACCTGAAACGGGATCAGGACCTTTACGCCCATCACGCCGTTGCACAGGTTGAGCTGCTTCAGGCCCAATCCGCCCGCAACCAGGCCAGTGCTGACCTGCAGGCTTCCGAACAGGCCTTGCAGGTGATCGGAATCCATGAGCCCAGCCAACTGGCTGACGCTCCGGCCAGTTCGAAAATTCCTGTGCTGGCGCCCGTTTCCGGAGAAGTTGTTGACCGGATGGTGCAGCCCGGACAAGTCATCCAGGCCGGCGCAACACAGGTGTTCACCATCTCGAATATGGGCACCGTCTGGGTGCTGGTGAACGTATACCAGAACGATATTTCTTACGTCCATCTGGGGGACCAGGTGACGGTCAGTACCGACGCCTTCCCGACAAAGTTCAACGGCCGGATTTCTTATATCGCTCCGTCGCTTGATCCGGAAACGCGCACGCTCCAAGTTCGGATTGTTGCGCGCAATCCTCATGGAATGCTCAAAAAGGACATGTATGTTACGGCCATCGTGCAGTCCGGGAAGACGAAGGCGCTGACCGTTCCGGATGACGCGGTCCTGAGAAATGACGTGAATGAACCGTTCGTTTACGTGCTTTCGGGAACCAACCAGTTCTCCCGGCGGCTGGTGACCATCGGCCGAAGCGAGAACGGACAGACACAGATAAACAGCGGGCTGAAAGAAGGTGACAAGGTGGCCGCGAACGGCAGCCTGTTCCTGCAATTCGCCCGATCACTTACGGAATGACGGAACGCCTCTGTCGGGTGAACCGGACTATCTTATGCCGGGATTAAAATCATTATGATCCATCGTATTGTTCATTTTGCTCTGAATCAGCGGTTTTTCATCAGTGTGCTGGTAGGCTTCCTGATTGTGGGAGGCGTTCTGTCGTTCGAAAGAATGCCGGTTGACGCCTATCCCGATCTCGCGCCTCCCCTCGTGGATGTCATCACGCAGTGGCCCGGGCACGCTGCCGAGGAAGTCGAGCGCCTGATCACCGTCCCCATTGAAATCCAGATGAACGGCATGCCGGACCTGGTGACGATGCGCTCGACCTCACTCTACGGCCTTTCCGATGTCGTCATGACATTCAAGTTCGGTACCGACAAGTATTTCTGCCGACAGGTGGCCTACCAGCGCCTTTCCGGAGTTGACCTGCCGGGCGGCGTGACGCCGGACATGGCTCCGCTCTCCAGCCCGAGCGACCTGATTTACCGCTATGTGGTCCAAAGCCCTGACCGTTCGCCCCAGGAACTGAAAACGATTCAGGACTGGATTTTGAACCATGCGTATCGGTCGGTTCCCGGAGTGGCGGACGACTCGGGGTTTGGCGGAACCACCATGCAGTACCAGGTGCTGCTGGACCCGTCGCAGCTTTACAGCTATCACGTCACGGTGCCGCAGGTTCTGCAGACGCTTTCCGCCAATAACGCCAACACGGGCGGAGGCTTCTACTCCCAGGGCGGCCAGTTCTACTACGTCCGGGGCATCGGACTGATTCGCAATACGAAGGACATTGAAAATATCGTTGTAGCCAGCCATCAAGGCGCGCCCGTCTACATGCGCGACGTGGGCAAGGTGGTGATCGGACACGCGCCGCGCCTTGGGGAATTCGGCTTTATGGACAAAGATGACGCCGTTGAGGGCGTCATTATGATGCGCACCGGCGAGCAGACACAGTACGTGCTGCAGCGCATTGAAAAAGAGACCCAACGCCTGAATACCCAGGTGCTGCCCAAAGACGTCAAGATTCACACGTTTTACGACCGCAGCGGCCTGGTGGAGTTGACCACGTCGACGGTGGAGCGCAACCTGCTGCGTGGAATGATCCTGGTCCTGATTGTTCTGATCTTCTTCCTGGTGAGCGTGCGCGCGGCGATCATTACCGCCCTGACGATTCCGCTCTGTCTGCTTTTTGCCTTTGTGTTACTCCACCTGGAAGGCGTTTCCGCCAATCTGTTATCAATCGGGGCTATCGATTTCGGCATCCTCATCGACGGCACGGTGGTGATGATGGAGAACATTTATCGCGAACTGGGGTTGCGGGCGGGCCAGGACTATGACCTGAAGGAAGCCATCCTTCACGCTGCGCGCGATGTGGATCGTCCGGTCTTCTATTCGGTTGCTGTCATCATTGCGGGTTATCTGCCCATCTACGCGCTGCAAGGCGCCTCCGGCCGGCTTTTCCATCCCATGGCCGACACCATGTCTTATGCGTTGATCGGCGCACTGCTGCTTTCGCTGACCCTGGTGCCGGTCCTCATCTCCTACTGGTTCAAAGCAGGCGTTAAAGAAAAAGTGAACCGGCCTTACGAGTGGATCAAGCGGATTTATGGCCGGCACCTGGATTGGGCCCTTGACCATCGCGCGCTGA
>JBAUWE010000443.1:0-2445 GCA_049583595.1 Terriglobia bacterium
CAGAAGGGCTTTTCTCTCTTACCTTCCAGCCAGCCGGCAGCCGCCTCCTTAATCACGTCGTCCGAATACCCTTCGACGACCTCGTCACCGCCGATGTGGCCGTTGATGCCTTCGGCGATGGGAGCATTGACGAATGCTTTCTGGCCGAGATAGCCGTAATAGTAATCCCAGTAAAATTCCCTCAGCCCTCCGGCCACGTGTGATTTGCCGCAGAAGGCAACCTCGTACCCGGCCTTCCGCAAATGGTCTGTAACAAGGGGAATGCCCGTGCCGATATGCCGCTGCTTATTGTCGATCACCCCGTTGCGCCGCGAGTAGAGGCCCGTCAGCACCGTCGCCCGGCTGGGAGCGCAAAGGGCGTTAATCACAAAGGTATTCTGGAAGCGCACGCCTTCGCGCCCGATGCGGTCAATGTTCGGCGTTTTGCAAATGGTATTGCCGCCGATGCTCAGCTCGCTGGGTTGAATGCCGTCGCCCATAATGATCAGGAAATTAGGCCTGCGGGTTCCTTTGCCTGCGGATTCCTGCGCCCTGGCGGCGGCCGGAGAAGCCGCGGCTGCCAGTGCGCCGCCCAGCGTCCCGGCGCCCATCTTCAGCACGTCCCGGCGCGAAAGTCCTGCCTCCGCCGTGTTCTTTCCAGCTTCGTTCCTGGTTGAACTCATCATCACCTCTCAAAAGATTTTTGCGGCCTGGCAAGACCGTGGCAAATGGAATCCCTCGCATTCAGAGGACAATACCGCAACACCTGTCACGCAGGCTGATGCAACGGGATCACGAAAAAATGCTTGTGCGAACCTGAATCAACTACAAGCAGATACAGATAGCACTTCGTTCCCTAAAAGGCAACCACGCACGTGTCCGGCTTCTGACGCCAACCCCGGGGCCTGCGGTATCCGCATCCCGGAGATGCGCAAGCCGCGCCGCTGATTGACGGGAGCCGGAGCGCATGCTATTTTCAGGTTCGCTTTCAGGTCCGCGCACGAAAGGACTTTGGCCCCGATATGATTTCCGTCGTGATCCCAACTTACAAAGAGGCGGACTCGATTCAGGAAGTGATTCGCCGCTCCGGTTCGGCGCTGGCCGAGTCCGGCGAAGAGTATGAATTGATCGTCGTTGACGACAACAGCGGTGACGGAACGGCCGAACTTGCCGAGGAACTGGGCAGCGAGTTCCATGTGCGCGTTCTTCGCCGCGCCGGGCGCCTGGGGCTCGCCACGGCCGTGGTGGATGGCTGGAAGCTGGCTCAGGGCGACCTGCTGGGGGTGATTGATGCGGACCTTCAGCATCCACCGGAAATCCTTGTGGCGCTGGCAGCCGCCCTGCGCCGGTCCAACGCCGACCTGGCCGTGGCCAGCCGCTACATCGCAGGCGGCGGGACCTCAGACTGGGAATTCATCCGCCGCGTGATTTCGAGCGGCGCCACCCACCTTGCCGCCACCGTTCTGCCGCTGAAGCTTTCCGCGGTCAGCGATCCCATGTCGGGAATGTTTGCCGTGCGGGCTGCTGCAATTTCGGACGCTGAGCTTTCGCCGCTGGGTTACAAAATCCTGCTGGAAGTTCTGGCCAGAGGGCGCATTGAACACGTTGTGGAGGTGCCCTACCAGTTTGAAGAAAGGACGCGCGGCGCTTCCAAGCTGGGCGCGCGCCAGTACGCGGAATACCTGGCCCACCTGGTGCGGCTGGCCTTCGCCACGGGCCAGTTCCGTGCATGGGTCTTCTACAGCTTAGTTGGGCTCACGGGAGCCGTGCTGGATATCGGCCTGATTGATGGGTTGGCCGGGCGTGACGGAGGAAGTGTTTTGTGGGTTGTTCCTCTGGCCGTTGAAGCCGCCTTGCTGTGGAACTTCCTCTGGAACCAGAACGCCACCTTCGCGCGTCGGCGTCAGAGTGTCCCCGCAAAGGCAGGAAGCGCATCGCGCCTGTGGCGCTACCAGAAAGTCTGCCTACCCGGCGCCATTCTGAACATCGCCCTGACGCTTGTCCTTGCCTCGCAAGGCGTGCGGCTGGTGCTCGCGGCAGCGGCGGGAGTGGTTCTCGACGGCGCCGTCAATCTCGCCTTCAATATTCCCTCCATCTGGAAAATCTGGGGCCCGAGGACTTCTACCTCCAGCGACCCTGTTGCAGACGGACAAAGACAAGCCTGAGTTCCGCTTTCGTTCAGATTCGGCTGGCCTCGCGTCTGTAAGCCCCTTCGCGGTCCATCCCTCACCCACCCTCCTGAAAATGCCGATAAGAATCCTGATCGCGGTATGCACAGGCTCGGCGCAACTTCGGGCGGTTTTGTCTCTTCGCGCAACTCCCGAATGTGGATGATTGGGACAATGGCTGCGGTCTTCATCCTCTCTCTCCCCAATCTTCAATACCCCATCGGCCGCGACCAGGCCACCTATTGCGTGATTGCTGAAAGCCTGCTGAAGGGCAAGCATCTCTATCGCGATCTTTGGG
>JBAUWE010000444.1:0-5150 GCA_049583595.1 Terriglobia bacterium
GATGAGATAAATTTCCACCTGCGGCCTCCTGTCCCTTTCAGGATGCTCTAACTCCTGCTCCCAATTTCTGTCCTTGTGAAAATTCTACGCCTGTCGCGGCCGGGACTCCACCCCAGATTTGAGGAAGACAAAACTCGTGCAATGTTGCAAAGAAAAAGGGAGACGCCCGGCGCGGAGCGTCTCCCTTGGGAATGCAAAGACCAGCCTGTTTAAAAACCGAAGGCAGGGCCGGTTTCACATGGCGGTGATAGTGATTTTGGCGACCGGATTTTTCCAGTCAAACTGCGCGGGCGACAGGTCGCCCACCCCGTGGATTCCGGAATGGATAAACACGTATCCGGGAGCACCGGTCGTGTCGCGCTCACCATGGCTGCCGCAAGGCGGGCCGGGAATCTTGGAGCACAACTCGCTGTCCTTTTCAGTACCTGCGTCGTAGCCGGGGGAGTAATAGGTGACAGAGCCGCTGCCAGGCAGGTGCATTCCATTCAGCGCGTAGAAGCCGTCATTGCTGGTAACCAGCATGCCCACCAGTGAAATGCGACGAAAGCCGTTGGCAGCCTGCACGGTGATGGTTGCAGATTGTCCCGGCAGGATATTGCCCCCACCCTGTTCGACGTCCATCACGCTGGGACTGTTTCCCCAGGTGGTGGCGAGCGGGCCGTTAATGGCGTCCTCGGCGATGTTCCAGAGGTCGGAACTGGCTGGCTGGCCCAGAATAAACAAAGGGGCCAAATGGTTGTTGTGGGTCGCCACGACAGGCGGCGACATAACCTGGCCCGCCGGCGCCCCTGCGTCCAGGACGATGCCCCCCGTCAGATTAGTGATCGTTACCTGGTAGCTTTTGTTGGCATTGGGCCCTCCTCCCGCAAGCAGGACAGCCGGCGCCGCCATCAGGAGCGCGACACCGAGTGAGCGAACGATTTTCCTGGTGAGCATCTTGCTAAAACCTCCCTTAATGTTTTTCTTGTGTGTGCTAAACTTTGGGCTGAGGCATTCGGACCGCCATCCGCCGCCTCAGCCCATCCCCATGTGCTGCTTCTCAGAAGTTTTGTCGGTGGTCGCGGTGAAATCCCCCTCGCGAACGCCAGACAACCCAAAAAACGATACGGGAGTTGTAATGATGCGCAGGCTCTGGCCGTCCGTTGTCCAAAACCTGAAGGCGTGTTGGATGCTGTTGGTTCTAGGTATCTTGGTTGGACTTGCGAATGTCCCCTGCCTTGCCCGAGGCGATTACTTTGCCGGAGGGCTGGGAGGCATCGCCACCCTTTCCGCCGACCATGGCGCCGACATTTCAGGCAGTTCCAACGCCCTGACCGCTTACGGAACCGAAAATGGTCCCGCGTTTATGCTCTTCTTTGGCCGGCACTTCACGGACTACATCAGCGGGCAGGTCACTTACGGCTGGAACCGCAACACCATCACCCCGGACCGGGTCGCCTTTAGCGGCTCGGCACAATCGAGTTATTCGGAAGTGCGCGACACCCGCCAGCAGAGCGTGATGGCCGATTTTATGCTCTACTTCCGGAAGCGCAGCAGCTTTGCGCGGCCCTACCTTTCGGTGGGGACAGGGTGGACACGGCTGGAAAGCTCGCGGGTGCGGGTGGTGTCCGTGACCGGGTCGCCCGCTCTGCTGCCGCAGGATTTTTCTTCCAGCGCGCCGGCCCTGCGCGTGGCGGTGGGCATCGACATCTTTGCCAGAAAGAACTGGGCCTTTCGATACAGCTTTGCGGAAACCATCCGCTCAAATGCCATCAGCCAGCGGCTGACGCCGCCCGGGCCGCACGACCTGGCCAACTTCCAGAACCTGGTTGGATTTACCTGGCAGTTCTGAGCGCCGGCTTACTTCTGGAATTCTACGTAAGGGCAATGGCCCCAGTAAATGGGGGCGTTCTCCATCACTTCCGCCAGCTTGCGCGCGTGGCAGGCCCGGCAGAAATTGCGCCGCTTGAAGTTTTTGCTGGAGGGTGCGATGCGCGCGAGTTCCTCAAAAACGCACAGGCCGCGGCCGGAAGCCTTGGTTTCAGTGATGCTGAGCAGGGGGCCGGACTCCGCCTGGGCGAGCGCCAGGCGCGAGAAAGTCTGCGACTTCAGACGGGCAGGAGCGCGAAGGTCCGGCCGGCCGGCAGGATCGGCTTCCGCAAACGCCTTCTCAAAGAATTCCAGCTCGTTGCTCATGTCACTCACTTTGCCACCTCTCGCGGAAGAGCGCCCGCGCCCGCGCCAGCAGGCGTTCCACCGCTTTCTCCGTCTTGCCGCTCAGTTCCGCCATCTCTCTTGCTGAACGCTTTTCCCAGTAGCGCCACATCAGAGCCAGCGCGTACGATTCAGGAAGCTGGGCGAGAACTTCGGTGATGCGCTGGTTTCGCCTGGCGTCATCGAGTCCGGTGTTCAAAAAACCTTCTTCGTCCGCGCGCACAGGGGAGCTCTCCGTCTGTTCGTCAAAAGGCTTGGCCTGGCGCAGCCGCGACCGGTAATGATCCTCCACCTTGTGACGCGCAATGCCCAGCAGCCAGGTTTGCAGAGTGGATTCACCGCGGAAGTTCGGCAGATGCTTCCAGGCCGCCAGAAAGGTTTCCTGAAACAGGTCGTCCAGGCGGTCCGGGTTGGGAAAGAGGCGCGCGCGAAGATAGCGGTAAACCGCATCGCCAAAACGCCCCACAAACTCCGCCGTCGCTTTGCGGTCTTTGCGCAGCACGGCGGCTACCAGCTCGCTGTCCGCCGGCGAGTACGCTTGCGCGGGCAATTTTTCCGGTTGAACCTGCATCTCCACCGAGACTTCCCCTAACTACTACTGTCGCAGCAAGCGGGCCTTTCCCCCTCACAGGCGCCGGCGGAATCCGGCCGCAGCGTCCAAAGTTCCACGGGGGCCCGCCGTTTCCACCTTCACCATAGCCGGTTTTCCGCCGTCTGGGAGCGGAAACCTGGCCGAGGCATGCATGTCGCGGCAAGGAATCGTGCTCGCGAGGTTTTCACTGCGGGTGCAGGCGTTATAATGTGGGCAAGGCATCGGGAGGGGACTCTCATGAAGACGACAATCCTCACGATCTGCACTTTGGTCTGCCTCAACTTTTCCGCGTTCGCGGAGCCGCAGGCGATGGTGAAGCCCGGGACGGACGGGAGAGCGGTCGCCATGAAATGGCTTGCGCTGATCGACGCCGGTGATTACGGCAAAAGCTGGGACCTGGCAGCAGAACCGCTCCAGTCCAGTGTCACAAGAGCCGGCTGGATTCTTGGGATGCACAGGGCCCGCCGGTTCTACGGAAAGGTGCTTTCCCGCAAATTCAAGGACAGGATCTACGCTGCGAACCCTCCGGGATTCGTGCCGGGCGAGTATGAGATTTTGCAGTTTAAAGTCAGGCTCGCGAACAGCGGGCAGGCAACGGAAGTTGTATCCATGGAGCTGCAAAGCAACGGCAAGTGGCTGGTTGCGGGTTACCATATTGCGCTGAAAAACCAGATACGAGTCCGCCCGCTAGACTTTCTCGATCACCGCTGAAGCAAATTCCACGGTCGTGTTTGTCCCGCCCAGGTCCGGCGTGCGGACCTTCTTTTCGCCCGTCACCGCTTTCAGCGCCTGCATGATGCGCCGGCCGGTTTCGGGCTCGCCCAGGTGGTCCATCATCAACGCGGCGGCCCAGAGGGTGGCGATAGGGTTGGCGATGCCGCGGCCTTCAATGTCGGGAGCGCTGCCGTGCACCGGCTCAAACATCGAGGGGCCCAGGCGCTCGACGGGGTTGAGATTGGCGCTCGCAGCCAGTCCCAGACTGCCCTGCAAGGCGCCGCCCAGGTCAGTGAGGATGTCGGCAAAAAGGTTGGAGCCCACCACCACATCCAGGCTCTCGGGATGCGTCACCATGCGGGCCGCAAGCGCGTCCACGTGGTAGTTGGCCACGGCGACGTCGGGATAATCGCGGGCCACGGCGCGCAGAACTTCATCCCACATCACCATGGTGTATTGCATGGCGTTTGATTTGGTGGCGCTGGCCAGGCGCTTGCGCGGGCGGCGCCGGGCCTGCTCAAAAGCGTAGCGCATGATCCGCTCCACGCCCTTGCGCGTGAAGACGGACTGCTGCACGGCCACTTCGTCGGGTGTGCCCTGCTTGAAGCGCCCCCCCATGCCGCAGTATTCGCCCTCGGAATTTTCGCGGACGAAGAGCATGTTGATGTCGGCGGCCGTCTTGCCCCGCAATGGCGAATCCAGCCCGGGCAGGATTTCAATGGGGCGCAGGTTCACATAGAGGTCAAACTCGAAGCGGATGCGGAGCAGCAGTTCGCGCAGAGAAATGTGGTCGGGCACGCTGGGATGTCCGATGGCGCCCAGCAGGATGGCGTAAAAGGGACGCAACAGTTCGAGCCCGTCCGCCGGCATCATGCGGCCGGTGCGCAGATAATATTCGCAGCCCCACTCGAACGATTCGAAGGCGAGCGTGAAGCCCTCGGCAGCGGCCTTGAGAACTCGAACGGCCTGGGGCACAACCTCTTTGCCAATGCCGTCACCGGGAAGAAGCGCAATGCGATAGTTTTTTGCCATGCGCTCGATTCTACACGCAAACGCCGGACGCTGCCGCCCGCAGACAACTGTGGCCCTTCACGAGTCTATCGCGGCGGATCATTGAGAAAAGTTCCTGCCCGGTGGCAAACCGATCAGGATTCTGCGAATATTCTTCTTCGCCAAAATGCTAGACGGGCAGGACCAACGGAGGAGACGTTTCAATATGGACAGAAGACAATTCATGGCCGGATCGCTTGCCGGGCTGAGTGTGGCCTGGGCGGAGGGATCGGGCCGCGGCGCGCAAGAACCAAACGCGGAAGGCTTTGCCCAACTTGACGCTTCCACACAACTTCCCTTGCTTCCCGCTGATAAGAGCCTGAACTCTCTGGCGACGGACTGGCTGGTGACACCTTTCAAGCAAAAGACAGGCGTCTACCGCACCGCGCACAAAAACGAAATTGCCATGACGAACGGCCTGATCCGGCGCACCTGGCGGCTGCGCCCGAACGCCGCCACGGTGGCGTTTGACAACCTGATGACCGGAGCGTCCATCCTGCGTGGAGTGAAGCCTGAAGCCCGGGTGGAACTCAACTGGCAGCGGCTGGAGGTGGGAGGCCTGAAAGGCCAGCCGGACTACGCCTATCTGACGCCGGAGTGG
>JBAUWE010000445.1:0-2232 GCA_049583595.1 Terriglobia bacterium
AGCGGCATCGCGCTCAGCGACGAAGAGCGCTGCCGCTTCGGCGTGGTGATGGGTTCCGGCATGGGCGGGGCGGGAAGCTATGACGCCGGCTACCACAACCTTTACGCGAAGCATGCCACCCGGCTGCACCCCTACACGATTCCTCGCATCATGCATAACGCCGCCACCTCGCACATCTGCATGGAGTTTGGTGCGCAGGGGCCGGCGCTGACCACCGCAACGGCCTGCTCGTCGTCAGGGCACGCCATCGCGGAGGCGTTCCATCTCATCAAGTTCGGGATCGCGGATACGATGCTGGCCGGCGGGGCAGATGCTCCCATCACTTACGGAGTGATGCGCTGCTGGGAAGCGGTGCGCGTTCTTGCCCCTGGAAACGGTAATCCTGCCGCGGCCTGCCGTCCCTTTTCGGCGGACCGCAGGGGGATGGTGATTGGGGAAGGGTCGGGCGTCCTGTTGCTGGAGGAACTTGAACACGCCCTCAAGCGCGGGGCTCACATTTATGGCGAACTTGCCGGGTGCGGCATGAGTTCGGACGCTTCGCACATTACCCAGCCGTCGGTGGACGGCCCGGTGCGCGCCATACGCATGGCGCTTGATGAAGCCGGCGTTGAGCCCGGAGAGATTGATTACATCAACGCCCATGGCACGGGAACGCGCCTGAATGACTCCGTTGAAACGCAGGTGATCAAGGAAGTTTTCGGAGACCACGCCCGGAAACTGGCGATCAGTTCCACCAAGTCGATGCATGGGCACGCGATGGGTGGAACGGGTGCGATTGAGTTCGTGGCGACGGTTCTGGCGGTGGAACGCGGAATGATTCCACCCACCGCGAACTACACGCAGCCGGACCCGGAGTGTGATCTTGACTATGTTCCCAACCAGGCACGGGAAAAGCACATTCGCGCCGCGCTTTCGAATTCCTTTGCGTTCGGAGGATTGAACGCTGTGCTGCTGGTGCGCCGGTGGGAGTGAAATCCCCCCTGGCCTCGAGTGCCGCGGTTCGGAAACAGTTTTGGGAGCAGGCATGGAAATCAGGCGAATCGCTATCCTGACGCTGGGTGTGGGAGCCGGACCTCTGCGCGCGAGCCAGGCCGTTCATCTGGCCCTGCACGACGGGGCGGACAACGTTGAGGCCCGAACGATTGATATTTTGGACCTCGCGGCGCCCTGGTTCCTGCGCCTCTACGCCTATCCTTACTGGCTGATGGTACGGCGCCTTCCCTCGGTGTGGCGCCGGCTGTTTGATTGGCGGCTGCGGAAACAACTGCGGAAGACTTCTCCCGACTGGCTTTTCAGGCGCGGCTGCCGATCGGTCCTTGACCGGCTCCGGTCTTACCGGCCCCACCTGGTAATCGCTACGGAGATGGGCGCCGCCAGGGTGGCCGGGCTTGGACGTCGTGAAGGTTGGTTTGACGCTCCCATCCTGGCGGTCCAAACCGATTTCTGCGCGCAGCCGCCCTGGGTTCGTAAAGAAATCGATGTTCATTGCGTGGGCAGCGAAGAAGCCAGGAGCCAGTTGATTGCCTGGGGCGTTTCTGCGAACCGCATCGTGAACTGTGGCGTGCCCATCGATCCTACTTTTGCTCTCAGATTTGACCGCGCTGAACTTCGCCGCGCGCTGGGTTTGCACCCCACCCGTCCCGTGGTGCTGCTGATGGGCGGCGGGATCAGTCCCGCACCGCTGGACACCATCGTCAAGAGCCTGGAAATGTGCCGCCACCCTATCCAGGTGCTCGCCGTAACGGGAAAGGACCGCAATATGCGCCGGCGCCTGGAGGCCTTGCGGGGAAAACTGGCGCTTGACCTCCACGTATTGGGCTGGTCAGATTCCATCCCGGAACTGATGGCGGCGGCCGACCTGCTGATCACCAGGCCGGGAGGTGTGACTACCTCGGAGGGTCTGGCGGCGGGCCTTCCTCTGATTCTTGCCTTTCCGGTTCCGGGAATGGAGGAGCGTCACCTCAAATTTCTGGTTGAACGAAAAGTGGCGATCGCGGCAAGAGCCCATGAGGAAATTCCCGCACTGGTTTCCAGCCTGCTGGATGATCCGAAACAGATGGAGGCGTGGAGTGCGCGCGGGAAGGAAATGGCCCGGCCCGACGCTGCCTATTCTGTTGCCCAGGTTGCGAGGGCGCTGCTCGAAAAGGCCACTTATATCGATCTGCTGGCAACCCCCTTGCCGGTTTCCGGTGAATCGGCATACCTGATGTAACTTGAAATGATCGCGAAATC
>JBAUWE010000446.1:0-5634 GCA_049583595.1 Terriglobia bacterium
GCGCACCTCCGCGCCGGCGGTGGGCTATCACTGGTTTGAATGGTGTGATGAACCGAGGGAAGGAAGGTTTGACGGCGAGAACTCAAATTACGGACTCGTCAATATCCACGACCAGCCCTATAAGCAATTCGTGAAAGCAGTCCAGGCTGCAAACCAGGCGGCGAGATCAGCCCATCATGGCTTGATGTAAAGCATATCAGTCCTGATGGACTGACCATTGGATACACCTCTGCCCGCCCATATTTTTCGAGACTGAATTTAGCCCGAGCATCAAGGAACAGAAGTTGAAGTTGCCCCTGCAGGAACCCTCGGAGGTATCTCTTCTCACAAGAAATACCCCCGGGCAAATTCCTGCCTGTTCAAAGGCACAAGCTGCTCTCAGTTATTTCTTCTTTTTAGGGGGAACGACAGCGTCTTTAAACGCCTTGGCGAGACGGAACTTCACTACAGTTCTGGCCGGAATCTTGATCGCGGCACCCGTCTGCGGATTCCGGCCTGTCCTTGCCTTACGGTGAGCCTTCACGGCCTTTCCCAGGCCAGGAACAACAAACTGGCCGCCGCTCTTGGTCTCCTTCTCCGCCAGCGTCGTCAGTTCTGCCAGAACGGCAGCAGCCTGTTTCTTTTGCAACCCGGTCTTGTCAGCCAGGTGAGCCACAATCTGCGATTTCGTCATCATCTTTGTCATCTCCTCTGCTGCTGAGCTTCAACTCTATATTGAGCCCGCAATTTGCCGAATTTATTTCAACGGTGCTTGTCTGTCAAGCTAACTCTCAAAAGAAAACCAGCCCGGCCCGGACGGCCTTCAGGCCACGAATCCCGGAATCCTCCTGAATGGTCTTACCAATTCGTCCAGATAGATTACCAGTATTTCCTGACTGTGCGCAATGCTGTTTGCTTTTGAGCCACCGGCCGCAACCGGGTCTCGCCTCTTTCGTTAACCTGCGCTGAGGCCACACAGGCTCCATCCCTTGTGGCCGCGGCTTTCAAGTGCGGTTTGCCTGGAAATGATGCCAGGTAGCGTGTGTAGAGACCGGGGCGACGCAATCTTGGGCGGGACCGAGCGCTCGCCTTGGTCATGGCGGGAAGGTGAGGCGAAGCCATGAAGTCACCCGACCGAGGATCGCAGCAATATAAGCGAGGAGAGATTGTCCTGCTGGAGAAGGCCTGCGAGCAGCGGTACCCTCTCATGGTCTGCTTGAGCGGGGATCGAATTTGGGACCCACTACTCCCTGAACCACGCTTCCAGGAGATACTGCGCCGCATGAACTTCCCGAAATAACACTTCCCAAACCGGCGTCCTTGCTCCAGCACCGGTCAAGGGCCGCTGTCTCGGAATTGGCGCAAAGCCAGCCATGTCGCAAGTCCGCGGGTTGCAATTCCCAGCGCGGTTCGATCGCCAACTCCACCTGGACGTATAGCCGCCCATACATCCATATGACGGGGGACCGGTAAAACCTACGGTGTCGAGAAGGACTTATTGCTGGTTCTTGTGGGAAGGGCTGTTATCACCAGCTATCGTTCTCTGCCCTGGACCATACGCCGCAGGGGAGCAATGATGGATGCAACTTCCGACTGGCCCAGTCTGAATTGCTAGACCCCTTCTACCCCAACAGATCTACCCATTCCTTAAATCGCATTCGTGATGGAACCTTATTCTCCGATGACCTGACTATACGGTCAACTCCCAGCCATAGACGTTGCAGATGTGGAGACTTCATCCTAGCCTTGGTGCCACCCCGCCTTCAGATTCGTCCCAGCAGTAAATTCAGAAGATCAGTCGGAGCGAAAACTGGATTTGGCGTGATGTTCCAGCGGTGCTGTTGATGATTCCAAACCCGCTCCCACGCAGAATGTTCGATGGAAGACCGAAGTTCACCAGGTTAAAGACATTGAAAAACTCGGCACGGAACTGGAGAACCCCAAGCTCCTGGTTGGAACCGCGAGTGAAAGGCGTATCCTTAATCAGCGCCACATCAAAATTGTGGTAACCGGGGCCGCGGAAGGTGTTACGGCCAAGGGTGCCAAACACACCCTGGTTCGGTCCCGTGCCTCCGGCCACATTGATGGGGATGGAAAAGAATGCGGCATTGTTCGCGCCGCGCCCGAAATAATCCTCCCGAACGGTGCGGCTGGTGGAAAAAGAAGGCCGGCCGATCTGGTTCGGGCGGTCTGCACCTCCCGCACCTGCGCCGGTCTGCTGGATGCCCGAATACACGGTGAAGGGCAATCCGGTCATCAGCGTCGTGATGTTCAGGAACTGCCACCCTTCCGTAAAGTGTCTCCCCAGGGGCCGCAGAAAACTCACTCGGTCAACAGGAAGCGCTTCGATCAGGCTCAGAGCGAAAACGTGGGTCACGTCAAAATTGGAAGGCCCTCTCTCCGCTCCCGGGTTCCATGGATTTTGCGGCAGCGTCTGCAGAATAACGCCCGGACTTCCGTTAACACTGCCAAGGGCTGAACTGCTGTCGTCCAGCGACCTGGAAAACGTATAACTGGCCTGGAAGCCCAGCCCGAATCGAGTGGAGTTTTTGCTGACGCTCGTCTGCAAAGACTGGTAGGTGGAGTGCGACCCGCTCGTGATCAGGCTTAACGGTCCATACCCGCCCACCGCCTGGCCGGAAGTGTTGAATTGGGTGAACCGGGCGTAGTTGGGCGAGGCCCCGCTGTAACCGTTGGCAGGGAGAACGCTGGTGAGATGCACACCCACGGTGGCGACATAATTCGCGCTGAGCTTGATCTGGCCAAAATCATGATCGACCCCCGCCGTATAGGTCCCCATGTAGCCGTTGCGAAAGTCTTTGGCCATGCCACCCGTCGTGAGCAGTTGAACCTGATTCCCTGGCGTAAGGGCCGCCAGGTCATTCTGGAACCGTCGAATGTCAATCGGCGTGTTGGGAGCGACATTTGCAGGGTTCGCGTCCGGGAACAACGGCGCACCGGCAGGCGTATAGACGGGAGGCAGCGTCACCGGGGTTACGGAATTGCTGAAAGGGACTGGGACACCGGGTGCGGCAGTGACAAAAGGCGAAAACATAAAAGGGATGCTTCCGGTTAAGAAATTGTCCTGATACAGGTTGGGCAGAATGGTCGTGATGGCGCCGCCGGCATGCAGCACCGTCCGATCGGTGAGACGAAAATCAACCGCCAGGCGGGGGGCCCATCCATTCCAGTCCGTCGCATAGGGGGGCTGCGGGTTTTCCAGGTAGACCATCTCTGCGCCCTGCGCCCAGAACGGGACGTTTCCTCCATTGGGCCCTGCAATTACCGGCGCGGACGTCCGCTTCTGGGGCTCCTGGATGGGAGTCGACACGCTATACCGGAGGCCGTAGTTGACAGACAATCGCGAAGTGGCTTTCCAGCTGTCTTGAAAGTAAAACTCATAGGCTTGCCGGAAGATGCCCGCCAGGTTATACCGGTCTCCAACGGGAGTGATGCTTGAAATCGCATTGGTCGTGTAGGAATAAGGTGTTGCCGTCAGCAGGCCGGCAAGCGTATCCGGCAGCGGATCGCCCGCCTGTATGTTGTGCTGGCCGCTCGCGGAGATTATGGCCACCGGCGAATACGCCGTCCCTCCGCCAAAACTGTAGGCGCCGTTGGGATTCGTCCCCCAGACGCTGGCGTCGCGGTTGTAGCGTATTTCGGCGCCCCACTGGAAAGTGTGCGGGCCATGGGTATACACCATGTCCTGCTTGAGCTGGTAAAGGTTTCCAATCCATCCCGTCACCGAACCGTCCGCCGAGTTGTAGGGCTCGAAAAGTCCGTCACCAAACATCATGGCCGGCTGGGTGTGGTTGACCGACGGAAAGAACGGCGTGGCGCGAATATAGCCAAGAGTGGTTTCAGAAGTAAGGTGCGGCGACCAGACGTGCGTGTATTTCAAACCGGCGCTGTGCTGGTTATCGGAAAAGTTGACGGCAAAAGTCGGGTCAATGGCCGTCTGGTCAGGATTGGTGAGCGGCCCGGTTATCTGGTTCAAACTGAAGCGCGCAAAGAGAGTGGATTTGTCTGAAATGCGATGGTCAATGCGCACCGAAAACTGGTCCGATCCCGTGAACACCTTGGACGAGGTCGCGTAGGTGCGGGCGCCGTAGGGTCCCTGCGGATCATCCGGCAGTGGATAGCCATTCAGCACCGCTTGAATCCCGGGGTCCACCGGCACCGTCAGGGTGTCGCCCGGATACGCTGTCGTATCGATCCCATTACGCTCTGCCGCGGTGGGAACAGCCAGCACCTGTGTCGTTCCCAGCACCTGGCGGAAACCCTGGTACTCACCAAAAAAGAAGGTTCGGTTCCGGCCGTTATAAACTCCCGGAATGGCCACAGGCCCGCCCACAGTGAAACCGAATTCGTTGCGGACAAAAGGAGGGATGCGCCGCTCGTCTGCGATGCTCTTGCGGTCAAAAAAGTTACGCGCGTCAAAGGCTGAATTGCGAACAAACTCGAAGACGCTGCCATGCAGTTGATTGGTGCCTGACTTGCTGATCACGTTGGTGTAGCTGGCCGCTCCGTGCCCAATGGCGGCCGGCAACACCCCGGAATTCGACTGCACTTCCTGGATGGCGTCTACATTAAAATTGGCAAAAGTCGCGCCTCCCATCTCCGGATCGGTCGTGTCGATCCCGTCGATGGCAAACACCGAGGCCACAGCGCGCTGCCCGTTCACGGCAAACTGTTGGGTGAAGTCGGCGCTTCCGTTGGTATCCGTCATGGTGCCGGCGGCCAGCAACAGCAACTTGCCGAAATCTCGCTCATTGAGCGGCAGGCTGGAAACCTGCTTGCTCGAAAGGTTCTCGCCTCCGCTTGCCCAGGGAAGAGCGTTCCCGCTTGTGCTGATCACGCGAAGCTCGTTCAGATTGGGAAGAATCTGCAAACTGGCGGAAAGCTTCGTGCCCTCCTTGATCTCAACAAGCCGCGCCGCCGTCCACGTCTTTCCTTTATTACTTACGGAGAGTACGTAGTCGCCCGCAATGATGTGACCAAATGAAAACATGCCTTCCGGGGAAGTTCGGGCCGTGTAATCAAGTTTCCCCGTGGGGGAGTGGAGCTTGACAACCGCTCCGCTCACAGTCGCTCCCGAGTTGTTCCGAACCACACCGTGCCACAGGGTTGCAGCCGCAGCCGGACCCACCAGAATCATGAGGGACAGGATGCAGCGCGAAACCGCGCAACACAAACGATGGATATGTCTCGACATGATTTCAATATTTTAACAGCCATCAGGAATTCATTCCGGCGACCAGGCAGCTTTCGGCAAACTCGATGAGAGTGACACCGTCGATAGTTTGCGCGCCGACGGCGTCGGGCTTGTCGCGTTCGTCACACAACTTGAGGAGCAAACCGTCGGCCAGTCGGAAATTCCCTGCGTGCCTATTTTGGCGTATCGACCTCAAACACTCTCTAACTGCAATGTAGCTGACAGGGATAAGGGACCAGGTTTGCCCCTCGCCGGCCTGAATTCGCACCCCACAACCGCGGCACAATCACTGAACCTTAAGATGAAGAAGTGGTGGACCTGAGGGGATTCGAACCCCTGACCCCCTGGTTGCAAACCAGGTGCTCTCCCAACTGAGCTACAGGCCCATTTCCTTTTGAATCATTATACTACACACGCCGTCTTCGTCGAAACAATGGGGA
>JBAUWE010000447.1:0-3673 GCA_049583595.1 Terriglobia bacterium
ACCTAACGCAGTGTGTCTCTAAGCCTGTTGAGAAGTCTGTTCAAATCTTTATCAGATTTCCTCAGGCGATCAACCTTCTGAATGGAATGCAGAACCGTCGTGTGATGTTTTCCGCCAAACTCCCTCCCGATTTGCGGCAAAGAGGCGGGCGTTAATTCCTTTGAAAGATACATGGCCACCTGCCGCGGAAAGGTAATCGCGCGGCTGTTATCCCTGGCCTTCAATTGCGTCAGGGACAACCCATATTCCTGGCAAACCAGGCGCTGGATGTTTTCAATGGAGACGCGTCGCTGCTCCAGGTCGATAATATTTTTCAAAACCTGCTGCGCCATGGGCAGAGAGATTTCCGCGCCCGTCAGGGACGAATACGCAATCAAGCGCGTCAGCGCCCCTTCCAGGTCACGGATGCTGCTCTTGATCCGGGTCGCGAGGAAATCTCCCACGGGCTCCGGAAGCTCGACACCCTGATCTTCGCTTTTCTTGGCCAGAATGGCGCGCTTGGTCTCCGTGTCGGGAGGTTGCAGGTCCGCGGTCAGGCCCCAGGCAAAGCGTGAACGAAGCCGTTCCTCCAGGCCCGGAATGTCCTTGGGCGGCTGATCACTGGAGATCACCACCTGCTTCTGGGCTTCGTAAAGAGTGTTGAACGTGTGGAAAAACTCTTCCTGCGTCCGTTCCTTGCCGGCGATAAACTGGATGTCGTCCATCAGCAGGACATCCACATTCCTGTACTTGTCGCGGAAGGAAACCATCCGGTCATAGCGCAGGGAGTTGATCACGTCGTTCGTAAAAGCTTCCGAGGAAACGTAAGCCAGTCGCAGCTCTCTCTGGCGCTGCTTCACCATGTGCCCCACGGCCTGCATCAGGTGGGTCTTGCCCAACCCTACGCCCCCATACAGGAAAAGCGGGTTATAGGCTTTGGCCGGCGTTTCCGCCACGGCCCGCGCCGCGGCGTGCGCAAACTGGTTGCACGATCCCACCACGAAGGTTTCGAAGGTGTACCGGGCGTTCAACTGGTGGTCCACCGACTCAAAATCCAGCTTCCGCTGCAGGGGCTTGGCCTCTCCATTGCCCGACGATTTCTTTTCCGGCAGCTTTTCCAGCTCGTAGCGGATTCCACTGAACCCCAGACGGAGTTTTTCCAGAGCTTCCTGAATGCCGGCCGTATAATGTTCCTGAATCCACTCCTGAAATTCCTGGTTGGGAACACGAATGACCAGCGTCTCAGCATCGGAGTGGCTGTAGCGAGTGGGCTTGAGCCACGTCTGGTAGCTTTGGGGATTGACTTTCGTCTTCAGATAGTTCAGAACTTCTTGCCAGGCATTCATAGTGGTGTCAATGGGTAAGAAAAGGCCGCAAACCAATCCAATCGCTGGTGTGTAAGTAGACCCCGCACTTCCTTACCTTGCAGCTTCCGAGGGCTCCTCTACGGCGGTCATTCTCCCCGGATTCTTCCCTTGCTCTGTAAGCGTTAGTTTTCCAGAAGCGGGCGACCCTGTCATGCCGTTGAGGGCCACTTTCAACCCGTTAGTTTAGCACAGATTTGCACCCCAATTCCAATTAGTCTTTCCACTCTAAAATGTGTAGTTTACAGGAATTTCCACAAGCCTCCAACGCACCGCGTAAGTGGCAGCCTGAATTGGCCCGCAAAAAGCAGCGCGACGGTCGACCTGGAGCCTCTATTACTAGCCTCTCATGCAGCGGGAACCCCGGCCCCGAACTCCCCGCCGGCAGTCGGTTCCCACACCCTATCAAGGCCGGCTTCTATTTCACTCTTAGCACTTTCAACTTGATTCGCGCGCCGGGCAATGGTGTACAATCAAAAAAACATTGAGCCAGAAAAAGCATCACGATGCCCTGGTGCGGCAGGGTCCGGATCCGGGCGGCGTGGCTCTGCTACTTGACGGGGGAGAAGCAGGCAGCGGCTGAACTGACACCAGCCTGCAAAGGTATCGAATTCAGTGACAACTTCATTCAACTATTTTGGGATGCCGATGACACCCTACGAACTACTGGGGCGCCTGCCGGACCTCGTCAAACAGTTGAGCACAACACCATCGGACCAGGTGGATCGGAGCATTTTTGAAGTCCGGGGATGGTGCGGCAGTGAGCAGGATCTTTGGAAGGAAGCAACCGACGCCGCCGTCTGCATGGCCAACGCTGAGGGGGGGATTGTCCTGATCGGCCTCGACCCTCGGCGGCTGATTGATGAGGCGCCTCCATGCCCCCATGAAAAGGTCACGCCTGAGTGGCTGCGGGAATCAGTCCGCAATCACAGCCATCCGCCGGTGGAATGCACGGCCTGCCGGTTGGGGGAAGCCGTGCCGGCCACACCTCCTGCGGCGCAAAATTGCCTCGTCCTGTTGGTTCCGCGAAAGACGCTTGCCGGCATGCACCGGACGCACCGCGGAGTGTGCCTCGTCCGGCAAGGCGACCGTTGCGAGGTTGACCATCTGAGTTCCCAGGACGACCACACGAGTCTTCTCCTCGACGGCGCCGGTCTCGACAGCCTTTCGAATGAATCTTTGCGCTGGGCGTTCACTAACCACGCGGTCCGGCCACGGCAGCCCCAGCGCTGGCGGGAATCCCGCCGCTCCATAGAAGACCTGCTGATGGATTTCAATCTTGTCAGCTCGCAGGGAGGCCAGACGGCCGTCACCCTGGCGGCGGCGCTACTGTTCGGAAAGAAGGAGTTCTTGTCGCGACTGACAGGTTCCGCTTTCCTGCGGGTCACCCTCAACGGAACAGAGGGTGCGTCTTCAGAACCCTACACCATCCACATCCAGCAGAATATCGCGGACACTTTCCGCGACCTCTGGACGCGACGAGGAGATTTGACGGCATTGGCCGATTCCTCGCTTCCCGAAAGGTGCCTGCGCGAGCTTGTGGTGAACGCGCTGATCCACCGGTCCTATCGCTCGTCGGAGCCCGTCAACGTGCGAATCACGCCGGACCATCTGCTCGAAATCCAAAACCCCGGCGGCTTCCTGCGGAACCTGGGCCCCCGAAACCTCATCAACGCCAGCCCTGTGCATCGCAACCCCTTGCTGACGGAAGCGGCGGCTTTGCTGGGCTTTTGCGAGAAGAGTGGCAGCGGAATCGACATCGTCTACCAGGAGGCCGTCGCTTCCGGGCACGACTTCCCATATTTCGATGGGGACCGAGAGGCGTTCACCGCCATCATTCCCCTCAAGAAGGATAACAACTTTGCCCAATTCATCCGATCCCGGGCAAAGGATTTCACCCGGCTGGAAAGCCTCCTGGTCCTGAAGCACCTGCACAAAACGCCCCAGGCGGACATCGGCCAGCTGGCGCGCGTCATCGAACGGCCGGTCGGGTTCACTGAAATCCTGCTCCAGGAACTTTCAAAACGGCAGGTCATCCAGGAAGACTACGCGCGCTTCAGCTTGAGCGTCCCCGTGCGCTACGAAATCGAAAACCCCCCCGACCGCGACCAGGGCACACTGTTTTAAATCCCGCCACCTGAAGACTTTCACTTTACCCGGATCTGCCCCGGGTTTCGGACGGTCATGTCCGGCTGGCCGCGATAGACGCTGATGAAGCCGGTTACACAGACATGTTTGTCGCGGTACTGTTTTTCGGGCTGGCCGAAGCGGGCACGGTCCCTGCCCCAGACGACCACGGTGAAGATAGCGTGAGGATAGGGACGACCGAG
>JBAUWE010000448.1:0-2160 GCA_049583595.1 Terriglobia bacterium
TAAGAAGGGTGTTCGTAATAGGCCAGGCGAATAATCCGGGTGAGGCCGTGCGATGAGCCCTGGTCGTGAAGAAGGTTGTGTTTTTCAAGGCCCAGCACGCGGAGGCCGCGCCGCGCAAGTTGATAGGCCGTCGCGCTGCCCATCCCTCCCATGCCAACAACAATGGCGTCAAAATGGTCCATTCGCGCTTTCCTGTAGTGTGAGTGTCACTGGTCCGTCGCCCGGCTTCCAGCCAGAAACCGGCGCTCGCAGGCCACGGCTAAACGCGTCGACAGGTTCCCTGCTACACTTCCGTGTAGAGTTCGCCCGCCAGCAGTGACTTAACTCCCGAGAGGCCCTTGGCGCCCACCGCAAGCAGGCAGCCGGCAGCCAGGACAGGGCACACGCCGGCCACAAAAATCGCCGGGCCAAAATGCTTTTGCGGTCCCAGGAGCCAGCCGGTCACTATCGGCGCCAGCACGCCTCCCAGCACGGAGACTGTGTTCAGGAATCCCACCGACCGCCCAACCAGGCTCTTGGGCGAGGCATGCTGCACCATGGTCCAGTAGGTGGAATTGCCGATGCCCGTGGCGCACAAGGAAAAGGTGAGGATGGGAAGCGACCATGCGCGACCCGTGACCAGCAGCAACAGGAGAGCCCCCGTCCCGACGTACCCCAGCACGGCAAACCACAATCGCGCACGGAACACGCCGAAAGCGGCTGCCAGCCTGTCCGCAGCTTTGCCCGAAATGATGTTCACGCCGGCCATAATCAGCAGCGCCGTTGAAAGCACTTTCCCCATTCCCAGCATTGAAAACCCGCGCGCCATCACCAGATAACTCGGCACCCAGGTCAAAACAAAATACCAATAGTAGGAAGCCAGCAGGGTGGCCAGCGCCATGGCCCAGAAGGTTCCGTTGCGCAGCAACATGCCCCAGGTCCACGGCCGGGGCGGAGCCGCATCTCTCAATTTCTTTGCTGCCTGGCGCTCGGCGCGGTTCATGTCCCGCGGGGCGGCAACCAGCCAGCAGGGTACCCAAACCAGAGCTCCCAGTCCGGTGATGGCAAACATCATCCGCCATCCGAACTGGTTTATGAGAATGGATCCCAGCAGCACGCCCAGCGCGGGTCCGATGTTCTGCCCCGCAATGTAGATGGAGGTGGGCAGCCCCTGGTCCTTCCCTGAAAAGCTGCTTCGGATGAAAGCGATGCTGGCCAGCGGACCGACCGATTCGGCCACGCCCAGCGCCACGCGCATGCCGATGACGTCACCGGGGCCGCGGCTGAGGGCGATGGCAGCAGAGGCAAGCGACCACACCAGGAATGACAGCGTATAGGACCAGCGGATGCCGAAACGGTCCACCAGCATCCCGGCCGGAATCTGGAACGCGCCATAGGTCCAGAAAAAGGCAGAAAGCAGCACCCCCATTTTTTCAGGGTCGATTCGAAAGTCCTTCATCATGTCCGGGGCTGCAATGCTGAGATTGCCGCGATCAACGTAGCTGATCATGATGGCGACAAAAACGAGCCCGAGAAGAACCCAGCGGCGGCGGGTCGTCATGCCCGGCCACCTTTCAAGATGGGTTGCGCAGGCCGTGTTGGAAATGGGCGTCTCTTCCGTGTGGGACAGTGGCGATTCTTGACACTGAAGATTGTGGCCCTGGCTTCTATCAAATCCTTCTCCTTTCCCGGCTGGTGGGGCCGGCAACTAGCGTCAGGGGATTCTTGAAGGCGATTATTTCAATTGCTTCGGTTGCCACGAAGCCAGCATTGTAACGTTTGCAACCTTCTGATGCGAGAAGTTCTTTCCGCCGTGCACGGTTCCTGTGGGGAGCATTGCACTCAGAGGAACCTGGCGTGTGTGCCGCCCGAAGAAAGGGAAGTGCTGGAAAAAAGCCTGCGCTTGGATTGGGCAGGCAGGAGTAGTATCCGGCAAGTCTGAGAGGGACGCTCATGAAGTGTTTGCAGCGGACAGGTTTGGATGTAAAATCGCACCCGGCCAGAGGTCACGAAATCCCGTTCGCAGCTTAAGTTGAGGGGAGGAAGGCATGAAGAGCAGCAAGAAACGAAGCATCGGACGCCGCGATATGTTTCGTATGGTAGGCGCGGGGGGCGCGGCCGCTTTGTCTTCCCGGCTGGCCTCGGCCGCCAGCGGGCCTCAAAACGATCCAACCCGCCAGG
>JBAUWE010000449.1:0-2814 GCA_049583595.1 Terriglobia bacterium
ACAACTTTGTTGCGCCCGCCACGACTCCTGGAAAGGTTTTGGTGCCCGTTGTGGGGCCGAGCCGGGCCGCGAAGCGGGGGGAGAATTCGCCGCTATCGGAAACAAACGAAATCGGGCCACTGAACAACCAGACGGAGACGAACGCCGGGAAATCCCTTCATTGTCTCCTAAGCGTTGATTTCAAAAGGCTTGGCGCTCTTCGGAAACTTCGCCCCCCGACCGGGCATCGGATAAATGCAGGAGAAATATAGCGAAATATGATGGGGTTGTTGAACAGGTTTTCGAACCCGCTCTGGTACAAAATTTCGCGGCTCGACAAGCCCCGGCGTCGGACCGTGGCCACAACCCTGTGCGCCTACGACTTCCTTCGCCAGCAGGCGGAGAAGAAACTGGTCGGTCCCGCCGAAACCTATCTCAGGGAAAAGCGTGATCCGGCGCAAGCCGGCATTGGATTGACCGTTGCCGTGCGCACTCAGCTTGTGGATGAAGCCCTGATGGCTATGCTGTGGTCGTGCACGTGCCCGGCGTTTGATCCCGGACTCAAACTGCCTCGTGAGGTGGTCATCCACTTGCCTGAAGTCTGGGGAGGTTTCGTTCTGGCAGACGTGAACCATCGACTGAACCGTTCCACTCCCGCCACGCTGGACCAGACGGGTTATTCCGAGGACCCTGCGGAAGCACACCGGCAGGTCCTGCTTCGGTGGAAAGAAATTCTGAACGTCGCAGACCCGGATTTCGCGGACCGGGTGAACGCGGCGGGCTTTGCGGAAGCCTGGGACTGGCTGGCCCAGATGTTTACCGCGGACACTCTGGACGGCATGGCGGCCATTCCCGACAGAATGCTTTTTTCGCAGGCGCGCCGGGTCGCAGGCGCCACGCCGCCCCACCGCGCTGCACTGGTTGAGCAACTCATTGATCGGGTTTCGGCCGCACCGGCAACGGGATAGCGCAAACTCTCGAGCCTTTCCTTGACGCTCCCTTTGAAGCCAACTAAAATTAAGGTTTTACCCCTCCGAAAGGAATTTACCAAGAGGCTCTATGCTGGATGGTCCCATCCCCGAAGGACTCACATTTGATGACGTTCTCCTTTTGCCTGCCCGGTCCGGTGTGCTGCCGGCGACGGCCGACACCCGCACGCAACTGACCGCGAAAATCACGCTGAACATTCCAATCGTCAGCGCCGCCATGGACACGGTGACGGAATCGAGCCTGGCCATTGCGCTGGCGCAGCAGGGCGGCATGGGTATTATCCACCGCACTTTGCCGATTGACCGGCAGGCGGTTGAAGTGGACAAGGTCAAGCGTTCCGAGAGCGGCATGATCGTTGATCCTGTCACCATCGGTCCCCGTCAGAAGATCGCCGAAGCGCTTGAGATCATGGCCCGGTACAAGATCTCCGGGGTGCCGGTTACGGAAAACGGCAAGCTGGTGGGCATCCTCACCAACCGTGACCTGCGTTTTGAAACCCGCACCGACCTGAAAGTGGAAGAACGCATGACCCGGGAGAAGTTGATCACCGTCGCCGTGGGAACCACACTGGAAGAGGCGGAGCGGATTCTCCATCAGCACCGGATTGAAAAGCTCCCCGTGGTGGATGAGAACTACGTGCTGAAGGGGCTGATCACTGTCAAAGACATTCAGAAGAAGATCCAGTACCCGCATGCGGCGAAAGACTCGCGCGGCCGGTTGAGGGTGGGAGCGGCCGTTGGGGTCACGGGAGATTACCTGGAACGGGCGCAGGAACTTGCCCGTGCCCAGGCGGACGTCATTGTCGTGGACACGGCCCACGGCCACTCCGAGCGCGTGCTGGAAGCCGTGAAGGCCATCAAGAAGAGCCTGCCGGATGCTGAAGTCATCGCGGGCAACGTGGCCAGCTATGAGGGGGCCAGCGACCTGATCAATCTGGGTGTAGCGGCTGTGAAGGTTGGGATCGGGCCGGGTTCCATCTGTACCACACGGGTGGTTTCGGGCGCCGGCGTACCCCAGATCACGGCCATCTCGGAATGCGCCCGCGCGGCGCGCAAAGCAGGCATTCCGCTGATTGCGGATGGCGGGGTCAAGTTTTCGGGAGACATTACCAAAGCCATTGTCGCGGGGGCTAGCGTGGTGATGATCGGCAGCCTTTTTGCCGGCACGGAGGAAAGCCCGGGGGAGACCATCCTGTACCAGGGGCGGACCTTCAAGTCCTACCGGGGGATGGGGTCGCTGGGGGCGATGCAGGAGGGTTCCAGAGACCGCTACGGCCAGGAAGACTCCACCTCAAAGCTGGTTCCAGAGGGTATTGAAGGGCGCGTGCCTTACAAGGGTCTGCTGGCGGACATGGTGCAGCAACTCGTGGGCGGGCTGCGGTCCGGCATGGGCTATTCCGGCTGCGCCACCATCCCTGAGCTTCAGCAGCGGGGACGGTTTGTCCGGATTTCATCCGCCGGATTGCGTGAAAGCCACGTGCACGACGTCATCATCACTAAGGAGGCCCCCAACTATCGCCTCGAATAACCCGTCTCCGAGTGCCAGGCATGAGACACCTTTGCAAACCTTTCTGTGGTGGGTTCCGGTCATCATCTGGGCCGGGGTTATTTTCTACATGTCCACCCGGACCTTCGGATCGTCGTTTACCAACAGACTGCTGAGCGATATTCTGGCCATCCTTCACGTGGAAGTTTCTCGCCACACATTCCATCTTCTTGCCCATGGGTTCAGGAAGCTGGGCCACCTGACCGAATACTCCATTTTTGCCATATTCCTCTATCACGCGCTGGGTGATGATCATCACGGCTCCTGGAACCCGCGGAAGGCCCTGGCCTGCATTCTGCT
>JBAUWE010000450.1:0-3210 GCA_049583595.1 Terriglobia bacterium
TCATCCACTTTGTAAGTTTCGCCTCACCCTTCGCGTCGAACTTAAAATTAGTGTATCGACGCGGGGAGGTCTCTGTGGTGCTTCGGGGCTTCGGCTTAAGCTTCAACTGCTCGCGCAATAGCGCGCCCAAAGATCGGCGCAATGTCGAATGCTTGGTTCCTCCATCGGCCAGATGCTGCCCGAGGTCGCGTGCCTTCTGGCTGGATTCGGTTTTGCCAATGTAGAGCGGTTTGTCCCTCCCTGGAGTAATTTTCTGTTCCCCGATGTGCAGACACCCCTGCGACAGGAAGAACGCGTAAATGCCGCGATGCTTAGAAAACTTCTCAGTCTCCGATACTGGCCTGGCTTTTTCTGTTAGCTGCTGCAAAAGTTGATCTACGTTGCCGCATTTGGTCATGGGCGTAGGGTAGCAGGCTCGGTTGCGGAGAACAAGCGGTTGAGGGCGGGCGGCGCAGACGTTCGCCTTCGAGCGACCGCCGTCTCGCAAAGCGAGAGAAGCGCCCACGGATCGATGCACCAGCCCGCCTTTGAGCCCCCGGAGGGGGGCGAAAGAATTTAGCCCATGGCGCAAGCCATGGGAAAACGTACCACCGAAATGCCATCCAGCCCCGGAGGGGCGAAAGGCGTTGCTCCCAGATCCAGGGTCAGAGACCGACCTGCGAAAGGGCACGGATTCATCCGTGCCGCAACCCGCGCACAACAGGGTCCGGCTTTAGCCGCTGCGGGCTCTGCTGACACCGTCCATGTCTGGGCGCCCATTTGGGCTTCAGGGGCCAAAGCCCACATTGTCACCGCCTTTTTGCGGCACGAGTAAACTCGTGCCCTTTCCCGTAGCAGACAGGGAGCATTCGCCTTCTTGAGGTCCGCGGCTTCCCCAAACACATTTCATAGCCCTCTCACCATTGGAAAGGTCATATTTTTCTGGGTGCAACACGATGGCCGGGCGGCAGCCCTCAGCCTTGGATAGCGGCGCGCGCGGGTGTAGGATGGGAGGCATGCGGTTCAACAACGCCGCTCAATGGGCGAACATCCAACGGGACAAGCAAAACGGAGCCGGCCGGGAAGGTCCCGGCACGGCGGCCATTTCCATGGCCGATGGGCAGAGCCAACCGAAGAAGGCGGATGTGAGCTATCCCCGCATGCGACAGCATTGGAGGTGATACCGGCATGAACGCAAACGACCAGCGTGACGAGATGCTGCAGAGGCTGCGCTCGAGCCTGAGCAAGGCAGAGGACCACATGCACCACCTGCGCCGCGAAGATGCCGCGCTTGTTTATGCCAGCCTTGCAGCCAGCTCACTGGGGACGATTGTTGCGGGGCTGGCAGCGGCGCTGGGACCGACCCTCGGCAAAGGCCCTCTCGCATGGAAGGTTACCTGCGCCCTCGTGGCGGCGCTGACGGCATCCGCGACCATCCTTTCCGGCGTTCATAAGCAGCAGGCGGTCCCGGTGCGGCTGGGCAAAGCCAGCGCCTGCGTTCTGAAGCTCCGCGCTCTGGAGATGGACATGACTCTCGGCAGCCGCGATGCGGCACAGGTGGCGAAGGAATATCAGGAACTGGCAGTGAACTACCTGGAGTTCGTGACGTGAGCGACGAGCCGCCGGTGGCCATACAGTAGTCATCCTGAGCTCGTTCGGTTGTCATCCTGAGCGGAGCGAAGAGCCTGCCCTGAGCTTGCCGAAGGGAACCCACTGTTTGTATAAAACCAAAATGCCGGGTTTCTTCACTGCGTTCAGAATGACGTGTTCGGCAGGGTCGCCGGTTTGCCATCCTGAGCAAAGCGAAGGATCACGGTATTTGCGGACGCCGCATACGTTCCGCTGTTTGGAGTGTATGCGATCACACCATGGGGTCCATCGGCAACAGCGAAGTATCTTTCAGAAAACGAAACGGCCGGCTTCGCACCGGCCAACCTTTGCCTGATTCCTGTTTTCCTCTTTCATCCTTCATTCCTCATCAGGATCGCATACATCGCAAAGGGCGCGATGCATGCGCCACCCGCGGTATTGTGTGCTAGCATCGAAGGAGCGTTCCTGAAAGGATCAAATCAAACTGACCCAGCCACCCCAGCAAATCGAATCCGCAAGGCTTAGAATGATGAAGTTACGACAGGAGCTTGACGATCACGAAAGGGTCAAGGGATACGCGGCATCACCCGAGCATCAAAGGCTCCGCCAGGAATTCAAGAAGGCCGCGCGGATATATTTGTTCCTCACCAAGACTCAGCGGTGATTCCCGGACCACAGCTTAAAACTGCGCTTGCTGAGCACCCGCGGCATATGGCCCCCCCCAAAGGTTCATGGTACTTTCGTACCATTGCCTCTTTGTTGTCGTCGCAGTTACTATTCGAGACGATAATTCTGTATTAGGGCGGGGGACAGTGGAGGATTTATGTTGCAGGACACTGAGAGGTATATCCTCACCACTGACAAGCCATCGGTCATGCGAAACGTGTTATCCCTGGTTTCGGCAGGGGCCGGATCGGAAGGCGTTGTAACCCAGGGTTCGGTCCTGTGCCTGGATACGGTCGCAAAGGATGGTTTCGACAAGATGATCCTTGAGCTGCGAAGGCCCAAAGGACCCGCGTCCGGCGTCTTTCCAAGGATTAGAAACCTCCGAACCAGCCGTTTTGGGCGGGTCCTGGTGGTGACCGGAGACGCAACGGTCCCCGAACTGTTCCGCGAGATTGATGCGCTTCGCCACCCGTATTCCCCCAGGCAGCTGAGGTCGGGTCTGCTTGCCTTCGGCCGTACCATCTTTTGCAGCTTGCGGCTGGCTGATTCCCAAAATTAATTCGCGAGTGGCGCATACGTTCCGCTGTTTGGAATGTATGCGGCCTCTCAGCCAATGCTTGGCGCCAGGAATGCCGAGGCCGCGTTTGACCACAGGCAGGGCGGCGCGGAGTTGTGGTTTGACTCTGCAAACTCTCAGGAACGGGGTCAGGGGCGTTGCCGCATTCCAACGCCGCCGGGAACCTGGCGCATGCCCTTGCTGAAAAATTCCTGCCGCATCCATCCACGTTGAAAAACAAGGGCCGCATACCTCGCGAGGAGCGCGGCGTATGCTCCACCCCAGAAAGTTCATCCGGCACCGAAAAACTCAGGCAAAATAGGGCCATCAACAAAGGAGGCGCTCATGAGCAGAAATCTGACTCGGCGGGATTTTCTGGCGAAGGCAGGCAGCGCGGCGGCCATAGCTGGTGCGAGTCC
>JBAUWE010000451.1:0-1647 GCA_049583595.1 Terriglobia bacterium
CACAAGCTTTGGTCAGCAAGCCATTCTTCTATCAACAAATGGTGGACCCCGTTGGAACGGGGTATGATTGGTGCAAGTTAGGCAAAAGTATTTATTGATCTAAACGATTTATTAAGGGTGGTTATGAGGTAGATACACACTCGCGCCGCCACCGCTGATCTCCTGTGGACCCTTCCTTAAAAAAGGACGTGGCAGGGTCTGCTTTTGTTTATTGAATACTTCTCACCTAACCAAATGTTTTGTTTGCAAGGTCGTGTATCTCGCGAATTTCGAAACTCTGGAAATGAAACCGGCAAACGGATACAATGTGGTCCGATAGTCTTGGCCGGCCTTAAAGGTGAGTACGTCCATTGCAGAAATCTCCCTTCAAACGGGGTGTTTTGTATGGTGAGAGTGCCGAAAGGCAGAACTCTCGTCAAGGCAAGGTCAAATCCGAAGCCACTGAATTATACCAATCATTCGCACAAGACTTATTCCGTTACCTTCTTTGCCTGACAAGGAACTTCGATCTCGCTCAGGAAGCAGTACAAGAAACCTTTCTGCGGTATTACGAGTACCGGTTAAAAGACGGCACACCTCCGGAGAGCCGAGGGTGGTTTTTCAGGGTCGCGCGCAATTATGTGATTGATCAGTTGAGGGCTACGAAACCAGACAAGCACGTCAGCCTGGAAGAGGCGATGATAGGCTCGGGCGGCGGTCCTGACCCCTACGAGTCTCTTGTCCAGCTGGAAAGCCTTGACCAGCTGTCTGCACTTCTTGCGCCGCGCGAGCTGGAATGTCTGGAACTAAGAGCGGAAGGTTTCAAATACAGGGAAATAGCTCAGATTCTGGGAATTGAACCGGGAACAGTTGGCGCGACACTTGCCCATGGACTAAAGAAAATCCGCGCCTTCTACGTGATTGGTAAGGAGGGTGCCTGATGCAAGACTCATCAGACAATGGGCGCCACCGGTTTTTAAACCGGTTTCGAATACACCCCACAAACGCTGATGTGGTCGCTTACCGGGACGGAGAACTTCCTCCGGCGAACCATGCCCGGATAAAAGAACACCTTCAACACTGCAAGCGCTGCCAGAAAGAGACGCTCGCAATTGAAGAAGATCTTTTGCTTTTTAACCACCTGGCCGGAGAAGTCGAGGTCCAGCCGGAAATCGAGGCAGGGTTGCTCGAACTCCAAAGGGCCATGGACGACCGGATCATGGAAGGTCCGGCCCAGGCGCCTTCCGGTAACGAACTCCAGGTCTCGCCGACGATCCTGGCATCGATAAGCAAAGAACTGGCCATTTATTTGGGGGCGCGTGCAGCAGAAAAACTCATGGCCCGGATGAGAACGACAATGTTTTCAGTCGAGGATCTGGTCGGCAATGTTGGCCCGCTGATGGTGAGTCTATTGGGTGATCGGGGCGGCTCGGCTGTAGCGGGAAGGGTCGCGATGCTCTGCAAGACTACATCAACACAGGCGCCGGGTTCGGTGACGCAATGACAGATATATCCATGCGGACAAGCGTGCATTCCTACTCCCGCTTCATCCTTGTGCTCATGATCCTGCAGGTTTCCGTTGGAATCGCGCTTCATTTTGTTTGGGTGTTGACGGGGAACTGGGCCTGGCTGAGTGCTTACTTTGGCTATCCGGGTACCCTTTATATT
>JBAUWE010000452.1:0-17427 GCA_049583595.1 Terriglobia bacterium
TCATAGGCTAGCGACTGGAGGAAGCAGCTGCCTTTGGCGCCGCCGGATGCACGGTGCGCTCGGTGAGCACGGAATCCAGCATAGCGCGCACCTGCTCGCGGTCTTTGGTGGAGAAGTACCAGTCGATGGTTTGCCGGAGCCCATCCATGAATTTCACCCGTGGCTCCCAGCCGAGCAACTGTTTGGCCAGGGCGTTATCGGCCACGCGGTTCATGGGGCCAGTGGGCATCTCCGGATGGAACTCAATGCGCGGGCTTTGGTGTGTGTAGCGGTGCACTTCCTTCACGGCGTCAATCACGCGAGTGCGCTCCATCGTGCCAAGGTTGACCGCTGAGCCGTCATCAATCTTTTCCGCGGCCAGAATGGTGCCGGAAACAATGTCGCTGACGTGTGTCCAGTTGCGGATCTGCTCGCCGTTGCCCCAGACGACGTAAGGGTCCTGGCCGATGAAGGCGCGCGCGATCATGGCAATCACGGCGTGGTTTTCGTGGCCGCGCTCGCCGTAGACGGTGAAGTATCGGCAGGAGGCGGATTTCATGCCGTGGTCTTTGTAGTAGGCCCCCAGTGTCATCTCCGCCATCAGCTTGGCCCAGCCGTACATGTTGTCCGCATCATAGGGCGGGCCGACCATGTCTTCAGTGAGATAGAGGATTTGAGAAGTATCCGTTTGGAGGTGATTGGGATAGACGCAGCCGGAAGAAGCGTAGACCACTTTTTCAACCCCCGCCTGGTACGCGGCCCGGAAGAGCATGCCGTCGAGTGTGAGGTTGGTGGCACAGGCGGCCTGGTGCAGGTCCACGTAGCCGCGGCCGCCGTGGTCTGCCGCCAGGTGGAAAATGACATTGACGCCGTCCACGGCTTTTCGGACAACTTCCGGTTCCAGCAGGTCAGCATGAAGGAAATCGATGTGGCCTCCATCAAGATGGGCCGTGAGATTTTCCCGCTTGCCGCTGCTCAGATTGTCCACCACCCGGATGCCTGCACCCTTCTCCATGAGCGCGTCCACCAGGTGCGAGCCGATAAAAGAGGCACCGCCCGTCACCAGAACCTTTTTGCCAGTCCAATTCATGGTCGTCTCCTTTTTAGTCGTACTTACGGATTCCCTTGATTTCGAGGTAGGAATGCAACGCAAACTGCGGCCCGTAAATCAGCGCACGATGCCAGCACTTCTTCGGTTCGCTCAGCAGCCGCCAGAACCATTCGAGGCCTAAATCGCTGACCGGCTTGGGCGCCTCCTTCACCTTGCCGGCTACGAATTTGAAGGCCGCACCCACGGCCACGATGACAGGAACTTTCAGCAGGTGCCGATGCTCAAAAATCCAGCGCTCCTGCTTGGGGAGCCCCAACCCGACCCAGAGGACATCCGGCCTGGCCTGGTTGATTGCCTCGACAATCTCAGCGTCTTCCTCCGGGGTAAGCATGCGGAAAGGAGGGGAATAGCTTCCCGCGATCCTGAGCGATGGGAATTGGGTCTGCAAGCGGTTTCCCAGCGCCTCCAGCACTTCATCCGTATCGCCGTAGAAATAGTTCGAGTAACCTTCCTGGTTGGCCAGTTCGCAAAATTTCAGCAGCAGGTCTGCTCCGCGTACCCGCCGGGGAGCGATGGACAACTTCTTCCCGGCTACGCGGGCCGTCCACATGCCGTCAGGTATCGAAAGCGAAGCCGATTCCAGGATCTCTTTGAAATCCGCCTTCTTGAATCCTTCGACGATGCCGTGAGAACTGGTCACTGCGATCCAATGCGATCGGTCGCGGTTCTCAATCCACCGGCTCATACACTCCAGTGTGCCGCCAACGTCGACGCTGTGGACGGGCACGCCGAGAACTCGAGCACAAGGAGGAAGACTCTTTTTACTGAAAGCCACCGGGCTGGTTAACACAGTTGCCATGAGCGTCGTCTCCTTTCTTATCGATCTTCTGCCTGTGAAAATGCGGGTTGAGGCAGGGGCCTCCTGGCCAATCTGGCTTTCAGCCTGCGGACTGAACGCTTCCCGAGCCATGAAGGAACCTTACCGGCACGGACTTCCCAGCCGCCCGTAAAGGTGACCAGGAAAGAAAAGGCAACCAGGCGAAGATCGATCCCCAGACTCTGCCGCTTGATATACAGGAGGTCGTAACGGAGCTTCTGCCGCCTGGGGAGTTCGCTATCCCCATAGATTTGCGCGATGCCGGTCAGGCCGGGACGCACCGTATGGCGCAGGTCAAATCGCGGAATCTGTTTCCGAAACTCTTTCACCAGCTCGATCCACTCAGGCCGTGGCCCCACGAAGCTCATGTCACCTCGCAGGATATTCCAGAGCTGAGGAAGCTCATCCATGGCGGTGGATCTCATCAGCCGTCCGATACGCGTAATGCGGGGGTCTTTTTCGGATGCTGGAATGGCCCCCCACTTCTTGTCCGAGTCCGCCACCATGGAACGGAACTTATAGCTCACGAATTCCCTGTTACCTTTGCCAACACGAATTTGCCGGTAGAAGACCGGGCCCCCATCTTCCAGCTTGATTCCCAACGCTATAAGAGCCCAAAGTGGTGAAGACAAAATAAGCCCGACACCCGATAGAAAAATATCAAAAGCCCGTTTGGCCATGATCAAAGTTCTCCTGATATGAACGTTGTTGTGAAACTTAAGAGGTTGAACCTGGAGTTAAGCAGCAAACAGATTCTGGATGGCAACGAGGATGGCTTTGTAATGCCAATCAAAGATTAAATGGCCATTCATCCGGCCGAAGAGATCAATCGCGCTGGCTTTTTCAAAAGTCTTGTCAAGAAGGGAATCCGGAAGCTTTGCGACCATCTTTCTGAAAAAGTATCCCGTTTCGAGTTCCCGGTTGAAAGTGGAACGGCAGTAGGTCTCAAAGGAACTCAGGGCCTGTTCAGAAAAATCGTTTTGGTGACAGGCCCGGATCATGACGTCTGCCGCCATTTCAGCAGAGAGCATGCCATAGAAAATGCCGCCCCCAGTGGTGGTCTTGACATGGCCGGCTGCCTCACCAATCACCAGGACCCGGTCCGACACACATTTGCCCTGAGGCCATTGAGTAATGACCTTCTGGCAAACCTTATACTGGTCAGGACGAAGGTGCGGGGCGATTTTTCCCAGAAGCTTCTTGAAATACGGCCGCGGCTCCTCGCTGCTCATGAGGCCCACCCGGACGCGTCCATGGCCGAGCGGAATCTTCCATCCAAAGGCGCCGGGCGCCACGGCCTGGCCCACATAAATCCTGGTGGGACGCCACATGCCGTCCTTCCCCAAAGGGATATCCGCCTGAATCCCCCGCAGATAATCGCGAGGACGCACAAGTCCCAACTTTTCCGTGAGAGAG
The DNA here is from genome assembly GCA_049583595.1 of Terriglobia bacterium. Lineage (GTDB taxonomy): Bacteria > Acidobacteriota > Terriglobia > UBA7540 > UBA7540 > SCRD01. Next base: position 3,324 of record JBAUWE010000452.1, read on the forward strand.
CGGTTGACACCGGAAGCGATCAACACACCGCGAGCTCTTTCACTTTCCTGCTGCCGGCCGCCCTTTGACCGGTATCGAATCACCACACTCTGCTTCTTCCGTTCGATGGAATCGACAAACCTGCCCAGCCGCATTTCGGCTCCCGCAGAAACCGCGCGGCTGGCGAGATCCCGGTTGAATTCTGCCTTGTCGACAACATAGGCCAGAGGCTCTTCCCCGTTGTGCTGGATCTTCCGGCCGGCCGGCGAAATAGCCTGAACTTTCTTAATCGTATTCAGCACGGACGTTTTAGGAAGATCGAAGCGGGAAAAAGCTTCGGCTCCAATGACCCCTGAACAAACAGCCCGTTCTCCGATTTGCCCCTGCGCATCAAAAAGGGTCACGTCAAGCCCTGCTGAGGCCAGCCGGTAAGCAGCATGAAGTCCTGCCGGCCCACCTCCCACAATGATGAAGTCCTTCACTCATTTCCTCCGTCGATTTCGCCTGCACTGTCTGGTCTGCGTGAACTCACCGGGGCCGGGACTCCCAGTCGTAATTGATTCCCGGTTCATCGAAAGCGATCCGTCCTTCGTCGTTCGGATCGTAGAAATGGTTGGTTGCGTAAAGCAATTGCGCCGGTTCAGTCCCGACGACTTTGTAACCATGGGCAACACCCGGAGGAATTCTCACTTTCCATGGGCGCTGCGCACCAATAAACAAGGTGTTCAGCCGGCCCCAACTGGGTGAATCCTCCCGAAGGTCACAGAGGAAAACCTGGAACATGCCGGCCAGCGGGGCCCAGAGGTCCGTTTGCTCAAAATGATAGTGGATCGCCTTAATCACGCCAGGGTAGGAAACGGTGAATGACACCTGGATCTGATGGCCGCTGGCAGGAGAGAACTCGTGCGCGATACCGGGAGCTCCGAAGCGAAAAATCTCCGCGAAGCAACCGCGATCGTCTGGCCACTGCACACTGGGTTCAACTTCAACCCCGGCGATCAGGCGCGAAGACTGTGGACTGGTGATCACATCACCTATCCCGGGGTCTTCACGGTGTGGCAGCGCCAGCCGCATTCCCGCGCGCTCGCCTATCAACCGCTTCTCAGGCGGACTTTGAATAAGCTGGTCGTTTCCGGATGACTTCGTCAGCATCATTCCCTCCGTCACGAATCTCTGCAAGATAGCTTTCCAATCCCGCCTGCCAATGCGGCAAGAGTCCGATACCCAATGAGTTGAGCCGCTGGGTGGCAAGAACAGAGTAGGCGGGCCTGGGGGCAGGACGGCCGAACTCCGATGAAGAAATGGGAGTCACCCGAATGCCCTCCAGGCCGCTGAACTCGACAATCTTGCGGGCAAATTCAAACCAGGTGCAGTTCCCTTCCGCCGCCACGTGATAAACACCGTATTCCCGGGTTGCCGCGAGATTTGCAAGCTTTTGCGCCAGGTGGCGCGTGTAGGTGGGCGCTCCCCGCTGGTCGTTGACAATTCGCAACTCCATCCTCTCGCCGGCCAGTCGCAGGACGGTCGACACAAAATTCTTCCCGTGAGGCCCGTAAAGCCACGAAGTCCTGACGATAAAGTAGTGGTCAAGAATCTCCTGGATATGCCGTTCGCCCCTCAGCTTTGTCTGCCCATAAACGCTGAGGGGATGGGTCGGAGCATCCTCGGAATACGGGCTGGTTGCCCGGCCGTCAAAAACGTAGTCGGTGCTGATATATAAAACCGCCGCCCCAACCCCTTCCGCGGCCCTCGCCACATTGAGCGTTGCGACTTCGTTCGAGGCTTGAGCCTTTTGCGGATCAAGTTCACAACCGTCCACATTCGTGAAGGCAGCGAGGTGAAATACCAGGTCAGGTTTCTGACTCTGGAAAGTTTCCCGCACGGCGCCTTCGTCAGTGAGATCGCAGGCGCTTCGGGTGAGCCCAACGACTTCATGATCCACCTGCAGGAGAGGCACCAGGGCATGTCCGAGCATCCCGGCCGCGCCGGTCACGAGGATACGCAATTAGGGATTCCTCCGGGATGCTGGATTCGCTTCAAAGTCTCGTCACGATTTTCGTACTGCTCCTGATAGTACGAACGATAGGCTTGATTCTGGATTCTCTCTCTCCATCCGGCATTTGCCACATACCAGTCAATGGTGTCCGCCAAACCTCTGGCAAAACTGACCTCGGGCTTCCAGCCCAGCTCGGTTTCGATTTTCGTCGTATCCACCGAGTAGCGCCGGTCATGGCCGGGACGGTCCTGAACATATTTCAGCAGAGAATGGGGTTTGCGCAGGCGGTCCAGAATATGGCCGGCGATTTCAAGGTTCGGCCATTCGTGCCCGGCGCCGATGTTATAGACCTCTCCCGCGCGGCCGCGGTGCAGAACAGCATCCAACGCCCGGCAATGATCCTGCACGAAAATCCAGTCGCGCACCTGAAGCCCGTCGCCGTAGATCGGAATACTTTGATCCTCCAGCGCCCGGCTGATGAGGAGCGGAATGAATTTTTCGGGAAACTGATAAGGGCCAAAGTTGTTGGAGCAGCGGGTCACTATCACCGGAAATCGGTAGGTTTGGAAGTAAGCTCGCGCCAGAAGATCGGAAGCGGCTTTGCTTGCCGCGTAGGGACTGCTGGGATTCAGGTGAGAATCTTCTCGAAATTTCTCTGTGCCTGGCGCGCTGCCGTAAACCTCGTCCGTGCTGACGTGAACAAAGCGCTGGACGCCGGCCTGGCGTGCCCCGCCCAGGAGGCACTGGGTCCCCATCACGTTGGTCCTGACAAACACGGAGCCGTCCAGGATGCTCCGGTCGACGTGGGATTCAGCGGCGAAATGAACGACGGCATCCACCCCCTGGGAGAACACCCGGGCAATTTCGTCCTGGTCACAAATGTCTACCTTTATGAATTCATGCCGCGGATTCGCGAGCACATCGGAAAGGTTTTCAAGATTTCCGGAGTACGTGAGGTTGTCCAGGTTCAGGATGGAATAGGAGGGGTATTCCCGCAGCAGATAACGGATAAAGTTCGAACCGATAAACCCCGCTCCTCCTGTGATGGCAAGCTTCATTCTGCCCTCTCCTATTTCTGTGTCTCCACTGCGTCGGCAGTCTGCGCCGGTGCTTCCAGGCTGACTTTGTTCGCGCCCGTTTCGGCGACCAGGTTGGTGGCGCTTCTCAAGGACTCAAACGTTCCGGCATCGGTCCACCAGCCGTCCAGAATGCTGTAGGTCAAGGTGCCTTCGCTCAGGTAGGAATTATTGACATCGGTGATTTCAAGCTCTCCACGCCGGGAAGGTTTCAACTCCTTGATCCTTTCAAACACGCTCGGATCATAGAAGTAAATCCCCGTGACGGCATAAGGGCTGGGAGGATTTTCCGGCTTCTCCTCGATCCGGGTGATCCGATCACCGTCGAAAACCGGGACTCCAAACCGCTGGGGATAGGGAACTTCCTTGAGAATGATGTGCGCGCCTCTCGGCTGGCGCTCAAAACGTTCGGCAGCCTGCACGATGTCGCCCTCAATGACGTTGTCGCCCAGAATCACACAGATCTTGTCCCCGCTCGCAAAGTACTCCGCCAGTTTCAGGGCGGCCGCGATGCCCCCTTCGCCTTCCTGATAGGTGTAGTTAATGTGGCGAAGGCCGAATTCCTTGCCGTTGCTCAGCAGACGGAGGAAGTCACCTGAGTTGTGCCCGCCTGTGACGATCAGGATGTCTTTGATGCCGGCATTGATCAGAGTCCGGATGGGATAATAAATCATGGGCTCTTTGTAGACGGGCAGCAGGTGCTTGTTGGTGATCTTGGTGAGCGGAAAAAGACGAGAACCGGTCCCCCCAGCAAGAATGACTCCTTTCAATGAACGCCTCCTTTTCTGCAAGTCTGTTGCCGACCCTGTTTGTGAGCGATCACTCCCATCAACCCATGCTTTGTTTTCGAAAGGCAGGCTGATGGGCTCATTGGGAGGCTCCAACAGGCATCTCTCTCACCCGCCGGGATGAGCCAGGAATTGTGGATAACGCCGCGCACACAGCAAACCAGGCCGCGTTGGCTGGAATGTGAAGATTGAAGTCAACAAAGCTGTGGATGAGCAATCCACACACGGCCAGCGCAGCTCCCAGGCGAATCCAACCCGCTTCCTCTCCGAGACGCTGGCGCAAGTTGCTGAACGCCAAGCGAAAGAACAGGATGAGCGCCCCCAGGATGATCAGCCCTCCGACAACCCCGGTTTCGGCAAGAGCCTGGGCATAGTCATTGTGCGCATACGGATAGATCTGATTCGTGGGAAAGCTTTGATAGGCCGGGAAAATGGAGCCGAAGCTGCCAAGGCCGGCCCCCAGCCCCGGATGGTCGCGGAAGATCAGCAAGGAATCAAACGCCACATGCATCCTGTCACCATAGGTCGCTTCCGGCGCGTTCACAACATTGCCAACGCTCCCTAGTCGGTTTGAAACACTTTCGGGAGCGATCCAGAAGAAAAAGGCAGTGGCGGCCACCAGACCCAACACGCCCGCCAACAAATGCCGGCGGGAGGTCCCTGCCGGCGATCTTTTCCACAGAATCCAGGCGAAAATCAGAATTTCCCCCAGGAGCGCGACAAACCCTCCCCGAGAGGCTGACAGCAAGAGCGCACAGATGGAGACGCAAACTGCAAAAGCCAGGAGGACGCTGTGCCGGTCATCCCGGGACCTCGAAAGAACATAGGCAGCCGCGATGGGGATCAGCATCTCCATCAATCCCGCGAAATCATTGTGGTTGACGTAAGGGCCGAAGATCCGGCCACGGGATTTCACAAGCCAGAAAATCATTCCCTGGCTTGAGAAAAATTGCAGAATGGCAAAGAGCCCCATGAGGAAGGCATAGGCCGTGACTGCGAATCCGAACGTTCGCCATACCCTGCTCGAAACCTCTCCAAAGAGCTGGCCCGCCAGGAAGAACAGAACAACATCCGTGATCAGTTTGATCAGGGCTTCCCGTGTTTCAGAACTGTTGACGGTGAGATGGCCAAGGTATTGAACCACCCCCAATAAAAGAAACAGCGCAGCAGGCACATAGAGCGGCGACCAGATAATTCTGACGGCCCGCCGCCTGACGCTTCCAATGGCCCAGAATGCCAACCCGGCAAAGGACAGAATGTACAGCGCCGCCCACGCCCACGGCTCGACAGAACCGAAGGCAAAAGGCGATGCCAAAAGAGTTGCAATCAGGAGAGCCCGCGCACGCGAAAACCATCGGCTTCCTGCAAGGGCTGCCGCTTCTTCCTTCCTGAACGAAACCGGGAGGAATTCTGCGCTGCTGGTTGAGCCATTCATAATGCAGGGGCTGAGGCTTTAGGAGCTCGCCCCCTCTCGGAAGTATCGTCGTTCAAATGGACTGCATCCACCCAGAATCTGCCGCGGATGTCCGTAGGAAATGTCAAACTGCGGGACCGCCAGACGGAAACTCGTACCTGGCGCGTCGATGGACCGGTTGAAAAGCTCACGCTCACCGGATGCCAATTCGTTGTCCCGACTGTGCCCTCTGTCGAAACATCCAGGCAGCGCGAACAATTCGGGTCGGCCACCCGAAGACGCGGGCCGCTGTTCGACGAGATATCTTCCGACCGCACATAAGCCTGAAGACGATAGGTATGGTCCGGGCTCACAGGAACGATCTCATACAGAGGCTCGTCATCGTCATTCCGGCTGACAGTGAATACGACTCTTGCACATCGATGTCCCGCATAAGCCCCTGCATCATCCAGCCCCACCCTCGTGTAAGGTTCCTTGTGGACACGCCAGCCAAAGCCCACATTCAACAACGGGTCTTCAAATCCGCCGTTGAACGCCAGGTTGCCAGCCGAATCAGACGGAGATCCCTTGATGATGCCGTGCGACTCGAGGTCGCGCCAGGCGCTGACCGCCTGCCGGTCCCCACCCTGACGGATCAGCCATTCCAGATAAGGGCTGGCCAATGAGAGCGGGAAAGTCTGATTCAAGGCTAAGGTGGCTTGCCAGACAGGGTAAGCATCCGCTCCTTGACCGTGGTAGACAAGATAATTGATATACGAGAAATTCAGTTCTGGATTTTTTCGGCTCGCAAGAACCGTCTGAAATACTTTCCCTGGATCACCGACGTACTTTAAGCAAAGGCGGAAAGTTTCAGGCGCATATCCGGGATCCATCTCAAGCAATTTTTGAAACTCCCCCAAAGCTTCGTCCGCACGGCCACGAGCCAGTTCATCGTTGGCAGCATTCCATCGGTAGCGGGGTGTCATCGGAGCCAGAGATAAGGTGCGCTGCATGGCCCGATGGGCACAGGTTGTGTCGCCAGCCGACTCGCACGCTGACGCCAACCCTGACCAGTATTCAGGCTGGGTCGGAGCAAGTTTCGTTGCCTGCCGCAGTTGTTCCAACCCTTCCTCGACTTCGGATGGGTCCATGGAATAGGAGTTGGTCCTGCCCAAACGAAAAAGAAGTTCTGGATTCGCCGGGTCCAGCGCCGCCGCCTGTCGAATTTCATGAGTGTCCGAGGATTCGCCTATCGTTGCGGCGACTGCGATCACAACGGTCCTGAATGCCAGCAACAATCCCGGCACCATGATGGCAAAAATAAAGACCGCGCCCTTCGCCCGCGAACTCAGAGGAAATTCAAAAGAAAAGATTGAGAAAAGACGCTTAACCGGCAATGTGGGAGCTCAATCTGTCTTTCTTGATGTAGTGAAAATAACGTCGGGTTACAAACTCAAAGTCGTACCTACCTTGTCGACCCGGTCCTCTTCCCGCTGCTCCATCCCGGAGTTTTCGCCGTTATGATCAGTGCCGTAATATCCCCGGTAACTGTAGCCGTAATACCCGTCATGACGGAGATTCATTTTGTTAATGACCGTACCCAGGACTCTTCCGCCCGCGTCCTGCAGCATTCGGAATGACCGGACCAAAGCATTCCGCGGTGTGTTCCCGCTTTCAACAACCAGGACAACCCCATCAACGAGCGCAGAGAGCACTGTCGCATCCGTCACCGCCAGCAACGGAGGCGAGTCGAGCACAAGATAATCGAACCGGCTTCTAAGATCTTTCAATAACTCTTCCATCGCGGGTGAAGAAAGCAACTCGGCAGGGTTCGGAGGATTAGGTCCCGACGTGAGCACCCAAAGGCTGACTGGCGGTTCGACATAGATCAAGGCTTCGTCCAGAGAGTAGGCCCCGGTCAGGACCCCGCTGAGTCCCTTTGAGGCTTGAAGACCCAGGACTCTCGCAATCCCGGGCTTGCGGAGGTCACTGTCAATAATGAGCACCTTGCCCCCCCGCTGGGCGAGGCTTTGGGCAAGATTGAGCGAGGTGCTGGTCTTGCCTTCCCCGGGCTGGGAACTCGTCACCAGAATCAACTGCGGCGGGCGCGGAGCAGTCGAAAGCAGGATGGAGGTGCGCAGCGTCCGAAAAGATTCGGCGATCGGAGAAGAGGGCGTCTTCGTGACTGCAAGTCCTACGGTCCCGTTCTTGAGAGGGTCAGCCGCACCTCCGATTGTCCGCCAGGAACGGCGCGGACCCACGGAAGCAGCGGACGGGATCACTGCCAGCGCCGGCGCGGGTATAAAGCGCTCGACATCGTCGGCATTCTTGATCGAACTGTCAAAACCCTCCTGCACAAAAGCAACCGTAATCCCCAGCATCAGTCCAACGATGAGGCCTACAGCGATTTCGCGTCCTCTGCGGGGACGAACCGGGGTGGTCGGAACCAGTGCGTGGTCGATGACGTGAACATTATTGGCGTGCATGCCGGCGGAAACCATCGCGTTCTTCACATGCATGAGCAGACCGTCATAAAGATCCTGGTTGGTTTGGAATTCGTGCTTCAGGATGTTCTGCTGAATCTGCAACTGGCTGGCTTTCCCGATGTCTGCCTTCTCCTGATCCATCCTGGACGCTAAAATTTTCTCCCGCCCCAGCGCGGCCTGATAATCATGACGGATGCGGTCGAGCACCTGCTTACGCTGTTGGCCCATGAGCGAACCGATTTTCTGAATCTGGTCGTGGAGCCTGACCACTTTAGGAAACTTCGGACCGTACTGGGCCAAAGTATCAGCATACTGAGTTTGCAGGTCACCGATTTTCCCCTGGAGCGTCTGGAGCAAGGGATCCTGAACCAGCACACCGACTTCGTCCGGATTGGCCTGGGCGAGCTGATAGAGGGACTGTTTCTGGGCAAGATCGTTTTGCGCCGCTGTCAGGTCCTGACTCAGGTTGCCCAGGCGCTGCTCCATCACGTTCTGGTCGCCACCAATGGCCACGATAGAATTATTTCGTTCATAGTCAACGAGAGCCTGTTGCGACTTTTCAACTTTGGACTTCAGTTCTCCCAGCCGCTGTTCCATCCATGCGGAAGCTTGCCGTGTGGCGTCAAACTTTGTGCGGAAGTTATACTCGGTGTAGTTGCGTACCAGAGCATTCACCACGCGGGCGGCAAGCATGGGGTCAGGGCTTTCGAAACCGACCTGGACGATGCGAGTTCCATTGATCAGCTGCACATTGAGCGCACCTTCGAAAATCCGAATCAAACCGGATTCGGCCGCATCAGGGTTACTGGGGTGCGCGGCTGCCTTGGGGGCGACGGAAGCGAACTCCGGATTCTCATCCAGGTGCAGCTGCTGAATGGTCTCCCATGCCAGATCATTACTTGACAGCACATTAACCTGGGTCGCCAGGAAAGTGTTGTCCGTAGGCTGTGGCTGGTCCAAATCCTGGACATTCTGAAATCGCGGGGGTTCGGCCTCTAACGCAACTCTTGAGACCGCCTGGTAGATCGGCTTTGTCTTGAAGGCAAAGATCGCCACAAGGCTCACCATCACAAAGGCGACGGCCAGAATCGTCCATTTCCGCTTGAGGAGGATAATCCAGTAGCTGCGGAGGTAGGATGAAACCTCAAAGCTGTCAGCGTCCGCAGGCAAAGCCTGATACCTTGGAGGAACGCTTCGTTCGGGCACGATTGGCCCCGATGGGATCAGATCTTTGTAATTAGGCATATTTAGATGAACTGTTCCTGAAGGTCAGAGTGGAGCACGATAGATGACCGTCGTGACTCCCGCACCAAGGACAGCCTGGAGTCCGCGTTGCAACGCCTTCTTCCCTGCACTGTCAGGAACAAAGAGGATATCGTTGGCTTCCAGAGTCTGATCCGGGGCCTTCCCAGCGAGAATCTGCTTGAGATTAACGGGAATTTCTTTGTGCCCTCCGGGGGCTGCGGAGTCCTTCCGGAGAATGACAGTCTTCTTCCGCTTCGCGGTGGAGGTGACATTGCCCGCCAGGGCAACCGCTTTGAGGACCGTCATGTTCTCCCAACTTCTAGCGAGCGTATATCCGCCTGCACGGTTCACCGCCCCGACAACATAGACAACACCCGCGCGTTGAACGGTAACTGTGTCACCGGGATAAATAGGAATGTTCGAACTCGGGTCAGCGCTTTCGAAGAGCTTCTTCAGATTGACTTTTATGGTAGTGGGTGGTGCTGTGTCTGCGGCGCCATCCGAACTATTTTGAAGCCCCAGAGCTCTCATGGCAGTTTCGCCTCGCGTGACCACCGCCGTGTCTCCGGCGTCATCGGCGAGGCCCCCGGCCTGGGAAAGCACGCGGACCAGATTGGTTTCCCCAAAGATCGGGTAGACCTGGGGACTTCGGACAGCGCCCGTGATCGCAACCGAATGCCCGCTCGACGCCTTGACGGTAACGGTGACCGCGGCATGCGTGACCATGCCAGCACTGCGAAGCTTTGCAGCGATGATTGATGAAAGCTGGTTGGGACTTAGTCCCGCCGCTGTAACGGGCTCGGAAAGCAAAGGAAGCGTAATCGTTCCATCGGGGTTAACACGGTATTCGCGGCTGAGTTCAGGAACATCGACCACATAGATGTCCAGCAGATCGTCCGGGGCGACGATGTATTCCAGATTCTCCCGGGCCCGAAGCGCCCCCACCGACTGGCTGTCCGGGGTGTCGAGGGCGCTCGAACCTTTCGAGGCTATGTTCGTTTGACCTCGTGCCGCCTGCGGGAAACAAACCGCCATGAAGATGAGAGGCAGAAACCCCATGAAACGGAGGATGCGGCGGAAATGCATGTCGCTGGCACCTGAAATATTATGACGTGATCTCATCGATAATCACAGATCGCAGCGGTTGACAGGAAACCGCTGGTTGCCATTGAAGATTGGCCATGGCCCGCTCGTTCGACATCCGCAACGTCCACTTCTACGGAAATCGATTTCGCCAGCAGTTCAACAGAAAGGACCAACCGGTAGAAATTCTTTTTGCGGACCAGGACCCCTTCCAGCCCTCCAAGTGGGCCCGACTTCACCCGCACGCAGTCTCCTGACTTCAAGAATGGGTGAGGTTCAGCATTCAATCCGTGTGAGACCGCCTGACGCACTGCCTCGATTTCTTCAGCCGGGATGGGCGCAGGAACGCCGCTCAGGCGGACAAAATCATAGATGCCCGGGGTTGAAAGGACGAAATGACGCTGATCGGGAGCCGCCAGAATAAAGACATAGTTCGGAAAGAGTGGCAAAATCAGGTTCTTCATTCTGTCTTTCCAGCGATGAGCCGTCATGTAGACCGGCAGGAAGACTTCCAGCCCCTTCCCTGAAATAGCCTGCGCAACTGCCTTTTCGTGCCGGTGACGAACGTATAGAGCAAACCAGGCTGCCAATGGTTTCAGGGAATCAGTTGAATCCTGTATTTTTCCCATAGCTCCGCTCTGTAAGCTACAAACACCATTTCCTCCTGAGTCTTTGCAACTTACTTTGTGCGAGCCGGTTAGATTCCCAGCTTCGCTAAATCAGTTAATCCAGCTGCTGCCCTTCGTCAACCGGTTCCAAGGCGAGTCTTCGTTCCTGCCTTGCGAGCCCTTTCGACGAATAAAGGACCCGCCTTTTGAAAAAGACATGGCGACTTCGTGCGATGCGCCCGCGTTGACGCGCTTCACAGTCCCCGGAAATCGGATGGCGGTAACTTCGCCGCCAGGGTTTCGAAAAGCAACCTCAAGCGAGACTCGGCGGCCCACCTCGATGGAGTGGTCGAGAAGGAATCTTGCTCCATTCTCGCTGATATCGTGAAGCCAGCCGCGGCCGATCATCCGTTTTCTTCCACGCCCCGGAGTCAGGACCTTAATCGGGCAATCAATCGCGTAACGTTCTCGTTGTCGGCGCTCATCGGACATCGATACAGGGATCACACTGTCAGAATTGATCGTTCGCATATTTTGCCCCCCTCCATCGCTACCCGTTGACCTTACCATTGCCCACCGCAGGTAATGCAATCCCGTGGAAGGGTGAATTTGGGGGGAGGGCTATGCCGGAAAGGGTTAACCCGGAACCCAGGCTTCCACCAACCTGATCCGGATTTTCGTTACCGGTTTCACCACTCATTTCCAATTGCGAAAAAGATGAGGCATGCGAAGAGACCATCGTTTACCGCAATTCCGGCATTCCACGACCCTTCACTCACTTGAGAAACTTCTATTTCGTCCTTCGCTGATAATCGAAGGAGGATCGGTGCTGAAAATCACCATAGCCTTTGATCCCGCACCCCTTATCCCAGAGAGGAAAAAGGGGGACAAAAGCAGGCGGCCAGGTCACCCGAAGGCCGCGCGGTTCGAGAATAATGATGGTTCGCAGTCTAAAGCCGGTCGAAAGCAACCATCCCTTTGTATGATTTATTCGATGGATCGGTCTTGCCACGAACGTGTTTAAAATAGAGGACAGCGGCTGCCCGCCGCGTGCTGACCTGAAGTTTCTTATAGATCGATTTCACATGTGATTTTGCAGTCTCTGTACTGATACAAAGGGTACGGGCCACTTCTTTGTCGGAATGGCCCTGGGCAATCAGGGTCAGAACTTCCCATTCCCTGGGAGTGAGGTTGCCGACCATCATGGGTTTCGTTCTTCGTCCAGCGATCAGTCTGTCAAGGACGGTGTTCGTCACCCGGGAAGGAAACCAGCGTTCGCCTTCAGCCACCTTCCCAACCGCTTCGACCAGGACCTGAGGAGGCTCCCTCATCGACAAGCATCCCGAGGCACCTGACTCCAGCGCTTGCGCACCAAATTCTTCATCGGGGTCTTCTGTTAGAAATAGCACCCGAATTTCCGCGAATAATTGCCGTAGTAGGTTTAGCGACTCAATTCCGGCAGCAGGGTCAGCTGTATGAATGAGAAGGACGATCGGTTGGAACTTATCACGCCTGTCAACAAGCTCGGAAACGCTATCAAATTCTGCGACGTTGGAGAACATACCAACTTGGGTGAGGTATACCGAGAGAGACTTGCGAAACAGAACCTGCGGACTGACAACCCCCAACTTCATGAGGTACCTCCAATCGATAGGATGTACCCCCTCCCCGAACGATCAAGAACCGTAGACTTCGATCAAGGCGCGCAACAACAAGGAAAAAATGCTACGGGATTTACCTATTAATTATTAGACTTTTCTAACAACACCTCCATCATAGCCACCCGGCCTGAGGGCGTCAAGCAATTTTCAGACACACGGGTCGTTAGCGTATCGAATGTCCGGTTGAGTTAGCACGTGATGTGTCCGCTGAAGGCGGAGAGGGGGGATCGGGCATTCTGCCGAGAGCGCGGCAGCATGCGCCGATACGCGGAAGGCGACTGGGAGCGAGCGATGGCAAATTTGAGATGTCAACCAGACCGCCTCGCTGAAACCTGCCTGCCAGGCCATAGTTTTGGCGTTCGGCCAGGTTATGGTTTATTCTTGACGTTAGGCTACCGTTGGCTGAACGAGCGGCGCAGAAACACCCACGGGCACAGGAAGTCCTTGTTCTCAATATGACAGACCGAAAAACTCTCTCCCCAGACTTGTTGCTGCACATCGCAAAAGAACTTGAGGTTCCTATGCGCGGCCTGGTGGCCGTGATTGAACTGCTGGATGAGGGCGGAACCGTCCCCTTCATCGCACGCTACCGCAAGGAGGCGACCGGCAATCTGGATGAAGTCAAAGTGCGGGGCATCGAGGAAAAGCTGACCTACTTTCGGGAATTTGTGGCGCGGCGCGAAACGATTCTTGCCTCCATCGCCGAGCAGGGCAAACTGACCGATGAGCTCAAAGCGCGCATTGAAGCAACACTCGACAAGAGCGAACTGGAGGACTTGTACCTGCCCTACCGGCCCAAGCGCCGCACCAAGGCGACCATGGCGCGCGAGAAGGGCCTGGAACCGCTGGCTCTGTATCTGTGGGCGCAGGAGCAGGCGGCCGAGCCTCTCGAAACGCTGGCGGCCGGTTTTGTGGATGCTGAAAAAGGCGTGAACAGCGTCGACGAAGCGCTGGAGGGCGCGCGCCACATTGTGGCGGAGATGATCAGCGAAGACGCCGATCTTCGAAAGGCCCTGCGCAAGGTGATGTTTGAAGAGGGCGTGGTGGTGAGCAGCAAGGTGAAGGACGCCACCGACGAACAGGAAAAATTCAAGATGTACTACGAATACCGCGAGCCGGTGAAGGCCATTCCCTCACACCGCATGCTGGCCATCCGCCGGGGCGAAAGCGAAGGCGTCCTCTACTTCCTCATCGAGCTTGATCCCCTGCGCGCCGTCACCCTGCTGAAGGCGCGCATTCTGCGCGAGCCGGGCGACTGGACTCCGCAGCTTGAACTGGCCATTGAAGACGCGTGGAAACGCCTGCTGAACTCCTCCATTCAGGCTGAAATCCGTCTGGAAGTCAAACAGCGCTCGGACGGGGAAGCCATCCAGGTGTTTCGCGACAACCTGCACAACCTTCTGCTGGCGCCGCCGGCTGGACCCATTTCTGTACTGGGGATCGACCCCGGCATCCGCACGGGCTGCAAGCTGGCCGTGGTGGACGAAACCGGTAAATTCCTTGCCCATGACCTCATCCACTTGCACCGTTCCCAGAGCGAGAAGGAGGCTGCCGCCAGGACGCTGGAAACCCTGCTGCAGCAGCACAACGTCCGCGCCATCGCCATCGGCAATGGAACGGCTTCCCGCGAGACGGACGCTTTTGTGCGCGACTTTCTGCGCGAGAGAAAACTGGACAGCATTTTTTCCGTGACGGTCAGCGAATCGGGGGCCAGCGTCTACTCGGCCTCAGAGGTTGCGCGGCAGGAGTTTCCGGACCTCGACCTCACCGTGCGCGGAGCCATCTCCAT
>JBAUWE010000453.1:0-1647 GCA_049583595.1 Terriglobia bacterium
ATGAAACAGGCTAAAACCATACTTGCGGCGCTTCAGGAGGCCGGTCCGGTTCACCATTCCATTTATGAGGCCAATTACGAAGCTTTTTCCACAGAGATTGCAGATTTGAACACGGAGCTCAGAAACATTTTTGCCGGCAAGCAGGGACTTCAATTTATCGTTTTCCACCCGGCCTGGGGTTATTTTGCGCAGGCATATGGGCTGGAACAGATCCCGGTAGAAATCGAAGGTAAAAACCCGAAACCGGCTCAACTCAAAGAACTGATCGAAAATGCGCAAGAAAAAAATATTAAGGTCATCTTCGTGCAGCCGCAGTTCTCAGCTAAGAGCGCTGAGCTGATTGCCAGGGAGATTGACGGGCAGGTGGTAACAGCTGATCCGCTGGCGGAAGATTGGGCCAATAATTTGCGTGCCGTTGCCAACAAGTTTAAAGCCGCTTTGAGATAACATCCAACCCAAATCAGACGCGGCATAATAGACAGACCTATTTCTGACTAAAACCTAACCCGGCTAAACCGGAACAAAATGCCACCAAGACACAAAGACACAAAGGGAAACTTTTGATTTAATGTTTCAGCTTTGCGTCTTTGTGTCTTGGTGGCGAAAATGATTTTTCATAATACGCAGTGAAAATATGATTAGCACTAAATACTTTTATTAAGGAAAAACCATGGGCGATACCATCATTGATATCCGGGATTTAAATTTTTCCTATAATCAGCAACCCGTGCTGATAGACGTCGACCTGACCGTTCAAGCCGGTGAATTTATCGCCATGATCGGCCCCAATGGCGGTGGGAAGACGACATTGCTGAAATTGATGCTGGGTCTGATTAATCCGGAATCGGGCCGGATTCGAATTTTTGGTAAAATACCGCAGGACGTATCTCACCGGATCGGTTATGTACCGCAAGACGTTCACATCAATAAAAATTTTCCAATTTCGGCATTGGATGTCGTCCTGATGGGAAAATTAAAGCCCGGCCCGGGGCGGTCACGGCATTCAGAAACGGACCGGCGGGAAGCTTTGCATGCTTTGGAACAGGTAGACATGGAAAAATTTTGCAACCAACGCATCGGTGAGCTCTCGGGCGGACAAAAACAGCGCGTTTTTGTTGCCCGGGCATTGGTGACGGACCCGGAGCTCCTCTTCCTGGATGAGCCGACCGCCAGCATCGACGCCAAGGGCCAAAATGAATTTTACCGCCTTTTGAATGAATTGAATGCAAGAATCACCATCATCGTTGTCAGTCATGATCTAATGGTCGTATCAGGTTACATCAAATCGGTGGTTTGTGTGAACCGACGTCTCTATTACCACGGTCATGCCGAACTTACCGGAGAAATGATTGAAATGATGTATGATTGCACGGTCCAAGAAACCTGCCCCGTCGAGTTAATTGCCCATGGGTTGCCGCATCGGGTGTTGCACACCCATGGTGATGAGTAGAAAATAAATTTTGGTATCAGGTGTCAGTTTTCAATTATCTGACGGAGTTGTAGAATTTTTTATTAGTGAAGATCATTAGCTCAAAAAATTACAAGCACCAAATAACAAAAAACAAATAATGTCCAAATTCCAAATTTCAATGACCGAAAAAAGTTTTGAATTTTTGTCATTGTGATTTGAGATTTATTTGGAATTTG
>JBAUWE010000454.1:0-2901 GCA_049583595.1 Terriglobia bacterium
ATTTACTCAGCAGCTATATGACGGATGCATTAACGTATGGCTAACCGGTCGGCAAGGCTCGTGGGAGGATTCGGGACCTTCGGTAGCTCCTCACCCTTGCACTACAATTTCTGCGACGTTCCCATGAGGCTGATGCTTACGCCAGCGATAGAAGGTGACTGGACAGATTGATGTGTGCAAGCACCCGCGATTGAACTGTTTCTTCTTTGATGTTAGAATTCGCTCTTTCCGGAAAGGCGATTGACAATAGACGTCTTAGGGTTGCCTGGAATGAGAGCGAGACTCTGTCTGCCGCCTGGCAGGATCTTTTCTAAACTACCTGGGATGAGTCCATGACAAGAATGAGATTTGCCTCGTTATTGGCCGCAGCGGGTGCGATGGCCGTGCTGGGCGGCGCGCTCCTGCGGGCGCAGGAACCCGTCAAGATCACGCGAACCGGCGACACGGTTTCCGTCGAGATCGGCGGTGCTCCCTTCACCACTTATTACTTTGGAACCGAATCTCCCAAACCTTATATCTTTCCGCTGCGAAGCGCCCAGGGCACCATTGTGACCCGCAGCTGGCCCATGGTGACCGATATCCCGGGCGAGGACCACGACCATCCTCACCAGCGCGCCATGTATTTCGCCCACGGCGACATCAACAAGATTGACTTCTGGGCGGAAAAGAACCTGACCCGGGCCGAGCAGACGGTGAACGGTGTTTTTTATCCGAGCGAGGATCTGCCCAAAGGGCGGACGGTGATCCGCAGGATCGAAGAAATGCACGGCGGGGCGCACTCGGGCGTGGTCCGGGCAACTTTTGACCTGGTGAAGCCAGGCGGAACGGCTATCGGAGAGGAAGTCCAGGCCTACACTTTTTCAGGCGACAAGAACAACCGGATGATCGACTGCGCCTTCACGCTGCGCGCCAACCACGGTCCTCTCAAGCTTGCCGACACCAAGGAGGGGACGTTCGGGATCCGACTGGCGCACCAGCTCAATTCGCCGCCGGGGCACATGGTCAACTCGAAAGGCGGAGTGGGCGAGAAGGAAATCTGGGGCAAGAAGGCGAGCTGGGTGGATTACTACGGCAAGGTGGACGGAGAAGAGGTGGGCATCGCCATTTTCGACAATCCTCACAACCTTCGGCATCCCACCACCTGGATGACGAGAGCTTATGGGCTGTTTGCCGTCAATCCCTTTGGCCTGAGCGTGTTTTTCAACAACCCCAAGCTTGACGGCAGCTACACCATCCCCGCGGGCGGCCACCTCACATTGCGTTATCGCGTCCTGATTCATCACGGTGACGACAAGCAGGCGGGTGTGGCGGCAGCCTGGCAGCAGTACGCGGCTGGACATTAATCCGGACTGTTCATAGCACGGCGGATGTTGCCGTGAATGGGGAGAAAGGGCACGACTTCAGTCGTGCCGAAGAGGCGATTCGAAGCAGGTGGCCAACTGCTTACTGACTCCTGCCTTTCCAGGCCCGGAGGGCCGACAGAATTTAGCCCACGCGCGTGAGCCGTGGGATTCAGGTTGGAGCCCGACCCTGTAAGCCCCGGCAGGGGCGACAGAACGTAGGGCAGATGGAAATTCTTCCGCCCCCTTTGGGGGCTCGAAGAGTCTGGGTCGTCTTTCAGGGGGTTCTGTTGGGCTGTGAATTATCCAGACTAATCTGTCCGCTGCCAAAAAGTTTTGTTCTGTTCATTCGCCGGCCGGAACAGCAATCTGGTTGGCTTTGAGGTGTATCCAACCAGATGCGCCCCTGATGATTTCGAAAGGAGACATTCTATGGAACGCCACATCAAAGCCAGGGCCGACGGAAAGCACCAGCAGATTGTCGCGCCCGGAACCCTGAAGTTTCTGGACTTCGCCCGCGTGCAACTGAAAAACGGAGAGACGCATTCCGGCAAGTCGGGCGATCGCGAATACGTGCTGGACATTTTTTCCGGCGCCGCTTCCATCTCGATTGAAAGCGCCAAGGGTGAGAAGAAGGTTTACGAAAACGCCGGAGGCCGCGCCGACGTTTTTTCCGGCCCGCCGGTGATGGTTTATATCCCTGTGCAATCGAATTTTGAAATCAAGGCGACTTCGGATGCCGTCGACATCGGCATTTTCTCCGCGCCTTCCGGAACCGCCACGGTGCCGCGCCTGCTGCAGGGCTCGGACGTTACCCTCAACCAGGCGGGCCGCGACAACTGGCAGCGGAACGTTTATTCCGCGCTCGATCTGAACACCCAGGCCGAGCGGCTGCTGGCGGGCGAAACGCTGAATCCTTCGGGCAACTGGTCCAGCTATCCTCCGCACAAGCACGACCGCAAGAATCCTCCCAACGAGGCGGTGCTGGAAGAGATTTACTTTTTCCGCATCAAGCCGTCGCAGGGTTTTGGATTCATCTGGACCTACACGGCGGCTGAAGATCCCGAAGGATTTTCCAACGTTTTTGTGGTGCATGACGGCGATACGGTGCTGCTGCCCAAAGGCTACCATCCGGTGGTGGCCGCGCCGGGCTACGAGTTGCACTACACCTGGGTGCTGGCGGGAGAAGAGCGCCGCTACGGAGCCTGGAGCGACGAGGCGCAGCACGCCTGGGTCAAGCAGCAGTAGTCTGCCGCACGACAACTGAAAGCGGCGGCGCCTTTGGCGTGGGATGACGAGATCCGGCGGGAAACTGGAAAGGTGTTTCCGTTTTTCGAGCGACTATTGTTTTGACATGGTCCTCTTGCGGGCATAGAATGCCTTCCGCCGCGGGCAAGGCCGTCCCAACGTCGTAGCACAGAATTTCTTAGCCCGGATTATTCGCGGTGCAGCAGGGCTCTGCGAAAGGGCACGAGTTTGGTGAAAGGGCACGACTTCAGTCGTGCCGTTCATGCCGTTGGAACGACTCAAAAGTTCCTATGGGGCTTCAGCGCTTGAAGGG
>JBAUWE010000455.1:0-6359 GCA_049583595.1 Terriglobia bacterium
AACTGCGTCCGCACTGCGATACGTAGTGGCAATGGACACGGCCGTTGTGCGAGCGGGTGAGAATGGCTTTGCGGGCGGCGATGCAGGGGATGTTCAGCTTTTTGCAGGCCTGCTGAACGACCAGCTCGTAGCAGCGGGGCCTGGGCGGCGGCAGGAATTTGCCCACGGGGGCGTTTTCCGTCTGTTCGTCCGAGCCAAAGACGCCGATGAATTCTTCCGTTTTGTCGTAATAAGGCGCCAGATCGTCGTAGGTGATGGGCCAGTCGAAGCCTTTGCCGTCGCGCGAGTAGGGTTTGAAGTCGTAGGGCCCGAAGCGCAGCGCGATCCTGCCCCAGCTGTTGGTGCGCCCGCCCAGCATTCGCGAGCGGAACCATTTGAAATCGGTGCCGGGAGCGTTGGTGTAAGGCTCGCCGCGAACGTTCCATCCACCCACGGCGGCCATGTAGCTGTTGAAGAGGGTGTCGGGCGGAACGGCTCCGCGGTGCGGGGCGTCGTAATACCACTGGCCCCATCTCGACTGCGTGCCGGCGTCGAACCAGTCGCCGGCTTCCAGCATCAGGCATTTGGCCCCCGCCGCCGTCAGGCGGTAGGCCGCCATGCCGCCTCCGGCACCCGAGCCCACGATGATCGCGTCGTAAACATCTGAATTTGTCTGCAGATTAGCCATCGGAAGAGGTCCTTCCCTGCAAGCTGAAAGGCCGGGCGAAAGGGAGAGTATTTGAGGGTTCGCGCTTAGCCCCACGCCCAGCCCCGCCCCATTCCCATCTTTACTTCCACGAAGAGCACAAAGTATCGCTTCGCTTACCGAGATTCCGTGACCTTCGTCACATTTCGATGTGATATTCATAACAATTTGTGGGCCGCGTGAGAGCCGCCCGGCTTGGAATCCCGGGGAAACGGCTTGAAGCCCGCCGGCGCGAATATCCCCGAGGTCAGGCTTTTTCAAGAGACTGATGTGAAAGCAGTTAAGCCTGCTACGATGCCGATGGAATGGCCTGGCCATGCAAAATCAGATGGGATCGGGCGCTTTTGGGGCAGTTCTACGGAAAAAGTACCTGCCACCCTCCGGAATTTTTCCCGCGACCCTCCGACAGTCTTTCCTCGGCCCTCCGACGGTCTCCCGATTTTCACCACAAACCTTTCCGCGTATACTGGACTTGATGATGAGGAAATAGAGGAGGTACAGAGCCATGACACGCAAAGGTGGGAATGAGACAAAAGGCGGTTTTTATTGGAAGAAAGGCGATTGGGAGATCGTGACGGTGGAAGGGAAGAAGGGCGTGCTGCCGGGAACGGCAGAGGCTGAATATCTTCGGATCCCCACGATTCTGTTTATCCCGGTTGCGTTGACCATCAGCGTCGTCTACGTGGTCTTTCTCCCGTTTGTCGGCTTCGCGATGCTCGGGAAGGCGATGACAACGAAAACCCGCCAGGAATGGCGGCGCTTTCACCAGACGGCAGAGAAAAACATGGCCGCTCAGACCTCGGGGGATAAGCACACGCGGTGAGGACCGAAAGGGGCCGGACCGCCAGGGTGTGTCTGAAGGGCGTTTCCGGCTGACGCCGCGCGGGCGCGCGGCTTAACCTTCCACGCGGATGACGCCTTTCCTGATGGCGAATTTGATGAGTTCAGTCCGGTTTCGCAGGCTGAGCTTTTCCATCAGGTGCTCCCGATGGGTCATGGCGGTCTTGACGCTGATCCTGAGGGAATCGGCGACTTCCTTATTGCTCTGCCCGAGCGCAACCAGCCTTAAAACCTGTTTTTCGCGGTCGGTCAAGGTCTCATAGAGATCTTCCCCTTTGGCCCCAGCTTGTCTGGGCGAGGTTTGCATGGCCACCATGGCCACCTTTGGGTCCAGCACCAGGCCACCCTGCGCTGCGGAGCGTATGGCGGAGGCGAGATCCGAACCGAGCATCCGCTTCAAAACATAGCCCGCAATGCCGATCTTAAGAAACCGCCGGACATATTCCGGGTCGTCATACTGGGTGAGGACCAGCACGCGCGTGTCTGGCGCGGTGTGTTTGAGCTCCATGGTGGCCTCAAGCCCGCCGAGGCCGGGCATGGCGATATCCATCAGGACGACATCGGGCTTGAGTTCACGGCACCGATCGATGGCCTGGCGGCCGTCGGTGGCTTCGCCGATGACCTCGATGTCCGACGTGAGGCTGAGTAATGCCTTGATGCCGTCGCGGACCAGCGCATGATCGTCAGCGATGAGGACACGAATCTTAGGCATGATTCTCCCCGCGTGGAACGTTTAAAACAAGCCGAGTGCCCTGACCCGGCGCCGAGTCGATGATCGCTGTCCCCCCAAGAATTTCCATTCTCTCCCGGATGCCGGCCAGGCCGAGCCCGCGGCCGGTGGCGGCCGTCTCGGAAATGCCCGCCGGATCGAAGCCCCGGCCGTCGTCTTCGATCTCAATGGTAACAGCCTGGGGCGTCGTGGCGCACTGGATCAATACCGTTTCCGCGCGCGAGTGCTTGACGATGTTGGTGATGGCTTCCTGGACGGCGCGAAAGAGCGCGGTTTCAATTTCCGGCGCCATCCGCACGTCTTCCTCGTCGCCTTCGCAGCGCACGGCGATCCCACGCCGCTTCAGGTCGCGCTCCGCGTACCATTCGATGGCATGAAACAGGCCGAGGTCATCCAGCACAGAAGGCCGCAGGTCGAAGCTGAGCCGGTGGATGCCGTCGAGCGTTCGCAGGGCCAGGGCCCGCGCTTCCAGCAGGCGGTCGCGAGAGGCATCTTCGGGCAGCGTGGAAATCGCCGTATCGAGGCTGAGGGCCAAGGTGCTGATCACCTGGCTGGTCTCATCGTGAAGTTCGCGGGCGATCCGGCGGCGCTCCTCCTCCTGCGCCCGGATCAACTTCTGCAGCAGCCGGGCCCTGAGTTCGTCACGCTGTTTGAGTTCTTCATACAGTTTCCCGATTTCCGCCGTGCGTTCCTGGATGCGTGCCTCAAGCTGGTCGCGCGCCCGCGCTACGTCGTTGAGCGACTGCTGCAGGGCCACCCGCATCCGCTCAAGGGCCCTGCCCAGGTGTCCCACCTCGTCACTGCCCAGATCGGGAATCGGAGTTTCCAATTCACCGGCAGCGATTTGCTCCGCAGTCCCGGCCAGCGTCGAGAGCGGCGCAATGATGCTCGATGCGGCACCCAGAGCGAATCCCAGCGACAAAAGGACGAGGAGAGGACCCCAGATGAGGGCCTTCCGGCGCAGGTTCGCCACCGTGGAAAAAGCCTGAGTCCTGGGCTGCCGGATGCTGATGCCCCACGAGGCCCGCGAAGGCAGAGGAGCAAAAGCCATCACCTCATCCACAGGCTGTTTCGCCGGGCCGTCCTGATGACATCCGTGGCAGGTGCCCACCGCCGGCGTTCGCCGCTCGATCAGCTTTGCGATGAACTCACGGTGGTCGCTCTCCGCGTAAAGCCGCGCTTCGTCGGTGCTGGCGATGACGGTCCCATGCTGGTCCACCAGATCCATGGATTCCCGGTCCGCGACCGGTACAAAATTCAGCAGCCCGCGAAAGGCCACGCCCTGGGGGTTAATCTCTCCGCCAATGACGCCGGCCACCTGGCTTTGCGAATTCCGCAGTGGCACCAGGAGGAAAAGGCGGCGTTTGCCTCCAGGTGAGCCCGACAGGGCCGAAATTTCCGGTACCCCCTTTTCAATCACCTCTTGAAACGCTGGAAGCCCTGGCGGCACACCGGCGTGGCCGTTGCCTTCCGGTTCAGACTGGACGACCTTTCCGGCGCGGTCCAGAAGAAAATCTCTTGTCAGAAAGCGGGACCGGACATAGGCTTCGCGGAGCGCCGCCCGCTCGGCCTGAGCGCCGCCTCGTCCCAGCGCGGACGAGGCGCCCTCCAGCAGTGCTAAATCGGAATTGATCGCCGAATCGACGTGAAAGGCGATGCTGATGGCCAGTTGTTGCCGCTCCTGAAGAACCTGTTTTCCCAGCGACTGGACGGTTGACCAGCCCAGCCAGCCGAGAATGACCATGGGGCCCAGCGTCCCCGCCATGGTGAGAAGGACGATTCGGGCGCGAAGCCCGCGCCGCACGCCGCGGATGAAATCGATGGCTGCCATCATCCTGACTCCGGGCTAATCCGGCCGCGCCGCCCCATCGGAGACAGACTCGTCACCCTCCTGCTCCCTGTCCTCGGGCATCCGCGAGTACTCGATCGGGTGTTCCTTTTCCATCCGCTCGCGACTCACCTTTCCTGTAAAGATGCTGGTGTCAAACGGAAAGGCTTCGGGGGACAAGTGAGCATTATACAGATGCCAGGTGATGATGATCAGGAAGGCCAGCAATCCTTCCTTCCCGTGCGCCATCAGGGCCGCCGGGATCACCTCGCCGGGCAGAAATCGTGTCGTCAGGACGGGGAAATAGAGCATCAATCCGGTGACGATCAGTGCCAACGAGCCGATGACCATTCCCCAGTACTCGAATTTCTGCCGATAGTCGAACCGATCGAACCGGGCCTTCTGGTCCGAAAGCCGCAGGTAGTAACGCATCATGGTGATCGCATCCCGGAAGTCCTTGCGCGTCGGAACCATCGAGGGTCTGGCCCGGCCAGAGGTCAACTGCCAGAGGATGATGACCATGTGGAGGCCTACCAGGACGGTGAATGCGATTCCCGCGCTTCGGTGGACCCAACGGACGCGCTCGATGCCTCCCAGCGCCCCAATCAGCCATGCGGCCCAGGACATACGGAAGAATTCCTGCGACAAGCCCGTCACAGCCAGCACGGTGAAAAGCAGTATCACCAGGGCGTGTTCGATCCGTTGCCACCCCGAAAATCGGATGACGTACCTGTTCATCGATTCACCACCGCTCGCCAGAGATGCAGCAAAATCTGGAGCGCCAGCCCGCCCACGACAAATGGGATGAAGATCACGTAGAAGATTTTCACGGCGTAGACCAGGGGTGCGTGACGCAGGCTGGGCTCATAATGTCCTACCCACGCCGAGGGGAAGTTGGCGCTGGCGCCGGGATGACATTGCCGGCACACGGTGGCCAGATGTGCCTTAATCTGCTGCCTTCCCGCCGTATCCACTTGCCGGATGTCATGCACGCCGTGGCAGTCGGTACAAGTGGCGGTGAACTGGCGCGGGTGCGAATTCTCGCCGCGCTCAAGCGAAGCTGTCATCCCGTGGAAATCGCTCACGTAGGTGGTGAGGACCGCAGTGGAAATTCCATACTTCGCCATCAATTGCTTGTTGGCGTGGCAGCGTGCACACAACTGTGGGATTTGCAGGTGCCACGCGGCCGAAAGGGGGTTGGAATTGTTGTGGGCGTGATGACAGTCAGTGCAGACCGGAACGTCATTGTTGCCTTGCTCGACCAGCGCCTTTCCGTGCACGCTCTTGACGTACTCGGCGGCGATGGCGCCGTGGCAGTGAGAGCACGTACGGGAAATTCGCGAGCGGGGATGGGCCGGCGCCGTGATGGAGTGCGCCCCATGGCAATCCACACACGTTGGCGCACTTGAGTTGCCCTTGGCGAGAGCCTCGAAATGCATCCCATCAAGCAACCGGCTGTATTCGGCAAAATGGCACTGCTTGCAGACCTGGTAGTAGGCCAGAGACACGGCGCGTTTGGTCGCGAATGTTTTGGTGGCGTGCGGCACCGTGGTGATGTCACTGTGGCAGTCGGTGCAGGCGAGCCCTGCGTGGACGGATCCGGCGAGCGCTTTATGGTCGACGTAAAGTGATAAGGTCTTGCCATTCCCCAGCGTGGTGGAGGCTGAGGTATCGCCGTGGCAGGCGAGGCAAACGTCGTTGGACAGATCTTCGGCGGCCAAAGCCGTGCCGGGGGCCATGGGCAGAACCACCACAACGCCCGCCGCAACCAGCAAGAGGAATCCGAAGAATGTAGTCAACCTACGGTCCATCGAAGCTCCCATCACATCTGCAGGTGCCCCTGAAACTACTGCGTCTCGGAAGGTATCACAAGTCGGCGAAGTCTGCTTGCCGCCTCTCTTCTTTGATCGGCATAGTCGCGCCAGTCATTTCAGGTGTCAGCCGCAACTCCTGCTGTACCTGCCTCTTGCTAACAATCTATGGGCTGAGCGAGGGCCGCGCAGTATACTTCGTCACACCGCCCCGTGATGATGGTCACAGGCCGGAAATGGTGTTGAAATCTTCCGACGAACACCACAACCCTATGAACTGATCCTGACCGGCTGGAGAAATGGACGATGATTGGAGGCGCGGGGGAGAATCGAACTCCCGCATAAAGGTTTTGCAGGTCTTCCTTGAATGCTCATAAGGCCTTGAGTCCCCTAGGGTTTTAGTTGACCCACTCGCTTTGCGTGGGGGTGTTATCGTGGGACTGGAGGCGGCCTTCAGTAACATAC
>JBAUWE010000456.1:0-5714 GCA_049583595.1 Terriglobia bacterium
CCCTCTGCTGAAAAGCGCAAACCGCCGCCGGCGTCGCTTTCACCCGCTTCTGCCAGAATACTGTTCAGATCATTGGCGCTTGCCACGCCCGTGCCCCCTTGCGCCGGAAACGAACCGCGTGTGTTCCCACCGCCGCGTTGCGCAGAAGTTCCTGGTTGCTGTCCCTGCGCAGTTCGTTCATCCGCCCCGCCCTGGCCCGCACGCCCGGGCAGATTGCCGCGACCTGCCCCACGCTGCCCCGTGCCCGGCCGCCTGAAACCGCCAAAGCCAGCGGGCTCGCCCGGCTTCGCCAGCGCCAGAGTGGCATTCAGCGCAACAGGCTTGCCGGCCGTGACCGTCACAGGCCCCAGCAACGCTGGCCGGAACCCCAGGATCATCACGATCACACGGTACTCGCCCGGCGCCACATCCCTGAAAATGTACTTCCCTGTTTCGTCAGACCACGTCTGCTTGCGCTGGCGTGTTTGAGGGTTGAAGAGGATGACTCTCGCACCCGGCACCGCAACTTCTCCGGGCCCGTGCACCTCTCCCTCCACTGTCCCGCCCGCCGCCGTTTGCGCCCTCGCTGGCGGAGCGACGCAAAGCGCCATCGCCAGAACCGCGGCCAGCATTCCGGTCAAGTAGAGGAAGTTTTTTGCTCTCATTGCCCTGAAACCTCGCATGCAAAACCGGCCGGCAATCACGGGGGTCGTTTTGCTTAGTATGCCGGACGAGTCCCGCAACAAAAAGGTTTCACGGCCAATCCGGAATCCCTCCGCGATGAGCCGGACCCGAAATCTTCCCCCTGCCCGGACGCCTGATGAAACCTGTAATTCCATACACCCAATATCTCCCCAATAACGACTGCTGCTCTGCAAATTGTTTGTAAAGATGAATGCAGGCCATTCCCCGCGAACAGGTGCAGCGGGTGGAATGACTGGGAACTCGATCTCTCCGAAGGCCGCGTCAGGCTTGACTTTCAAGGCTTTCGGTACTATAGCTAACTATAGAAAGGGAATGCAGCCGCAGTGCACATTCGGCGCAGGCCGCCTATGGGGAAAAGGCTCACATTAGCGTTAGTTTTGGCCGTGCTCGGGGCGATGGTCTGCCCGCTGCCTTCACAAGCGCAGGGAGGTTTCCTGCTCGGGCCAGGCCAGGCCGTGCGAGCGCGGCCCCACATGCCCTTGGGGGTTCCCCGCCAGAACGTTTCTCTGAGTGGACCACGGCGGCAGCATTACCATCGCGGGAGGCGCGGCGCGCTGCCCTATTTGTATCCTCCCTACTACTACTCGGATTACTATTCCGAACCGGCTCCTTCAGAGACGGAGCCGTCGCGGATAGTGGTTGTTGAAAGAACTGAGCCGCGCGCCGAAGCACCGCCGCCAGCACCTCCTCCTGAATCCCTGATGCTGGAACTCCGCGGCAACCACTGGGTGCGCGTCACGGGCTCCGGACAGACCATGGCCGAGTCGCAGCCCGGCAAGGAGAGTTCAGCAAAATCCGAGAACGTGCGCACCATAACACCTCAGGAAAGGGCAGCCGTCGAGCCGCCACGGGAACTGCCGCCGGCAGTGCTCGTGTTCCGTGACGGGCACAGAGAAGAAATCACCAGGTACACCATCGTCGGCGGCGCCATCTATACCAGCGGCGATTACTGGAACAGCGGCTCGTGGACGAAAAAGGTCCCGATCGCCGAACTGGATGTTCCGGCCACGCTGGAACTGAACCGCGAGCGTGGCGCGCATTTCAATCTCCCTTCCAGCCCCCACGTGGTTGTCATCCGCCCATAAAATTCCCAGAGGGAAAAGGGGTAGCCTGGCTATGCACGGTTTCCCAAGCCTTAGTGCGGGAACAAGCGTCGAGAGCATCCTCGTGCCCTGCGGGCGTTGAAGCGTTCGCCGCGGAGCCTTCGACAAAAGAACGCGTTGTATTGCAACGCGCTTTGGCCGAAAATCACTTCCATGAAAACTACGAAATCTGAACCGGGCCGGCGGGGGCAGAAAGCCCGCACCAGGAAAGAGGACAACGTTTTGGTGATGGGGTCGCCCCGTGCACGGAAGAAAACCGACAACCAAACAATGCACGGCCGGCCACCGCTCAAGATCACCGAAGTGCGTGTGATTGTCACCTGTCCCGACCGCAATTACGTTCTGGTCAAAGTGCTCACCAGCGAGCCGGGACTTTACGGCGTGGGCGACGCCACGCTCAACGGCCGCGAACTGGCCGTGGCCACCCTGCTCGAAAAGCACATCGCTCCGATGCTCATCGGGCGCGACCCGGGCCAGGTGGAGGACATCTGGCAATGCCTCTATCGCGCTCCCTACTGGCGCTCCGGCCCCGTGCAGATGACGGCGCTTGCCGGCATCGACCTGGCCCTGTGGGACATCAAGGGCAAGTTGGCCGGCATGCCGGTCTACCAGTTGCTCGGCGGGCGCACCCGTCGCGGCGCGCTGGCCTATACGCATGCCACCGGAAATAACTTTGACGAGACCGAAGACGCGGTCCGGCGCGCCATGGAACGCGGCTTCAAGGCCGTGCGCGCCCAGGTGGCGATTCCGGGCCTCGAAGGCACCTACGGAACCTCGCTCAAGAAAACATCTGAAGAGACTGCGGGACGTGTGGACCAGCAGGCCGACCTTCCTGCAACGGAAGTGTTCGAGCCTGGCCCGTACCTGCGCACCATTCCCAAATTGTTTGAGCGGCTGCGGATGAAGCTGGGCGACAGGGTTGAACTGCTGCACGACGTTCACCAGAAGCTTGCTCCCATTGAAGCCGCGCGGCTGGCCCAGGAGCTTGAGCCTTACCGCCTGTTCTTCCTGGAAGACCCCGTGCCGCCGGAAGCCAAAGACGGCCTGCGCCTCATCCGGCAGCGTTCTGCCACGCCCATCGCCATGGGTGAGATCATCCATTCGCCGTTCGACTTTGTGCCGCTCATCACCGAGCGGCTGATCGATTACCTGCGCTGCGCCGTCACCCACATTGGAGGACTGACTGCGGCGCGCAAGCTGGCCTCGCTGGCCGAGTTCTACCAGGTGAAGACCGCCTGGCACGGGCCGGCCGACGTAGGACCGCCTGCGCACGCCGCGAGCGTGCACCTCGACTTGGCGCTCCAGAACTTCGGCATCCAGGAGATGGTCTTCTTCCCCGAGGTTGCGCGCGAGGTGATGCCGGGCGGGCCTGTCTTCCAAGGGGGCTACATGGACGTTGAAGACTCGCCCGGATTGGGCACCGACGTCAACGAGCAGCTGGCCAGGAAGTATCCCTACCGGCGGTCGTATTTGCCGCTCGCCCGCCGCCAGGACGGCAGTGTTCATGACTGGTGAGAGAGTGCACTAGGTAGGCGTCAAACAAGCAGGAAACGTCTCCGGTTCGTTTTTAGCCGTTATTTATTTTCAACAACATGGCCCGGTTTGTTTTTAGCTTTGTTTTTTCCACAGGCACGTGTTTTCAACAACTTCTCCGCTTTGTTTTTCGGTTTGTTCCGGTTTGTTTTTCAGCGCCGATCTTTTGTTTTCAGTAACTTCTCCGCTTTGTTTTTTAAAATAACATCTTTTTTGTCCCATTCGTCCCAAAACCGGCAAAAAAACGACTTTTTTTCTGCTCCAACAACGGCTGCTGCTCACGGCGGATTTTCCCTGCCGTTCACGAACAAATCACAGGCCATCAAACGCCGCACAGACAGTAAAGGCCGCCCGACCACGGGCACAATATGAAGACTACCATACTAGGCTCTGGTTGTCAAGCAAAATCGCCATGAACGCTCGCAGCGATCAGCCGTCAGCATCCAATCCTCCGCGGCGGGCAAGGCAAGTGCCTTCGTCAACCCGCGTAAAGCGTGTACCATGTTGTCATGGAAAATCTTGAAGGAAAAATCGCATTAGTCACGGGAGCGAGCCGGGGGATTGGGCGTGCTATTGCGGTTGCGCTGGCCGGGGCCGGGGCCGATGTTGCGGTGAACTTTGTGAGCCACGCGGCGGAAGCCGCGGAAGTCGAGTCCCGGATCCTTGCCCTTGGTCGCAAGTGCGTTACGATCCAGGCGGACGTTTCCCGTTCGCAGGAAGTCGCTCGGCTGGTGAGCGAAACCGAGAACCGACTGGGTCCCATCGACATTCTCATCAACAACGCGGGCATCTCCCGGCCGCAAGCCATCGAGGAGATCACCGAGCAGGATTGGGACGACATCATCACGGTGAATCTGAAATCGTGTTTTCTGGTGACGCAAGCCGTTGTGCCTGGCATGCGGTCCCGGAAGTGGGGACGCATTATTAACGTGTCATCGGTGGCGGCGCAGGTGGGAGGCGTGGTCGGACCGCATTACGCCGCCTCGAAGGCCGGCATGCACGGACTGGCGCGCTATTACGCGCAGCGGCTGGCGCGGGAGGGCATCACGGTCAACTCCATCGCTCCGGCGCTGGTGCGGAGCGACATGCTGGCACAGGTTCCCAACGTGACGCCGGAACGCATTCCGGTGGGCCGCTTCGGAGAACCCGAGGAGGTAGCGGAAGCCGCCGTGATGCTGGCCCGAAACGGGTATATCACGGGCCAGACCGTCAACGTGAACGGCGGCTGGGTGATGAGCTGAGCGGCGGGGCGGGCACCGCATATATGAACGGAATGGAGGGGCAAAGGGGGGGGATTCTGACGCCTTGTTTGTGTGGCGGAGCGAAAAGACCCCTCACCCGGCCGGTCGCGCGCCCACCCTCTCCCCTCGGAGAGGGCACAAATCTAACTGGGCGCCGACTTCCGCTTCGGCAGGGGTGGATCCGTGCTCGTTCTCCACGACATCCGCGGACCGCAGAACCGGCGGACCGCGCTACCCCTCTATTTCACCTTGAGCATCACGGCCCCGTGGCCGGGGACGGTGGCGGCATAGCTGCCGTGGAACGTACCCAGATCTTTACGCGCCCAGAGATCGCGAACACGAACCGAATCGGGCATGCCGATGTCTTTGAAACGGACGGCAATAGGTAGTGGCCCCATGCCGCGGTTGAACAGGCCCACGGCCTTGCTTCCGTCCGCGAGCGGCTTGACCCAGATTTCGACCGGCCCTTCCTGCCAGGCGCGGTGGCCTTCCACACCTTTCGGATCCTGATCAACGGCGACAACTTCGGGATTGGTGAGGATGGCGAGCGTGTTCTTGCTCATGTAGGTGAGATCGTTGCCCGCCTGCAGCGGCGCGGCCAGGATGCACCAAAGACTCATCTGAGTTATTTCCTCGTTGTGATTCAATTTGCCGATACCGATCTGGAGGATGTCAGGATCGTTCCAGTGGCCCGGGCCCGCAAACCCGGCAAGGCCGTTCTGCATGAACCCAAACATGGAAACGCGGTAGTAGTCACCACCGATGTCGTTGGTGGTGCGCCACATGTTGCCGCCCACGGAAGCTCCCCATCGCCAGACGGCCTCGAGCCCGTACTGGCAAAGGCTGTAGACCATCGGGCGGCCGGTGCGTTTGAGCGCGTCGCCCATCTTCTTGTAAGCCGCCTGCATCTGGTCCGGCGTGTAAACCTTGCTGGCGCTGCACCAGTCATACTTGAGCAAATCGACGCCCCAGCGCGCGTAGGTGCGAGCGTCCTGCTCTTCGTGGCCGTAGCTGCCCTCGTAGCCCGCGCAGGTTTTCGGCCCTGGCGATGAATAGATACCAAACTTCAGTCCCTTGCTGTGGACGTAATCGGCCAGGGCTTTCATGTCCGGGAAGCGGCTGTTGGGCTGGATATTGCCCTTGGCGTCGCGCT
>JBAUWE010000457.1:0-1524 GCA_049583595.1 Terriglobia bacterium
AGGCTGGCCAAAGCCGAAGGGGTTGATTCCGGCGAGATCCAGCAGCGCTGGGCGCGCCAGGTTCCCCTGGGCCACCTGGGCCGGCCGGAAGAGTTTGCCAACATGGTGGTCTTTCTCGCTTCAGAGCGCGCCAGCTACATCACGGGCGTTTCCATCGCCATTGACGGCGGCTTGGTCAAAGGCATTTACTGACGATGGGGCAGCCGATTCAAGGCCCTTCCTCTCTTTGACCGGAACACTCCAGAACTCACCCCCAACCGTCTTCGCTTGTCGAAATGTGGCGTTCCCCCGTAGAATGAAAGGAGCGGGGAGGGGCAATCAATGTTCGACAAGGAGGAATCAATTTGAGTTCACCGACTTACCGGATCCTCATCGCTTCCCTGATTGCTGTCCTGGTGTTTGCGTTTCAATCTCCCCTGGCGGCGGCCCAGAACCACGTTGTTTCACCCGCGGAACTACAACAGGCGACCGCCTCCACTGCCCGCACGCGGCAGCAGAATATCGCCAGGGTGAACAAGTTTTTCTCATCCGAGCAGGCTCAGAAGTCTTTCAAGGCTGCTCATCTTGATCCCGTCCAGATCAAAAAGGCCGTACCGTCGCTCAGCGACCAGGAACTGGCGCGGCTCGCCTCACGGGCTGACAAGGCGCAGAAGGATTTTGCCGCCGGCGCTTTGAATAATCAGCAGATCACCTACATCCTGATCGCGCTGGGCGCTGCTGTCCTTGTGCTGATCGCGGTCCACTGAGCGCCATGCGATGGGTTCGGCGGCCGGGCGTTTGGATGATGCCGGCGCTGCTGGCGGTGGTGCTGTCCGGCGCTCTGGCGGCGGGTGCGGGACTCTGGCTGGACGTTCCCTTTGTCCGGCAGCAGGCCAACGGGTGCGGCGCTGCCTGCATTTCGATGGTGATGCAATACTGGCTGCGAGGCAAGGATGCCGCCGTCCCGCCCGCCGCTCAGGCCGGCCGCATTCAGGCTGCGCTTTACCGCCCGAAGGCCAAAGGCATCTATGCCTCCGACATGGAGCGCTACTTCCGCCGCCATGGCTTTCGGGTGTTTGCCTTTCGCGGCACGCGGCAGGACCTGCAGGACCACCTGGCCAAGGGCCGCCCGCTCATTGTCTGCCTGCAAGATTCCGGCAAGTCCGGGCCGCTCCATTATGTTGTGGTGGCCGGGCTTGAAAGCCGGGACGGAACCATCCTGGTGAACGATCCGGCCCAGCGGAAACTTTTGAAGATGGACCTCGGGAATTTTGAGATGCGATGGCGGCCCATGCACAATTGGACCCTGCTGGCAGTCCCCGCGCCGGGGCATTGAGAATCCCGGCCGCCATTCCTTCCTTTCTGATGGCCCTCCTGCTGGCGGTTCCTTTTGCCGCCCGCGCGCAGAACCTCTGCCGCAACCCTGCCGAGCTTGAAAAACTTGCCGGCCACGAACGCTGGAACCTCATCCTGCAGGGAACACGCCCATGCCCCGCGGCATCGGCGGATGTGGATTACTATCGCGGCCTGGCCCTCGCCGGGCTC
>JBAUWE010000458.1:0-2396 GCA_049583595.1 Terriglobia bacterium
TTTATCACCCGTCTGGAACGGGAAAAAGAGCTGAAGCGCATCAGCGTTGAGGTTGACGTGGACATGGAAATCACCGAGATCACGGACCGCGTTTCCAAGGCTTCCGGCCCGGCCCTGCTTTTTGAAAAGCCGCGCTCGGCAAAAGACGGCCGGAACTATTCCGTTCCGCTGCTCATCAACACGCTGGGCACAAAGAGGCGGATGGAACTGGCGCTCGAAGTCTCCTCGCTCGATGACGTGGCCAGGCGCATTGACGACCTTCTGGCTATGAAGCCGCCCGAAGGGCTGCTGGACAAAGTGCGAATGCTGCCAAAGCTGGCCGAGTTCGGTTCGTTCTTTCCCAAAACCGTGAAGAGCGGTCCGGTCAAGGAAGTCATTCAACGCGAAAGCGTGTCCCTTGCCGAGCTGCCCATCATGCAGTGCTGGCCGCAGGACGGCGGGCGCTTCATCACCTGGCCCATGGTGGTGACGCGCAGTCCCAAGAACGGACGCCGCAACGTGGGCTGCTACCGCATGCAGGTTTTTGACCAGCAGACCACCGGCATGCACTGGCAGATTCACAAGACCGGAGCGGAACACTTCCGCTGGCTCGACCGCCAGGGCAAAGGCCGCCGGATGGACGTGGCCGTGGCCATCGGCGCCGATCCGTTGACCATGCTGGCGGGCATCCTGCCGCTGCCTGAGGACCTGGACGAGTTCCTGTTTGCAGGTTTCCTGCGCCAGAAGCCGGTGGAACTGGTGCGCTGCGAAACCGTGGATCTGGACGTTCCCGCCAACGCCGAGATCGTGCTGGAAGGCTACGTCGATCTCGATGACATCCGGGTGGAAGGGCCCTTCGGCGACCACACCGGCTACTATTCGCTTGCGGACAATTTCCCGGCCTTTCACCTCACCTGCATCACGCGCCGCAAGAATCCGATTTATGTTTCCACCATCGTCGGCCCGCCTCCCATGGAAGATTACTGGATGGGCTTTGCCGTCGAGCGTCTGTTCCTGCCGCTGATGCGCCAGCAGATGCCGGAAGTGGTGGACATGCACATGCCGCCCCAGGGCGTGTTCCACAACCTGATCATCGTCTCCATCCGCAAAAGCTATCCGGGGCACGCGCGCAAGGTGATGAACGCCATCTGGGGATTGCCCGGCGCCATGTTTTCCAAGTGCATCGTGGTGGTGGATGACGACGTTGACGTGCACAACCTGAATGAGGTGGCCTGGAAGGCCTTGAACCACATCGATCCGGAACGCGACATCCAGTTTGTGCTGGGGCCCGTGGACCAGCTTGAGCACGCCTCGCGGCTGCCGAATTTCGGCTCGAAGATGGGCATCGACGCCACCAAGAAGTGGCCCAGCGAAGGATTTACCCGCCCCTGGCCCGACGAAATCGTCATGGACGCCGAGACCAAAAAGAAAGTCGACAGCCTCTGGAAAAGCCTGGGGTTGTAGCGTAGCGCCGCCGTCCCGGCGGCATGCCAGCGAGACGGTAACGCTACGACCATCCGAAACCGTGGACATCTTCCGCACTGGGAAAGCGATGGCGCCACTTACTTCGTCACTTTTCGACTGGCGGACTCGCTGCCGCAATCCGTCCTTGAATCCATCGAATTCGAGCGGCAGGACATCGTGAAAACCGCCGAGCAGCAGAGGCGCGAACTGACGGCGACGGAACACGACCGGCTCGACAGGCTGTTCTCCGAGCGCATCGAGCAGTGCCTGGATTCCGGGCAAGGAGCTTGCCACCTGGCGCGGGCTGAGATTGCGGATCTGGTTGTCGCGGCTTTGCAGCATTTCGATGGGACACGTTACCGATTGCTGACCTGGTGCGTTATGCCGAACCATGTGCACGTGGTCTTCCGGCCGGCGCCTGAACATGGCTTGGCGGGCATCCTGCATTCGTGGAAGTCCTTTACGGCCAAGCGTGCCAATAGGATTTTGAGAAAGAGCGGTGAATTTTGGCAGCGGGAGTACTACGACCATCTCGTCCGAGACGAGCAGGACCTCCAGCGAATTGCCCATTACGTTATGGAGAATCCGGCCCGGGCGGGCTTGAAAGACTGGAAGTGGGTTTGGCAACACCCATCTCAGTAGCGCCGGCCTCTGGCCGGCAGGGAAGCCAGCGAGACGCTGGCGCTACGCGTAGCGCCGCCGTCCCGGCGGCAGGCCAGCTGATCTGCGGAAAGACAGCCCGGAATCTATTGTGGACCTCCCAAAGCGGCTGCGACTGAAATTTGTCGCTGAGGGTAGCGCACCGGCCTCTGGCCGGCGGCAGGCCAGCGAGACGCTGGCGCTACGGGAAGCTTCGCGGCGGAATTTCTCAGGTGCGGCTTCCCCCCCTGCCACCTCTCCTCACTTGCTGCTCGCTTCGCCTTATTCCCAGCCATAAGCGGCCATCATGATGT
>JBAUWE010000459.1:0-18756 GCA_049583595.1 Terriglobia bacterium
TAATACCCGAGCAGAACGGTGGCGAAGACAAACGTGCCGGCGATCAGCCTGAGCCATCGATTCAAATCCATGTACTCCTCCTCAAAACACTAACTCTCAATTTCGGCTTTTCCCGCCGGAAGCACAAGCACTGAAGTGAGACTATGTCGCATGACTCGTTCGGTTGTGGTCCCCAAGGTTGTGAATTCCAGAAACGGCCGATGCTGTGCTCCCATGACGATGAGGTCAGCAGAATGCTCCCTTGCCATGAGAAGAATCTGCTCGGCGGGGTTTCCGCGGCCAACCACCTCGGATATCTGGCAACGGTCGCGTACTTCCTTCGGCACCCAGTCGCAGAGGCGTTGCCGGACTTCTTCCACTTTTATCCCTTCGTGGTCCGTTGCATGCGCCACCCAGAGTTTGGCGCCAAAGGCGGCGGCAAGCTCGGAAGCAAGCTCCAGGCTCTGCTGGGAGAGACTGGTGAAATTGATGGGGCACATGATGTTCCTGATGGCGGGTACGCGTTCCACGTCTGCCGCCGATTTCACAATCAGAACCGGACAGCCGGATGCCCGGACAACATCTTCAGCGACAGAGCCCAGCCGCAGTCGCGCCACACCGGTCCGGCCATGGCTACCCATCACGATCAGCCCTGCCATCGATTCTTTTGACCGCTCCAGGATTCGTTCGGTCGGGTGGCCTTCAATGACAGTGATGTCGTAGGAAGCCGGATCTCCTAGTGCCGCTTTGGCCAGGGTCTCGAGTTCGGTCCGGAGTGCCTTTTCGCTTTCCTGCTCCTGGCGGGAGAGTTGCTGGATTTGAGCCTCGGTAAAGTAACGCGGCGGCTCCCACCAGTCGGCATAGAGAACTTCCAGCGTCGTGGAGAAAGTGCGCGCGAAAAGGCCTGCCCATTGGAGAATGCTGTCCGAAACCGGGCTGAGATCAACCGGGCACAGGATTTTCTTTGGTTCAAAAGGTGTCATTCCGCACCTCCTGCCGGTTCTTCCTGTTTTGCCTGCTCGTGCTTCTTGCGGGCGCTCATGTAGTACAAGACCGGGACCGCAATTTGTGAAAGCAGGGTGGAAGCAATAGCACCGGCAATCAAAGCGATGGCCAGACCACGGAAGATGGGGTCGGACAGGATGACCAGGGCTCCCACCACGACGGCTGCGGCGGTGAGAAGTATGGGGCGGAAACGCACGGCCCCGGCATCTACAACGGATTCTTCCAGTGACATCCCCTGTGCCAGACGCAATTCAACAAAGTCCACCACCAGAATGGAATTTCGGACGATGATGCCTGCCAGCGCAATGACGCCGATGATAGACGTTGCCG
Organism: Terriglobia bacterium; assembly: GCA_049583595.1. Taxonomy (GTDB): domain Bacteria; phylum Acidobacteriota; class Terriglobia; order UBA7540; family UBA7540; genus SCRD01. The sequence goes on from JBAUWE010000459.1 coordinate 1,315, forward strand.
TAAAGAATGCGCCCATGATGGCATGGGCCGGCAGGATGCCGATCAAGGTGAGAGGAATGGGCGCCATGATCACCAGCGGAACAATGAAGGACTGGAACCATCCCACGACGATGCCATAAATCAGGATCAGCGCCACCAGGAAGGCGAAGCCCAGGTCGCGGAACACTTCATAGGTGATCTGCCACTCGCCATCCCACTTCATTGAATAGTTATTGGTCAGGAAAGGCTGCTGGGTCAGGTAGCGCTCTACGCTCGAGCCATTGGGAGCCTTGATGTTGTCCATCTCCTTGGCCAGCCGGATCATGGCGTAGGCGGGACTTTCTTCATTTCCTGCCACGTCGCCCGTGACGTAGACCACCGGCTTGAGGTTCTTGTGATAGATGGTCTGCTCGATCGTCTCTTTTTTGACGTCGGTCAGTTCACTGATGGGCACCAGGTTCCCGTTACGGGATATGACTCGAATTTCCCCCAGGCTGTTGGCGCTTGACCGTTCGGAGCGCGGAACCCGCAGCAGGATGTTAACGTCTTCCTGTTCATTGGGAAGGTGTGCGATGCCGACAACACTTCCGTGCAAGGCCAGGCCCAGAGTCTGGGCGATCTGTTCAACAGAAACCTCATTGAGTGCCGCCTTCTGCTTGTCCACCACAAAGCGGAGTTTGCTCTGTGGAGCCTCCACGCTCCAGTCCACGTCCACCACTCCCGGCGTTTTCTTAAAATCGTCCAGGATCTGGCGGGCCACGGCAGTCTGCCCGCTATAGCTTGGACCGTAAACTTCGGCCACCAGTGTTGCCATCACCGGCGGGCCCGGCGGAATCTCCGCAACCTTCAGTTTGGCGCCGTACGCCGCTCCGATGGGGTCAATGGCAAGGCGTACCCGCTTGGCGATGTCGTGGCTTTGCGCGGAGCGTTCGGATTTGGGTAGAAGGTCGACGTAGATTTCGGCCTTGTTCGGCCCCTGGCGGAGGAAGTAATGGCGAACCAGGCCGTTGAAATCGTAGGGAGCAGCAACGCCGATATAATCCACGTAATTGACGACTTCGGGTTCCTGGGCAATCCGGCGCGCAACCTTCTGTGTGACCAGGGCCGTCTGCTCAAGCGTGGTCCCTTCCGGCATGTCGACGATCACCTGGAATTCGCTCTTGTTGTCAAAGGGCAGCATTTTGACCAGTACCAGCTTGGCCACCGGCATGACCATGACAAGGAGAAGCAGAAACACGACTCCTCCCAGGAAATACCATCGCCTCCTGCGGCTCATAATGAGCGGCATCACAACTTTTCGATAGATGCGCTGCAAACGGTCGGGTCCTGCGGTTTCGCCGTCATGCTCGTGGACCTTTGCGTGGACCAGTATCCGGAGGGCGGCCCAGGGCGAAACAACAAAGGCCACCAGCAGCGAGAAGATCATTGCCATCGACGCGCCGATGGGAATCGGCCGCATGTACGGTCCCATCAATCCTTGCACGAAGGCCATGGGAAAGACGGCGGCGATCACCGTGAAGGTGGCCAGGATGGTCGGGTTGCCGACTTCATCCACCGCTTCCACGGCCACGTCGGCCAGCGGACGTCCCTTGTTCTGCGGCAGATGGAAATGGCGCGCGATGTTTTCGACCACAACAATCGCGTCATCGACGAGGATGCCAATGGAAAAGATCAGGGCAAAAAGGGTAACGCGGTTCAGCGTGTAGCCATAGATGTAGAAGACAAAGAGTGCAAGAGCAAGCGTTACCGGCACGGCCGCCAACACCACGATGGAAGGCCGCCAGCCGAGAGCGAGTGCGATGAGCAGCGTGACGGAGAGTGTTGCAATCAGCAAGTGTTCCAGCAAGTCGTTGGATTTCTCCTCCGCCGAACGGCCGTAATTCCGCGTGACGGTGAGGTGAACGTCTTTGGGAATCACGTTGGCCTTCAGGTCGTTGACCATCTTGAGGACTTCGTCCGCAGTGGTGACGGCGTTCGTCCCTTTGAGTTTGGAGACGGACAGCGTGACGGCAGGGAACTCGCCCGCGACGCTGCGGCGCTGCTTTTCGCCTGCTTTCCCGTAGCCGAACAGAACATAGTTGGACGGTTCGGCCGGTCCGTCCTCGACCGTGGCAACATCGCGAAGATAAACCGCGTGGCCGTTCGATACTCCAATGACTACCTTGCCCACGTCATCGGCCGTGCGAAGGAAGTCACCGGTTTGCACCCGGTACTCGCGATTGCCGGAAGCGAATTCGCCCGCTGGAAGTTCCTGGTTGGTCATGCCCAGGATGGGCACAATCGCTGCCGGGGCTACGCCATGAGCCGCCATTTTTGCGGGGCTCAGCATGACGCGAATCTGACGCTTTTGCCCGCCAAGGATGTTGGTAACGGAGACGTCCTGGACGGTCTGAACCTTCCGCTGGACTTCCGCAACCACCCGGCGGATCTGATAGTCATCGTAACGGTCGCTCCAGAAAGTCAGCGCCAGGATGGGCACGTCGTAGATGGTTCGGGGCTTGATCAGCGGTTTGGTGGCGCCGGGAGGAATCAGATCGAAGTTTGAATAGAGTTTGTTGTAAAGCTTGACGATCGAATCTTCCTCGTTTTCGCCCACCTCGAACCGGACAATCACCATGCTCTGGCCGGGATAGGACATGGAGTAGACATACTTGACCCCGGGGATTTCCCAGATCAGCCGCTCCATGGGCGTCGTCACACGCTTTTCCACTTCCTTGGCGCTGGCGCCTGGCATCCCCACAAACACATCCAGCATGGGGACGATGATCTGCGGATCTTCCTCGCGGGGCGTTTCATAGATGGCGAATGCGCCCAGCAGAACGGCGAAAACCATCAGCAGAGGGGTCAGCTTTGAATTGATAAAGTAGCGGGCGACGCGGCCGGCGACGCCGATTTCACTTTTGTTCATGAGGTTTGAACCCGTACTCCGTCGCTCAGTTGGTCGATCTTTGAAACGGCAACATGTTCACCATCGTCAAGCCCGGAAAGGATTTCAACCTCGCTGCCAAAGGTCTTCCCGGTCTTGACCAACCGATAGGAAGCAACGCCTTTCGAGTCGATGACAAACAGGCCTTCCAGTTCGCCTCGCCGGAGCAGGGCATCGGCCGGAACCAGCAGCCGATTGCCGGTCCCGATGGCAAAGTCTGCAGATCCGTACTGCCCGGACTGGCATTTGCAGTTCCGGGGAAGCTCCACTTTGGCCACAAAGGTCCGCGTGGAAGGATCAGCTGCGGGAACGATTTCGATGACCCGTCCCTCTGCCTGCTGAGAACCCAGCTTGACAGGGACTTGTTCTCCCACGTGGATCAGGCCGAGGAACCGTTCCGGAACGCTGGCATCCAGCCGGAAGTGGCCGGTTTCTTCAACCGTGATCAGGGGAGTGCCGGGCATCACCAGCGTCCCTTCATCAACGGACTTTGCGGTAACGACGCCGTCAATGGGCGCAACAATCCGTGAATAGCTCAACACGGTTGCCGCCGAGCTGTGCTGGGCCTGTGCCTGACGCTGGCGGGCTTCCATCTGTTTGATTTTTGCCTGGGTGGCCATTTCGTTGGCCGCCGCCCCCTTGTAGCGTGTCTCGGCGTTCTCGTATTCCTGCCGGCTCACCGACTTTTTGGCCAGCAGGGCCTTGTAACGCTGGAAGGTTGCTTCAGCAAACTTTCGATCGGCTTGGGCCGCCTGAAGCGCCTGCTTGACTTCCGCCAAACCCTGGTCGCTTTCCTCGATACCGGCGGCTGCCGCCTCAAGCTGTGCCCGCTGAACGCGCGAGTCAATCACGGCGAGCAACTGGCCGCGGCTGACGCGGTCGCCCTCTTTCACCGAGACTTTCCTCACCGTCCCGCTGATTTCGGCGCCCAGCACGCTGGTTGTCCCGGACTTCACGGTTCCCACGGCCTCGTAATAATCGGGGGTCGACTGGGCATGGACTGCTACGACCGCGACGCCTGAAACCATTGCTGGAGCAGGTTCCTGGGCCTGCTGTTTTGACCCGCAGGCGGTAAGAAATGCGGCAACAAGCAGGGCCAGCGTAAATTGGAAATAGTTTTGTGTTTTCATGGTCAGCAAAACTCCTGAGCTTTGGAGCCTGGCTATTGTGTCACCGCCGGTGAAGCAGGCCCGAGCTTACCTGTGGCCAGTTCCAGAGCGGCAAATGCCAGCCGAAAATCGTAGACAGCGTTCATATGATTGTTCTGTGCTGTGGTTCGCATGGTTTCAGCCCGCAGCACGTCCATGATGGTTGCGAGACCTGCGTCATACCGGTTTTGCAGGATTCGCAGACTTTCTTCAGCCTGTGCGGCCGAATCACGTGAAACTTCCACCCGCTGGCGCGCGGCGCTCAGGTTCAGGTAGGCCTCACGAACCTGCAGTCGCACCGCCGACTCCATCTGGCGGCGCATGGCTTCCGCCCTGCGGTCGTAGGCCCGGGATTCGGCGATCTGTGCCCGGCGGGCACCACCGTTAAAAATGTTGAAAGTAAGAGTGGCGCCTGCAACCCAATTGTTGCCGCCGCGAGCGGCAAACGTCTGATTATCCTGTTCCCATGAACCCATCATGTCAATCCGGGGAAGGAACTCTTTCCTGGCCAGCGACACGGAGTTCCCGGCCCGTTCCGCCTGGAGTTGAGCTTCATGGTAATCAGGGCGCTGCTTGAGGGCCTGCTGCTGCAGACTGGCAAGGTCTCCTACAGCGACTTTCACCGGCGCGAGTTTGCCCTGGGTCTGGGTCGGAGCATCTTCGGCTACGCCCATGGCTACGTTGAGCGCTGCCTGGGAAATGGCCACGGCGTTTTGAGCGCGAATCTGATTCTCTTTGGCTTGGGCCAGTTGTGCCTGCGCGCTCAGCACGTCAGACGCCACGGCGAGCCCCTGCTGCTCGCGGGCGTGGGCCCGGTCGAGGTCCGCCTGCGCCATGGCCACGGCCGATTGCGCCACCCGCACCTGTTCGCGGGCAAGCAGTCCGTTCAGGTAGGCATTAATCACCTCGAAGACCACGCTCTGCTCAGTACGGTTGGCACCTTGTCGAACGCTCTGGGCCTGAATACGGGCATTCCTGACCCTGCCGGAGGTTCGTCCAAAATCGTAGAGCGACATCGAGGCGGAAAACTGCGTCCGGAAATTATCGACCGCCGGAGGGGTGTTCAGAAATCCAAGGTCGAAGTTGGCCGCCGTAAACTGCCGTTGCGTCAGCAGGGTGCCGAAGACGTAAACAGGATTGTTCCCGCGCGTAACGCCTTCCGAGAAATTCAGTTGAGGCAGGTAACCGGCCTTGGCCGTGTCAATGGCGTGCTGCGCCGCATCTCGGTAAGCGGTGGCGGCCTGGACCGTGGGATTGTTCTTCAGTGCAATGTTGACCGCCTGCTCCAGACTCACCGGGCCAGTGGGTGCAGGGGCATTTGCTTGCGCCCGCAGGGAAGGCCCGGAAAGCAAGGCCAGCAGCAAGGGCAACATCGCGAGGCCGGCTGCGGCCGCAACGGACCGCCGGAAGCCGGGGAGTTGGCTCAGAAATTTGACGAATTGCATGCTCATATTCTTTAAGGGTGTTCGATGAAGGTCGGTGATCATGGTCACCTGGCTTTGTTCGCAGGGTTGCAGCATTACGACCTTTCCTCAAAAGCATGTGAGCGGTCCATCTGCTTGAGCAGGCTTGTATCCTGTTGCATTTGCTCAAATAGGATTTCGCGGATCAGACAGCATGCTTTGATCATTTTGGGATTGGCCAGCCGGTAAATGACGCTGTTGCCCTGCTTGTGCGAATCCAGCACTCGCCGTTGCTTCATCAGGTTGAGATGTTGGGAAAGATTGCCCACCGTGACCTGAAGACGCGTGGCGAGGTCGGTAACTGACATTTCGCCGTCGTGCAGGATGTCAATAATCTGCAGACGGGTGGGATGAGAGATGACCTTGCAGAAATCCGCATGGCGCCGGTAGAGGTCTTTCTCAATTGAATCCGAACGCCGTGAACGCCCTGCCATAAAATTCTCCTCTAGTATTATAGAATTATCTATAATACATATGTTGTCAAGGTTTTTTTGTGAGCGTCCTTTCCGGCGAAAGTGACATACCTTGGAAACCGTGGGCTCCAGGGTCCCGAAAAGAAACCCAACAGAACGCCCGACCTGAGGGCAACAAGCCCGCTTTGCCGGGAGGCTGAAGGTGGTAAGTCCTGTTACATCAATTCAATGCAAAAGGTGGCTGCCTTGGAGCTCGGCTGAAATTTGGAGGCCCCGGCGCCCGGGGATTGGAAGGGGGTTACAAAGGAACTCGGCATCTAAGAGTTTCGAAGACAGGCGAAATTCCGTGATATTATTGGGGGGCGTTGTAGGTAGTGCGATGGGGACGCCTGTTCCAGGTGTTCCTGTTCAAGGGTTCAGGTCCTTACTCGGAGTTGCGCCGGGGAAAACAGGGCGGTTGCCGGGCAAAGAGAACAGAAGGCGCCTGGCAGGCGAGATCGCTGATCTGGCGAGGGGCATACGGCTTTCCCGCATCGCAGGGGAGGCTTGCCAGACCTGGCTGTTTTTTCCTGTACGCCGTTGTTTCATGTGGAGGGGAGCAATACGATTCCTTAAGGAATGGAGAATGATGATGTCACATCGACTTTGGCTTATGTGTGTTGTTGCTGTTTCTTTCCTCACCCTGACGGCGCTGACTCGTGGACAGAGCGCGAGCGTTGCAAATAGTCCTGTTCCCGGCTCCCAGCCGCGAATCCTTGATCGCTCTTCAGACGCGTATCAGGATGGAGGTTCCGCCACCCGTTATGTGTATGCCTCCGCTCCCAAGCCACAGGAGAGCAGCCAGCAACAAAGCACTCAAAGCCAGGATCAGAATCAAAACGGGAATCAGAGCCAGGGGATGACCGGAAGCCAGCAGAATCAGAACCAGAACCAGAAGCAGAACGGCCAGGAACAGAAAAAGGAAGAAGCTCCCCCGGAGAAGCCCAGCTACCTGACCTACACCGTCAAGAAGAAGTCGCTCGAAGAGCAGGCGAAAACAGGCAAGACGCTGTCCGTTGATTTCAAATCGGTTCCGGCCGGCGCCACCATTATGGTTGATGGTTACCAGGTGGGCCACACCCCCACTACAGTCCAGATTCCTCTCGGAAAGCATCTGGTCACCATCACCAAGTGGGGGTATGAGTCATGGTCGCAGGACCTGGACGTGGCCAGCGGCAAGAATCTCAGCCTGAATCCCTCATTGCATAAAGATTGGTAGCTGAGAGCGCTTTCCCCTGCGCCTGGCTGGTATCAGCGGGCACGAAACATCGTCGAATAGGCGAGGTTTGGGTCCATCTCCATCCGGAGCCAGGCGGCGCGTAGGTCAGCAGGCAACCGTCGCTTCATGATGCATGTTCACTGCCGGCGAACGGCAAGGGGACTTTTAGATCTTTTCTCCAGGAAGAATGTTGCGCCTTTAGGGTAAAGCCTGCTGGCAAGCTGCCGAACGGATTCCAAGCCTGATCACCGCAAAGAAGTAGCTCCTGCAGATCTACCACGAGATTCAATCAGGAAGGAAATCCGAACGGTTACCAGGCTGCCAGGACCGTAAAATCCTGGTGCGGAGGGAGGGAATCGAACCCTCACTTCCCGGAAGGGAAAAGGGATTTTAAGTCCCTTGCGTCTACCAGTTCCGCCACCCCCGCGTGTTGAAAATTGAAGACTTTCCTGACTCTATCGACGCTCGTTTCCTCAAGATGACCGAAACCATGCGAAAACATAGTTATGAGCCCCAAGGCGGCCAGCATGTGATGCGGACAACCCTCAAAGTCTATCACAAAGTTTTTGTGCAGCCTCAGCGAGACACCCGTGGGACGGTCTGGCCAGGCACCCAAGCATGAACCAATATGCGCAGACATTCATGAGCCTTCGCGGCCGTCAACGGATCACCTGATTAAGGAGTTGTCCTACAGCCCGGTGAGCTTCCAGAACTGCAGTTCTGTGATCCGGCGTTGCTGAAAGATCTGTGTTGGCGAAAGCGACCCTGCCAAAGGGCGCAGCTCGCAGGATTTCACGCGGCGCCGGTTTCCCATCCTTGCCAAAAAAGAAACCTGGTTGCGGATTCACGTAGGCATGGCCCCAGCGGTTGAGCACAATCCCGGCAATGTCGCGTCGGGCGTCGAAACCTGACTGCGAAAACATGTCCGTCAACTGCTCACGGATCTTTCGCTCATAATCACGATAGGAAGTTGATAGAAGTTCCATCCGTCCGAGGTTGCCTTGTTCTTCGATAGGTTTTCCCGGGGAAGAGAAAAGGACTTTCAGGGTGATGACGGTTGGTGAATCGGGACCGATGGTGGGAGGCGCCCCGCTAAAGAGTGGAACCTTGTGCACGGAAGTAAAGGAACCCAGCCCTTCAAACCACTGGGCGCTTGAAAACCCCAGTTTGTAAAGAAACCGCCAGTTGCGCACGGCGACGTTGGCAATCATGCAGGGCGATCGGTAAAACTGGGCATAAGCCTCCTTGTGAGTGGGGGGCAGGTCGCGCACAACCAGTTTGGTGGTCCAGCAGCCGCCCGCCATTACTACCGACCGCGCCTTCAGGCGGTAGACCTTTGCTCCTTGTGTGTAGGTGACCCAGACGAATTCCGAATTCTGCGGTTGCTTTTCGTGCTCAACGCGAACAACCGTAGCCCCAAGGCGGACCCTCGCCGGTTGGCCGCGGCGGTCAAGGGCCGCAAAATTGACCTTGTTTTCACAGATTGCGCTCAGCGTCCGTGGTCCGGCAATCGCATCAGGAATCAGGGTTTTTACAATGTGGCGGGCTATTCCGGCGTTGCCGCCTGGAAAGGCATACCAGCCTGTTTCCGGGGTGTCATCCACGGAATGCAGCTCCTCAAAAGCGTATGCCGTGTAGGCAGAAAGAACATCCGGCCCCAGTCCAAAACCACCCCCTTCATCGGGCAGCATGGTGCGAATCGTTTCCCGGCTCAAGCCCTGTTCCATGAGGTGTTCTTCAATGGTCATACTGTCCAGGCGCCTGGAGGCTGCATCGCCCGGATACTCGAACACAGGCGCGTTCCTCGCGTTTGCACTTTTGTCTCTCCACTGGAGCAATTCGTTCTTCATGGCAGCGGGAATCGGCGCGCCCTGGAATTTGTTCTTCCAAGGATCGACGAGCCACTTTCCGGGATTCTGACCAAACTTCTGGCCAAAATAGTAGCCAACGGGCGACGGCATTGCTTCAAAAGTCCGGCCAAGTGGGATCTCCGGAGAAGAGCTTTCCCATGTCTGGTACTTAAACTGATGCCGGTCGATTCCAATCAGATCGTAGAAGCGGGCTGTGAAGCTGTACGGGTAGGGAACCTGGAAATGGTCTGAGCCTTGCGGCGCCATCAGGCGCTGGCCGTCCACGACAAACTCATTTCGCTTGGCCTCGCCGCCGAACATGGGATGGTTATCCAGAACCAGGCAGGACCGCTTGCCGCCCGTTTGATTGTGAAAGAAAAGCGCACCTGCCAGTCCGCTGATTCCACCGCCCACCACCACGCAGTCGAAAATTTCGCCCGTATTGATGGCGTTGGCGGGGACTCCGTCAAAGATGTGGTCGCGGATCTGATGCCCGGCGTTCATCACTTCAGCGGTATTTCCATTGGAATTCTGGTAATCTCCCACGCCGCCATAACCGGTCCAGTCGCTCCCCTGGGCGAGCAAGTCGTTCGGCGCCAGCGGGCTTAACAACAGGCTCCCGGAAGCCAGCAAAGTCGAGTTCAGAAAATCCCGACGGCAAATCCTGCGGTCCATGCCAAGGGATTTGTCATCGCGTTCGTTGTTCTTCGATTCAGCCATCCGTAACCTTCCCAGACTGTTAGATTGCAGGGCAGTTTATCACGGGTTGCTTGGGGTGCTGCATGCTATCTGTTGGCCCATTTGATTGCTATGGCCCAAAAGTTCCTGCAGGCGAGAATCGCATGATGGCATCATTGTCCTCTGCTGGGCAGCGACTAAACCTTGCCTGCTGGTGAGATTTCGGACAAAATCTCTTTTCGGCATTTAAGACTTCCATTCATCCATTTAACCCAGGATACGGGAGAACTAATTCTATGAAGTTAAAGCGCCGCTTGAGCAGACACCTTCTTGCAATTCTTATCTTCCCTGTGGTCGTTTGCGCTGCCCCGGCTCCAAAGTCTTCCCCTTTCTGTGCGGACGCGGGATGTGTGCAAACCCGCGAGTCGCTCAAGAACTTGTGCGATTTCATTGTCAAGGAAAAGAGCACTTTCTCCACCATCTACGTGGGTGGGTATTACATGCGGGACCTGGTGGCCGGGTACGAGATTTTCGGCAACCGCCGCTATCTTGATACGGCCGTTGCGTACGGTGATTACCTGCTGAAGAAGCAGATGCCCAGCGGGTTCTGGGCGTCGGGTTACGGGACGGTTTATCTGGCCGATACCGGCAGTGCGCTCGGCCTCTTTATTGCTCTTTACAGGCATGTGGGTCCCCGGCGGCAGAAGGAATATTTCGATGCCGTACGGCGCTATACGGACTCCCTGGAAAAAGATGGAATGATTCACAAGAACGGCGCGATCGGCACGGGCTGGCGGCACGTGAAAGATGGTGTAATGAGCGGCCCGATCTATGACCAGTACACCCTCTCATCGGCGCTGACTGGTGGCGAGATCTTTACCTGGATGTATCACGTTACGAAGAAGGACGAGTATCGTGAAGTCGCTCATAACGCCCTGAAATGGATCCTGAGCACGATGCGGAGCGACGGCAACATTCCTTACATCCTGAAAATGGAAGGGGCCGACTGGAGCAAGCAGGGCGACGCCAAGAACGATTACAATCTGTGGAAAGATTCGACCTACGGGACCTCAGCTTACGTTGGAGAGGGCATCGTGGCGTTCGACCTCCACTGTGCGAATCGTGCCTGGCGAGCCTGGATTCACAAGGCGGTCAAGCCGAACATCGAGTTCCTGCTGCGAACGCAACTGCCCGATGGCACGTGGTCAAAGCACGCGCAGAAGAGCTGGGACCGGACGCGCAGCCCGGGAATCGTAAACTACCTGATCTGGTATTACGAGCACGTCGACCATGACCCTCGTGTGGCACGGGCCGTGCAAAAGTTTGACGCGTTCATCCTGAAGCCGGAAAACGGCAAGTCCTATGGTTTGTTGAACATGGGCGCTAATCCGGGGCCCAAAGACAAGGCCAACGCTTTTAATACGGCTACAAGCCTGACAGGGCGCGCATTGGCCGGGATTGTTTTTCCCGGCGTAAATTCCCGTTGGTAAGGAACTGGATCAAATATGGATTTCGCACAACTCTACGAACAATATCGCAGCCTTCTGCTGGACGGAGTGGTTCCTTTCTGGCTGAAGCGTGGAATCGACTGGGAGCAGGGTGGCGTGCTTTCCTGCATGAAGGAAGACGGCTCGCCCATCAGCGGCGACAAGTTCATGTGGTCCCAGGCGAGGTCCGTATGGACCTTCGCGGCGCTTTACAACCGGGTGGAGAAGCGGCCGGAGTTTCTAAGGGTTGCCGAAAACTCCGTGCGGTTTCTGCTGGAGCACGGGCGGGACGACCAGGGCCGATGGGTCTACCACACAGACCGGGCAGGGCAGGTGATTGAAGGCGCCACGAGCATTTATACCGACTGCCTGGCCGTTTACGGCCTGAGTGAATACTATCGAGCCGTGCAAGACGCGGACATTCTTTCGATTGCCCTTGCAACGTTCACCCGTATCCGTCAAAGAATCGAAGAACCCGACTTTACCGAGACAGCGCCGTATCCGTTGCCCCCCGGCTGGAAGAACCATGGTGTGCCGATGATCATGACGGAAACCACGGGTGAATTGGCGCAAACCACGGGAGACGGCACCCTGGCGGACTTGGCTGACAGCTATGCCGCGCGGGTCATGGGCTATTTTGTGCGGCCGGACCGCAAGGTTTTGCTGGAGTTTCTAACCGATACCTATGAAGAACTTCCGCCCAACGCAGGAACGTTTGTGATGCCCGGGCATACCATCGAATCGATGTGGTTCGTGTTGCACCGGGCGATGAGCCGAGGCGACCAGGAACTTGTTCACAGGGCCACAGAAGTCATCCGGTGGCATCTCGAAAAGGGATGGGACCAGGAATACGGCGGCATCTTCCTGGGAATTGACGCCGAAGGCCATGAACCTTTTCTGCCGCACGCGGATAAGAAACTCTGGTGGCCGCACACGGAGGCGCTTTACGCCCTGCTGCTTGCCCACCATCTGACTGGCGAGGAATGGTGTGCCGAATGGTATGAAAGGGTTCACGAGTGGTCGTTCTCGCACTTCCCGATGCCGGAAGTCGGGGAGTGGCGGCAGCGGCTGACACGGGAAGGGAACCCCACCACCGAGGTGATTGCGCTGCCGGTAAAAGATCCCTTCCACCTTCCTCGTACCGCAATCCTGATCATGCAGTTGTTGAACAAATGAATTGAAGCAGCACGCTGCTTGCACTTGAAGTCCTGCCGGGGCGGCGGAATCTCTAGCTATGAAAATCAAAATTCCCAAACTGCGCTGGTTTATTGCCGGTCTGTTGTTGATGGCGACGGTGATTAACTATACCGATCGCCTGACGCTTTCGGTGGTTATTCCGGATGTGCGCCATCATCTGTATCTTACCGATGAGGACTACGCGCAGATTGTGAGTATTTTCCTTTTTGCCTACGCCATCATGTACGCCGTCTCCGGCTACGTGGTCGACCGGCTGGGGACGCGGAAGGGTTTCGCATTATTTGTTTCCACCTGGTCGGTGGCTGAGATTCTTCACGGGTTTGCGAAGGGCAAATGGTCGCTGGCATTCTATCGTTTTCTGCTGGGACTGGCCGAGCCCGGCAACTTCCCGGCAGCCACCAAGGCGATTGCAGAGTGGTTTCCGGCTGACCAGCGCGGCCTTGGGGTCGGCATCTTCAATGCCGGTTCTTCACTGGGCGCAGCTATCGCACCACCGGTCGCAGCCTTCTTGACGCTGCGTTACGGGTGGAGATCGGCGTTTATCTTCACAGGCGCCTTGGGCTTGCTCTGGTTGGTGGTTTGGCTGGTCATTTACGAGCCTCCTCACAAGAACAGATGGCTTCGAGAAAAAGAATACCTGGAGATCAAGGACCTCGTTCGTCCCGCAGAAGAGACACAGCCTGTCCGAGGTGACCGCCTGAACTGGCGGAGGGTTCTGAAGTCACGCCAGTGCTATTCGCTGATGATCGCGCGGTTTTTTACCGATCCGGTCATTTACTTTATTATCTTCTGGCTACCATCGTATCTTCACCAGGCTCGTGGATTCAATCTCGCTGAGATTGGAAAGTTTGCCTGGGTCCCTTTTCTTTTTGGCGACGCCGGATACATCTTCGGTGGATGGCTTTCAGGACGTCTGATGCGTTCCGGGTGGGAACTTTCCCGTGCCCGCAAGTTTGCCATGGCCTTGGGAGCGTGCCTGCTGCCTTCAGCGATCCTGGCGCCGCTGGTCCCCTCGGCAGCGTTGGCTATTGCGGCAACTTCTTTCATTATTTTTGGCCATGGGATATGGATCGCCAATTTGCTCACGCTGCCAACGGACTTATTCCACGGTTCGGAAGTGGGGACTGCGACGGGATTTTCCGGAATGGCGGGCGCGGTGGGAGGGATTATCGCCAGCCTGGGCACGGGCTATGTCGTGACGAAGTTCTCCTATACGCCAATCTTCATCATGGCCGGTTTGATGCATCCGTTCGCTCTTTTCCTGGTTTATCGTCTCCTTCCCAGCCGTTTTTTTGAGGTTTAAGAAGGTGTTGGCAGGGAAAGTGCTAATGGCAGGCCAGCTGGGAAGCCGGACCTGCTCAACCTGGTCTGGCATCAGCGCGCTGAGCCAGGTAGCTATCTTTTCAAACATAAATTCCCGGCACATATTCCAATTGACCCAAAACTACTTCCAGTTGACGAAGACCTAGCAGAGTCTCTAAGGGACCAGACTGGCAGGAGTTGCCCGGGGAACGTGGCCAGCCAGAGTTGGGCGCCGAAGGTGCGATTGAAGGATTGCCCAAGCGGCGCCGCAGGAGAAGGGGCCGGCATTGATTAGCTGGTACTGTGTACGATTGGAGTTCTTGAAGACTATCGATGCTACGGCTAGACTGTTATTGAGGACGGTCTGTCGGGAGCTTTGAGGCCGACCAATCAGCGCAGGAGTCGCGGAGCGGGGCGTCTGTGCCAGGGTTGAACGCATGAGGATCACAGATAGCGCCCATCAACGGTGGAGTCCATGGTCATGATGTTGCCGATACGAATAAACCCGTATCCATGTTGAGGCTCCACAACAATATGCCATCGCGCATTACGGAAAGTAAGGTTGCCGGTTACTTTTTTGCCCTGCTGGGCATCGTGGTGGTGACGACTGTTTGCGTGGCGTTTCGTCGCCAGGTTAATGACACCACTGTGGCGCTGGCGATGCTTCTCACGGTCCTGGTGGTTGCGATCTTCTGGGGGAGCAAACCGGCGCTGCTGGCTTCGTTGTTTGGGTTGTTCGGTCTCAATTTTTTCTTCCTGGCTGCCTCGGGATTCTCAACTGCCGAGGATACTGAAAACATCATCGCTCTGATAACCTTCCTGGTGACCTCGCTGACCGTAGGCCAGCTTTCTGCCCGGTCCAAGCAACGTGCCGCCGAGGCTGAATTGGAACGAAAGGAAGCGAAGCGTGCGAATGCCTATAACCGGAGTTTGCTGGAGGCTTCAATCGACCCGCTTCTGACCATTGGCAAAGACGGAAAGATCAGAGACGTCAACCCCGCGACTGAAGCGGCCACCGGCCTTTCCAGGTCGGGACTGATCGGGACGGATTTTTCCGGATATTTTACCGATCCTGAGGCGGCCAGGGCCGGTTACCGCAAGGCATTCCAAAATGGGGTAGTGCGCAACTATTCCCTGGAAATTCGCCATCGAGACGGACATGGAACGCCGGTCCTGTATAACGCATCCGTCTACCGTGACGAAAGCGGCGCAGTGGCAGGTGTTTTTGCTGCAGCTCGCGACATTACAGATCGAAAAAAGGCCGAGGCGGCCCTTCGTGAAAGCGAGGCGAGCCTGCGGAAAGCGCAGGGCATCGCACACGTTGGAAGCTGGATTTTAGATATTTCCACCAATCAGTTTACCTGTTCAGACGAAGTCTACCGCATTTTTGGCCTGCGAAAAGGCCATGCTCACACCTATGAAGATTTCCTGAATGCCATCCATCCTGAGGACAGGGAAATGGTCAAGCAGGCCTGGGGTGCTGCTTTACGGGGCAGTCCCTACAACGTTGAACACCGGATCCTGGTTGGTGAAAGGGTGAAATGGGTTCGAGAGAGGGCAACTGTAGAGTTTGACGAGGGGAACAGGGCCATTCGAGGAATTGGGACCGTCCAGGATGTGACGGAGCGCAGACTGGCCGAGGATCGCCTGAGGAAATCATCAGATGAGATCCACGACCTTTATAACAATGCGCCGTGTGGTTACCACTCCATTGGCCCGGACGGAACCGTCGTTCGAATCAACCATACTGAGCTTTCCTGGCTGGGCTATTCCAGCGTGGAAGTTGTAGGCCGCAGGAAACTTGCTGAATTTCTGACTCCGCAGAGCCGCAAGGTATTCGAGGACCGCTTTACGGCCTTTAAGGCGGAGGGAACGATTCAGGACCTTGAATTGGACATGGTGCGGAAGGATGGGTCTATTCTTCCTGTGCTCCTCAGTGCTACTGCCGTTCGAGACCGAGATGGAAATTATGTGATGAGCCGATCGACCGTGTATGACATCACTGCTCGACGGCGAGCGGAGGGAGTAGTGCGCCGTCTTGCCCAGCTCCAGACCGTTGTCGCGAGGCTGGGCGAATATGCCTTGCGGGGCGCCACACTTGACAAGGTCATGGACGAAGCTGTGGGGCAGGTTTCGCGGGCCCTTGGCACAGAATTTTGCAAGGTGCTGGAATTGTTGCCGGGCGGCGGAGCGTGCCTTCTGAAATGGGGTATTGGCTGGAAGTCAGGGTATGTCGGCAGTTCAATCATTGGTGTTGGCGAAAGCTCACAGGCCGGTTTTACCCTGCTTTCGGCGGAGCCTGTGGTGGTTGAGGACTTCAAGGCAGAGAAGCGATTCGGTGCACCGGAACTTCTTCTGACCCATGGTGTTATCGGTGGTGCCAGCGTGGTCATCATGACAAAGGATGGGCCGTACGGAGTTCTCGGGGCTCATACGCGCAGCCGCAGAACTTTCACAAGGGACGAAGTCAGCTTTCTTCAGGCAGTTTCCAACATCCTGGGTTCGACCATCGAACGTTATCGGTCAGAGGCACAGTTGCTGAGGATTAATCGCGCGAACCGGGCCCTCAGCCTCTGCAATGAAGCCATGGTGCGGGCAACGAACGAGTTAACGTTTCTCCAGCGGATATGTGATGTGATTGTGGATGAAGGTGGTTATCGACTCTGTTGGGTTGGGCGGGCTGAAAAGGATGAAGCAAGATCCGTTTTGCCGTTGGTGCAGGCGGGGTACGACGAAGGCTATCTGGGTTCGCTGGACATCACTTGGGCAGAGGACGAGCGGGGCCGGGGACCAGTGAGTATGGGTATTCGTAAACAGCAGACCGTGCTGGTAAGAAGCATTGCGATGGACCCCCGTGTGGCACCCTGGCGCGATGAGGCTCTAAAGCGAGGGTACGGTTCGATGATTTCGATTCCATTGCTGGTGGATTCCAGCGTTTTTGGGTCCATCAACATTTATGCCTCCGAGGCAGATGCCTTTGGCGATGAAGAAGTGCATCTTCTGACTGAGCTGGCCAGCGACCTTGCATTCGGGATTACGGCTCTGCGGACAAGATCTGAGCGCGAAAAGGCCGAGGAGGGGATTCGCAAACTGAATGCTGAATTGGAGCAGCGTGTCATCGAAAGAACCGCTGAACTCCAGGCTGCAAATTTGCAGAAGGATGAACACCTGGTAAGGGAGCAGGCTGCTACGGCCGAGCTTGCGCTCGCACATGAGCGTGAGGCGGAGGTCGGGTACAAAATTCAGAGAACGTTGCTGCTCGACCACCCGCCAGTTGATGTTTCGGGGCTTCGTGTGGCCGCATTGACGATTCCTTCGCAACGGATTGACGGGGATTTCTACATTTTTTTCAGGCATCGTGACCAGTGTCTGGACGTTATTGTCGGGGATGTGATGGGCAAGGGAATTCCCGCAGCCCTGGTGGGGGCTGCTACCAAAAGCTACTTCTTGAAGGCCCTGAGTCATCTGAACGCTTTTTCCAAGAACGGCAAGCTCCCTGAGCCGAAGGAAATTGTGATGTTGTCCCACGCCGAGGTGGTCCGGCAACTGATTGACCTGGAAAGCTTTGTCACGTTGAGCTATGCGCGTTTGGATGTGAATAAACGGTGTCTTGACCTGGTTGATTGCGGACATACGGGCATTGTTCAGGTACACGGTGATTCGGGTGTTTGTGACCTGCTGCACGGAGACAATCTGCCCCTGGGAGTACGCGAAGGCGAAATTTATGATCAGATTTCGGTA
>JBAUWE010000460.1:0-2638 GCA_049583595.1 Terriglobia bacterium
CCTAATCCCTGTCTGCTGCCTGTCGATCACTTTACTTCCTCATGTCTAATTAGACGCCTGATGAACAGGGAGTGTTTTCGAAATCCTGAAAAATTTACGTAAAAACTCCCTTGCATGTGCCTGCTACTCCAATCGCCCTTTCAGCGTCTGATCCTGCTTCCAGTAGTGGTCATAGCACTTTCGCTGCCATTTTCAGCCGGATTTCAAATTTCTCAGCGGGCCCGGAACGCGAGCCCCGGCCGTTCTCCAGCCGAACGGGGGACTTGACGGCCTCCGGGTAGCGGTCGGCGGTTCAAGCGACCCGCATTGCGGCCAATTGGCCATGTTTCCTTAAACCCGTAAAGGGAGACGAAGTTGCGCCTGGAATCGAGTTAGAGGTGGACGGGTGAGATGGGAAAGCATCCGGAATCAACGTCTTGGGCTGTTCCGGCACGCTCCGAGAGAGCTTCATGATGCCCAAATGGTGACTCAATCCCCTTGCCGGTGTGTTCCCATCGTGACCGCCCGGCCGGAATTTGGCGAAATTCTGGGGGAAAAGAGCGCGCCCGGCAACAAAGTTGCTAAAGATGGGGCCATCAGGCACGGGCCCGGCCGGCACGGGTCCCGAACAAAAACTCCCCGCCTGAGCGCAACTCTTTGGCGGGCCATGTGTTATATAGGGTGTGGGCGCGATGGTGGTTGACTCGGATCTCGACTTGATGTTGCGGGTTCGCCAGGGCGATGCGGGTTCCTTCGACGAACTCCTGCGGCGCTATCGCACGCCGCTGGTCAAATACTTTTGCCGCATGGTACGCGATGAGGCCCTGGCGGAAGACCTGGCCCAGGAGGCCTTTCTCCGCGTCTACAAGGCGCGCCATCGCTATCGGCCGGACGCGCGCTTCACCACCTGGCTTTACCGGATTGCCACCAACCTTGCGTTGAACGCCATCCGGGACTCGAAGGGCCGGCAGCGTCTGGACGGGCACGGCTCAAACGAGGACGGCGAAAGATCATTCGAATTTGTTGATCCCAGGGCTTCGGTTGAGCAGCAATTGATTGAAACCGACCGCGGAAGGATGATCCGCGAAACCATCGAGGCCCTGCCGGAAAATCAGCGCGCCGCGGTGATTCTGCACAAGTACCAGGACGTGGACTACCGGCAGATTGCCGGGATTTTGAAGGTTTCCGAAAGCGCCGTCAAATCGCTGCTGTTTCGCGCTTATGAGACCCTTCGCGAGCGCCTTGAGCCGCTCGTCAGGGGAGGACAGCTATGAAATGCAACAATCGTGAAAAGCTCTTTCTGTTTGTCCACAACATGCTGGATGCCGGTGAGGCTGACGGAGTGCGCCGCCACATGGCCGGTTGCGAGGAATGCGCCCGCGCGGCGGAAGAATATCGTCGGCTCGACTCGGTTCTCGATGACTGGAATACGGCTGAGCCTTCGCCCTGGTTTGACGCCAGGGTCCGCGCCCGGGTGGCAGCGAGCGAGAAGAAAAATTCCGGCTTTTTCGGTTTCGGCAGGGTGCGGGCGCTGGCGGCGGGGGTGGCTGCCGTGGTGCTGATTCTGGTTGCTGTGGTGGTTTTCAACCACCAGGGGGTGGTTGAAAATCAGCAACCGGCCGCCAGCCAGCAACAGCCGACGGCCAACACGGCCTCGGCACAGAACTCCCCGACAACCCGGGTGCTGCGGCAGCCTCTACCGCCTGAAGAACAGTTGAAAATGGACGAGAACCTTTCACTGCTGGAAGATTACGAGGTGGTTGCGAATTTTGACGCGCTTTCGGAACTTCCCCAGGCGAACGCGAATTACCCGTGACGCTGGAAGGCCATTGAGGGCCGGGACCGTGTGAACGAAGCGGATGATGAAGAATCGATCAGTCAATTCGGGTTTGTCGTCTCTTGGTAAAGCGCGGCGCTGCCGCTTTGCGGCGTTGCTGGCCTTTGTGCTGGCCAGCCTACTGTTTCCGGCGCTTCCAGTGTTTTCGCAGACCAGGGCGGAGCGGAGACGGGAAGTCCGCCAGGCGCGCAGAATGCGCGTCCGGCAGGCGCTGCGGCGGCAAGCGGCGCTGCGGGCCGGCTTTCTTGCGCGCCTTCGGGAACTGCCGCCCAAAGAGCAGGAACGAATTCTCAGGAATAACAGACGCTTCCAGAATCTCCCGCCTGAGCGCCAGAAGCGCATTCGGGAAAACCTTCGGCACTGGAACCAACTCTCGCCGGAGCAGAAGCAACAGCTCCGGCGGCGGGAGAGAATCTATTCGGGTCTCACTCCGGAGCAGCGCCGGAACGTGCGGGAAATGTCCGGCGAATGGCGCGACCTGCGCCCTGCAGAGAGGATACGCGTGCGGATGGCGCTTCGCCGCATGCGTGGCATGACGCCTGAGGAGCGGCAGAGGTTTCTCGACAGCCCGCAATTCCACCAGAGCTTTTCGCCTGAAGAACAGAACATCCTGCGAGGCCTTGGTCAGCTCTTTCCGGGCGCAGATGTCCCGGACCGATAGCTCTATCTCATTCCAGTTTTGGTTTTTCTTTCCGGCAAGGCGATTATTTGCCCCCTTCGGCGTAACTTTTGTTTCAGCACTCCCTATGATTGGGGCCCGACAGTATGTGGGCGCGTACTCATGGTCCGGAAATTCAAGAGATTTAATTCACGAAATCGGCG
>JBAUWE010000461.1:0-3343 GCA_049583595.1 Terriglobia bacterium
AGTGAAGGCGAAATGCTATTGAGCCCCCGAAGGGGGCGGCAGACTATAGCCCATGGCGTGAGCCATGGGACAGCAGGCAACGACAAGCAGACCCAGCCCCGGAGGGGCGAAAGGCAGCGGCTGAAGCCGTTATTCTTATTGCAGGCGTTGGCGGCACGACTGAAGTCGTGCCCTTTCGCAAGCCCCGCGCAAATGAAGTCATGCCCTTTCGCCCAAACCTGGCGCAGAGCACAGCATCGTGGCTGGCGCAGATTCGCGCTTTGTCGAGTTTGCCTTCTCGCGAAGCGAGAGGCGCTCGGTTGCGCTCACGCCAATTTTCACCTAAGCGCCAAGCCGCATGTCTTTCGCCCTTGCCGGGGCTGGGGAAGATTTTAACGCCAACCGAATCCCACGGCTCACGGCGTGGGCTAAAAAGGGCCGCGGACCTCAAAAACGGAGGTTCGCGCTACGGCTCCGGGCCTGAGCTCTCCACGCGCGAAATGTGCGCAAGCCAGGGGAAACCGCAGAGACAGAAACCTTTTATGCGCCGGCATCGTGTTCTGGTCAGTGAAGCCTGAAAATGCTCACGACACTCGAGAAGTCGTCGGTCCACACTCTTGCGCCCGGGACGGCCGGACAGGGCTCCCAGCGCGGGTCGTCCGCCAGGGCCGCCAGGTCTCCCGGCTTGCGGGCCATCACCGCCCATACTGATGCCAGCTTGCCATTCCTGGCCTCGCTCCTGCTCGCGGTCGAATCAACATTGATCCTGCACTCCAAACCTGCGTCTTGTGCCAGATTGCCGACAACCCGATCGAGGTAAAGATAGCGATTGCTCAGGTGAAACGCCAGCACGCCGCCGGGCGCAAGCTTGCGCAGGTAGAGCCGGACGGCCTCGCGAGTGAGCAGATGCACAGGGATGGAATCGCCGCCGAACGCATCCAGCACAATGATGCCGTAGCGATGATCGGCGGCCTCGCGCAGCCGCAAGCGCGCGTCGCCCAGCACCACGCGCACCTGTGATGCGCAATTCGAAATGAAAGTGAAGTAACGCCGGTCTTTTGCAATTCGCTCCACCAGCGGGTCGATCTCATAGAAGGTGAACTGCTCGCCGGGAGTTTCGTAGGCGGCCATGTCTCCGGCGCCCAGCCCGATAATGGCAACTTGACGTTCAATGGCGCTCCCCGCATAGGCCGCAAACAACTGCCCGATCGGCCCACCGCGCGTGAAGTAGGCGAGGGGCGTACACGCCTGGGCGGCGTCCAGGCTCTGGATGCCGTGCTCCGTGCCGCCATTGAAGAGTATCCGAAGCCTGTTCGCCTGGTTGTTGGCGATGCGATACACGCCGAAGAAACTGCGCTCCGTGCCCAGGGTATGGCCGAAGGGGCCGGTGTAAAAGTGGCTGGCCAGGAAAAACGCGGCCACCCCCAGGGCAAAGCGCAGGGGTCGCCTGGCGAAGCGGAGGCACCAGACCATGGAATAGCCGAAGATCAGAACGTCGAGCATCCGTCCCGACTTCAGGCCCTTCGCCTGCAGCACAAAAATCACCGCCACCATAGACGCGCCGAGTGCGATGGGCAGCAGTAAATCCAGCCTGCGGGCACGCGGTGTATCGTTCACGACGTCGATGGGTGGACGCAGTGCCGCAGCCAGCACAAGCGCCAGCGGAACCTCGGCCAGCGAGTTAAAGATCAAGGGCGCCATCAGGGCGCTGAAGATTCCTCCGAGCACCCCTCCAACTGAAATCCACAGGTAGAACTCGGTGAGGCGCCGCGCGGACGGCCGGCTGCGGGCTATCTCACCGTGGCAAACCATGGCGACAGCAAAGAGCGTCAGGAGATAGAACGGGACCATCACCAACAAGGGGAAGACCCCCTTGGCAACAATCGGGAGTAAGGCGCCCAGAATCAGATACGGCAGCCGCCGGACGAGCCACTGATGTGACAAAACGGGTTTCCGCGCAAAGACGAAAACAAAGCTCAGCAGATAGACCGCGAGAGGAAGAACCCACAGCAGAGGAATAGGAAGAATGTAGGTGGTCAGGAGGCTGGTGACGCCCAGCATCAGACTGGAGGGTACAAATGCAAGCACGACCCAGCGGAACCGCTGGCGCCGGTTCAAAACCTGGTCGGGGTTTTCACCCGCGCTATCCTGAGCCGGCTGGCGCGGCATGGGCCCGGTCGCCGAAGAAGACCTGGCCTTGGTCGCCCCCCACACCAGCACAACACAGGCCGCTACCATCAGCAAAAACAACCCGTAGCACCATGCCCACAGCCGGCTCTGCTCGGCGAGGCCCATGAGAGGCTCCAGCAGCAGCGGGTAGGCCAGCAGGCCAAGCAGACTGCCGGAGTTGCTGGCCGCGTAAAGAAAGTAAGGGTCGGCCGCCGAGGGGTGCCCGGAGTATGAGAACCATTTCTGCAGAATAGGTGTGCTGGCGGACAGCGCGAAAAAGGGCGCTCCCACTGCCATCACCAGCAACAGTAACAGCCAACCCACCGGGTCATGTTCCGTCGGTGGCGCCCACCCCCTGGGGACCCCGAGCGGGAGAATCAAGACGGCAGCAAGGAGCACCGCCAGGTGCAGCCCGATCTGTCCGCGCCTGCTGAGCAGCTTCGCCGAAACGTGAGCATAAGCGTATCCGGCCAGCAACACCGCCTGAAAGAACACCAGGCAGGTATTCCAGACTGCCGGCGTCCCTCCGAGGAGTGGCAGGACCATCTTGGCGAACATCGGCTCCATCAGAAAGAGCAATGCCGCGCTCACAAACATCGTGATGGCAAACGCCACCACAGCACGGGCGGGTGGCGCGGATTCGCGCTTTGTCGAGTCTGCGATCCCGCTCAGCGGGACGTTTTTGTCTGGGCTCACGGCAATTTGGACCTTTGCAACCAAGCTGCATGTCTTTCGCCCCTGCCGGGGCTGGAGAGAATTTTAACGCGAAACGAATCCCACGGCTTACGCCGTGGGCTAAAATCTTTCGGCCCTCCGGGCCTGGGGTTGTAGCGCAGGCCCTTGTGGCCTGCGGCTCTTACCTGGTGATAAGAGCCGCGGCCCGTAAGAGCCCGCGCTACAAAAACCTGGCACGCCATCTGTGCGCCCGAAGGGCCGCCTACATCGCAAAGGGCGCGACTTATGCGGCACCCGCTGAAGAAAGTAGGCAGCACGCAGTATGCAGAAGGCAGAAAGCAATGGGCGGCAGGCAAAAAGCAAAAAGCAGACAAAGAATGCCAGAAGTGAAGGCGAAATGCTATTGAGCCCCCGAAGGGGGCGGCAGACTATAGCCCATGGCGTGAGCCATGGGACAGCAGGCAACGACAAGCAGACCCAGCCCCGGAGGGGCGAAAGACAGCGGCTGAAGCCGTTATTC
>JBAUWE010000462.1:0-19994 GCA_049583595.1 Terriglobia bacterium
GTCAAGTTCCTGATCGATCAGTGCGCGCTGTTCATCCAGATATTGTGGAACCGTTGTGGAAGTGCTCAAATGGACTCCGTTTCGTTCTCTTCTGGTTCGAAAGGTTCAGCCACAATCTTCCCGCCGGCTCTCTTCATCAGCACCTGGATGCGGCCTTCAGCTTCCTGAAGCTGCTTCTGGCAGACTTCCGAAAGTTTCATGCCCTCCTCATAAATCTGCAAAGCCTTTTCGAGGGGCAGGTCCGCGTCTTCGAGCTGGCGCACAATGGCGTCAAGCCTTTCGATGTTCTTTTCAAAAGATTCCGGCTTGGCAGCTTTTGATGATTGTGACATCCGTGTTTGTTACCACCTTCGGAACGAATTCTTACACCGCATGGGTTTTTCCCTGGGCTTCCGGCTGCGTTTCTCCCCTGGGCTCCTGCGGGCGCGTGCCCAGCGCTTCAATCACTTCCACCGCCATGGCATACCTGGAAAACGGCGCCACGATCTGGACGCCCTGCACCATCTGGCGGACTTCCAGAAGCATTTCCCGGGCGATTTTTAATCCTTCGGCCCGTGCTCTTTCTCCGGTATCCACCTTGCGCATTCGCTTCAGAATTTCCGGCGCAACCGACATGCCGGGAACTTCATTATTCAGGAATTCCGCGTTCCGGTAACTCGTCAGGGGGTGTATTCCCGCCAGGAGCGGAATCTGCGGCACGTCCAGCGCCTGGACCCGGCGAAGAAAGGCGGTGAGACGGTCCAGGTCAAACACCGGCCGGATCACTCCAAAGTTCGCGCCGGCTTTTATTTTATACTCAAAACGCCGAAGCTCTTCATCCGGATCGAGGCCATTGGGATTGAGTCCCACGCCAATCAGGAAACTGGTTTGGGTTCCCAGCGGGTTTCCGCTCATATCGAGCCCGCGGTTCAGGTTGCTTAGCACGTTGACCAATCCGATGGCATCCACATCAAAAACGGCCGTCGCCGACGGAAGGGTGGCAATCTGGGGAGGGTCGCCCGTCACCGCCCAGACGTTCCTGACGCCCAGCGCATGGGCCCCCAGAATGTCGGACTGAAGGCTCAGCACGTTGCGGCCGCGGCAACTGAAGTGCAACAGCGTTTCCATCCCGGCCTGCTGCTGGATCACCACCGCCAGCGTCTGCGCACTCATCCTTGCCGTTGCCCCGGAGCCGTCAGGTATGTTAACGGCATCGATTCCATGTCTCTTTAGATATTGTGCGCCTTCCACCTCGCGCGCCGGGTCGCAGCCTTTGGGAGGAACGATTTCCACCACCACGGGGAATTCGCCCTGAACCAGCTTTTCGGCAAGGCGCGAACGGAGTTCGATGGGCAAGGGCTCGAGAGCCTGGGGGGGGCGAAGCGCCCCTTCAACCGTTGCCCGCGCCGCCTGCGGCCCCAGAGATTTCACTGCGGCCTTGATGGCGTTGATATGCTGTGGAGTCGTTCCGCAACATCCGCCCACAATCCGGGCTCCGGCCTGGATAAAGCGGCTGGCGCGCTCAGCCATGTATTCCGGCGAGCAAAGGTAGTGGGTTCGGCCTTCTACGGAATGGGGTAACCCGGCGTTGGGCTGGGCGGAGAGTTTCTTTGTTGTCACTGCCGCCATTCTCTCGAGAGTTTCCAGGACGGTAGCCGGTCCGATTCCGCAGTTGACGCCGATAACATCCGCTCCCCAGGCGTCAAGCTGGCGAGCGAAGTCTTCGGGACTGGCCCCGGAAATCGTATTCCCGTCTTCCTGCACGGTCATCTGGACCACCACGGGCAGGGAAGTGGCTTCCCGCGCCGCGAGCAGGGCCTGATGGGCTTCTTCCAGGTCCATCATAGTTTCAATCACAATCAAATCCACGCCGCCCTCGGCAAGCGCCTCAACCTGCTCACGAAAAGCGCTGCGGGCCTCCTCAAGCGAGGTGGAGCCGAGGGGCTCGAGGCGCAGGCCCAGCGGTCCGACGGAGCCGCCGACATAAAGATCTTCACCGGCACTCTCGCGCGCCAGACGGGCCCCGGCCAGATTGATTTCGCGGACTTTGCCTTCCAGGTCAAACTTGGCCAGGCGGAACCGATTGGCCCCAAAGGTGTTGGTTTCAAGAAGTTCAGCGCCTGCCTTGACGTACCCCATGTGAACTTCTTTAACCAGATGAGGAGAGACGAGGTTCAGCTCATCGAAGCACCTGTTGAGAGACACGCCGCTAGCGTACAACATGGTGCCCATGGCCCCGTCGCTCACCAGGGGCCGCTTCTCGAGTCGATGGAGGATCGGTTCACGCACGCTCAGCGTAGTTTAACATGCCTCCGGCGCCGCTGACGAGAGGCACAAGCTTGCCGGCGGGCTGAATAAAAAGTGACCGCAACAGCGCCATAGGCTATCATCTGATTTAGCCTTTGTCCCATCCGGAGACTCTTTTCACCTCATCTTTCAACCATGGCCCACACGATTTTCCAAACCCTATCGGATTTCTTCTCGACGTATGGCTACTGGGTGGTCTTTTTCGGGGTCATGCTGGAGAATGCGGGAATCCCGATCCCGGGTGAAACGGTCCTGCTCTTTGCAGGTTTTCTTGCTTACCACGGGAAAATCGATCTTTTTCCCAGCATCCTGGTGGCGATTGCAGGGGCTACCCTTGGCGACTCGTTGGGATTCCTGATCGGGCATTTCGGCGGCAGGCCGTTTATCGACCGGGTTATCCGAAGGTTTCCCGTCGTGCGAAAATCCTTTGACCATTCCCAGACCTTATTCCTCAAATACGGCCAGTGGGCGGTTTTTACGGGCAGGTTCATCACAGGCCTGCGAATGTTTGCCGGAATCCTCGCCGGGCTCTTTCGGATGCCCTATCGGCGGTTTCTAGTTTTCAATTTTAGCGGGGCCACGGTCTGGGCCGTTGCCATTATCTATGTGGGTTTCCTGTTCGGAAACAGCTGGCAGCTGGTCCAGCAGCACTTTCTGAAAATCAATGAAATCGTCATGGCCGCAGTTCTGGTCGCTGTTTTGATTGGTGTGGCCTCGTACTACCTCAAGAAGAAGCGGCTTTCCTGAGGTGTCCAGCGGCGGCGTCCGCCGGAGCGCTTGGGGCCCGGCCCACCTGCTTTCCGCTCAACCACCCCTGCCGGATTTTCAACTGTTCTTCCGTGGCGCCGGGCAAGTCCGAGATCGAATACTCGTCGGGCTGCGGCGGGCCAAGCTGGACGTACATGAGTTGACGATCTTCGTGGCGTTCCACTTCAAAAAGTACTTTTGTGCCCACCGGATAGATGCTCAACCGGTTAGCCAGAGTGTCGGTGGCCAGCGACTGGTCGTCCACGGAAATCAGCACGTCGTCGCGGCTTAAGCCGGCGCGATCCGCCGCCCCGCCCGGCCGTACCGTGAAAATCCTGACGCCCGTGTCCACGGGTTCAACCAGCACACCCAGGCTGGGCGGCGCCTTGGACGAGGTTGCTATGTGGAACTCCAGTCCTGCCTTGGCGAGGGTCTCTTTGTAAGGCAGAGGAGCGGTTCCGGCGATGTATTGCTGGAAGAACGGCGCAAAGTTTGCGCCGGACACCTGGTTGACGGCGTCGAGAATGTCCTTCTCCGTATAGCCCCGTCCGTGCAGGTAGTAGGTGGTTGCCGGGCTTTCATAAAATTTCCGGTACATCAGGTGCATCACGTCATCCAGCGATTTTTCGCCATGCGTTGCGGCGCGGATTTCAAGATCGAGCAGCATCCCCAGCAGGGCTCCCTTGTTGTAGTAAGAGATCGTGGTGTTGGCGAGGTTTGTTTCCTGCATTTGCGGCGACCGGTCGTAGAACCAGGCATGGAAGCTGGAACTTTCCGCCGACATCAGCTTGCGGCCTGGAGCCTCCTTCAGCGCCCGGACCTCGCCCGCCATGCGGTCCAGAAATTCCTTCTTCCCCCAGATGCCGCTGCGCAACAGGTTGACGTAGGAGTAGTAGGTGGTCAGACCTTCCACGAACCACAACGACCGTGAATAGACCTCCCGGCTGTAATTGAACGGGCCCAGCCCAACAGGACGCAGACGTTTAACGTTCCAGAGATGGAAGAATTCATGGGCGGCTGTTTCGAGCGCCTGGGAGAGTCCGTTGCCCGATAACCTTCCGTGAACAATGATGTCCGTCGAATTCAGGTGTTCCATGCCGTCGCCCATGGGCAGGCCCGGATCGAAATGGAATAGAAACGTGTAGTGGCTGAAGTCCGGTTCAGGCATCATGGCCATCTCGGAGTGGACAATCTTCTTCAGCCCGTCAACCAGCGCGGCGCGATTGCCGGCGCCGCTATCCTGATCGGGATAGCTGTGAACCGCTACCCGGAAGGTCTTTCCTCCCTCTTCAAAATCATTTACCTGGACACCGGGTGAAATTTCAAGAGGCGTATCGACAAGAACGTCATAGTTCGGAACCTGGAATGTTGTCTGGGTAAGTGACAGCGAGAAACCGCTGACGATTTTCCAGCCCTCCGGCGGGTGAAGGGTCAGGGTGAGCGGGTCCGGCTTGTTCCCCGCCAGATACATAAAGACAGAGGCCCCGTTGACGGCAGCGTGCGACGTATCAAACTGCGAGAAGGAGCCGGTCAGGTCATTGGCAAAAACCCTGTAGCGCACCTTGACCGTGCCGCCACAGTCGGACGTATGTACGAGCCAGGTCTGCTTGTCCGGCTGTGCCCACGGAAGCGGCTGGCCGTTTGCTCCGACGACGGCGAACTCCTGAACATTCTTAGCAAAATCATAGATCGCGTAGCGGCCGGGCGCCCAGGCCGGCATGGCGAACCGGAGGACGGGTTCCGTCACCTGCTTCACGGTGATCTCCACCTCCAGGAGGTGGGTTGAAGGTCGCTCCATGTCAAGACGATACAAAAGCTCAAGCCGATGGGGTCCTTCCTGCGGAGTTTGAAGCTGACTTTCAGCCGCTCTTGCGGCCGCCACGCCGGAGAGGATCAGGCAAACCAGCACTGCCGCCAGAACCGGCCGGCTAAGACGGTTGAATGAAGGTCGTGCCCACGGACCTGCCGGAGTAAATGAAAGATGTGTTTGCTGCATGGAGTCCCTTTCCCTGGGGTTCAGACGCCTCGATATGGAGTTTCGAAAGTCTTTCATCCTGCACCGGGCGCGCAGTTTTCGCAGGTTCAATTGAACGTTGACGAGTTTTTTGAACATCGTGCTAAAGGACGGGGGTCTTGTCCCGCAACATCTGTTCGCGGATCAACTTGACGGGCACCACGCCGTAACTCAGAAACTGATCGTGGAACGCTTTCAGATTGAATTTATCGCCCAACATTTTCTTATAGTCTTCCCGGAGTTTCATGATTTCCAGTTTCCCAAGCGTGTAGGCAAGGTAGGTGGGATCGAACGTTCCGCGCGTTGCTTCGCGCTCCGCGTTGGCCGGGTCCATGTAGGCTCGCTGCTGGAACAGGAGGGTGGCCTGCTCCACCGACATGCCCTGCGTGTGCATTTTGATTCCGGCGATGTAGCGGCACAGCCGGATCAGGGCAGCCTGAAGTTGCACCAGCAGCAGGCTGGGATTGCCCTCACCGTAGCCCTGTTCCAGCATCATTTCTTCGCAGTAATGGGCCCACCCCTCCACATTCGTTCCCATGGCGTTCAGCGACGGCTCGAGTTTTCGTGCCCTGGTGGGCGCCTGCTTCAGCCACAGGAACTGTACATAGTGTCCGGGATAGACCTCATGAATGGCGATAATGCGGGCCGAATAGCGGTTGAAGAACCGGAGCAGTTGCCGGGTTCGCTCTTCGCTCCAGGAGGGATCGGGCAGCGTGACATAAAAGAAGGACTGGATGGAATGATCTTCAAACGGTCCGGGCGTATCCATCGAGGCAAAGGTGAGTGCGCGCATAAAGGAAGGCGTTTCCTTCACCTGCGGGATGGGCGCCGGTGGAATGGTTACAATCTCGTGGGTCAGCACAAACTGCCTGAGGTTGTTCAGCACTGACTGCGTATCTCCAATCACCTGGCCCGCGGCCGGCGCACTTTGCCTGATGCTCTGGAGCACTTCAAACGGTGATTTTGTGGAGTCGATGATGTTGGCGGCCTGGGTGAAAAGCGATTGCACCCGGTGCATTTCCTTTTGGCCGATCTTCAACAGGTCTCGAATCGGAAGATCGACCATCTCGTCATACTGGAGCTTCTTCTGGAAATTCTCGCGGCCCAGGGCAAAATCGCCCCCCGATTGGGGGCTGAGCCCCTGCTGCAGATAATCGAGGAACTGCTGGTATGCCGTGACGGCAATCTGGTTGACCTTCGTGAATTCCGTTCTTAGCGCCAGACTTTTCGCGCCGGCAACGGCCCCCGGCAAAACATTCTGGAGGAAATCAATCTGCGCCTGAACCGCTTCGATGGCGACCTTGGTGTAAACGGCGGGAGGGTTCACCACGTTCAACCGGGCGCTGCTCAGGACGGAAGGGATGTGGCGTTCGCGGGCGATCAGCGACTCCAACCGGTCGTCGAGCGGCGCAAAATCGCGCTCGATCAGGCTGAACAGTGCCGTCCCAACCTGAGTGTTATAGAAACCCGGGTCCTTTGCCCACATGCGGATGTTGGCAAGGTCCAGCAGACGGCCGTTGATCAGGCTTTCAAGCACCGTGGCGTCCAACAGGTTGTTCTCTGAGAGTTCGTCGCTGGGGATCCTTGCCAGGCGCCTCAGTGCCATCTGGTTGCGCGCAATTTCGCTCTGGATATCCGTCTGCGAATAGGCGGGAAGTTCCCCATCGTATTTGTGAATCCCCGCGCTTGTGGCGCTGGCGGGATCAAACCGGAAAAAACCGTCGAAGTATTCATCAACGGATTTCTGGAAAGCCTGGTCGGATGCGGAAGGCTGCCCGGCCTGGGTTGCAGGGCCGGCCCCCTGCTCACCGGCGGGTCCTGTTGCCGGCCCTTTGGCGGAGCCTGACGTGGCCTGGCCCGCGGCTTTGAGAGCCGTGCCCCCGGCGGCCAATGCCGAGGCCATTGTTAAGATCGATTCCCGTCGCGTCATTTTCTTCATGGCCTGTATTGCCCCTTATTGCCCGGTCTCGTGCGTTCCCTCCGGGCCTGCGCCTGCCGGTTCAAGCACCAGCCGATGGACCGTCCCTTTCTGAACAGCCTCATCGCTGAACAGCATCGGAAAGCTCTGGCCATGATACCAAGCTTCGAACTGATCTTTGTAGTAGGGACTGAAAGGTTGGCCAGATTCACCGAGAGTAATGTTCTCGACAGAGTTGTCCAGATCGCCGAGATCGGCCACCATGCGCATGGAAGGCCCCACGCCGCGCGTGGCTCGTTTGATAGTTGACCCAGTCCCCGATTGCGGAAAAGGACCCACATTCAACAGCCATCCCAGCAGCCATGAACCACCGCCCAAAGGATGGCGGAAGGTTAACGGTATGGTGCTGCCCCACTTCCAGGCAGCATGGTCTTCCGATCCAACCCGTTGCGGAATTCGCTGGACGGCTTCATCCAGACTCTTCATCAGCGTCTGGTTCAGGTCATGGTCGCCGGGCGGCAGCCAGCGGTCCAGGTTATTGTCGATCACGTTCTGGAGAAAAACGGTGCTCATCGGGCAGCGGTAACCCGCGAGGTCCTTCCCAAGCCTGGGCGTCAGGATGCGATGCAGAAGGGCGGTCATGGTGAGTTCGCACACCAGCGTGGCGGTGGAGTCTGCCGTGGCCTCGCCGTCCCACGCGCGCAATTTCTCCATGGCATATTGAGCGTCGGGCGAATGCGGCGGATATTCCTCTGCGGCGGCTGTCAGGCGCTCGCGCAGCCACTCATCGTCCAGCGGATGGAGATCCATCTGGATCTTCAGCATATCCGAAACGGTGAAAGTCTTTCCGCCCTCCAGAAGCTGGTAGATGCGCGCCGTGCGGTACGGAGCACCCCACATTGAAGTGATGAAGTAAGGGTAGTCGTCTGGCACAATGCGGCCATTGGCCGTTGCGAGAATACCGTTCTTCGGATTGTAGGCATGGGGGAGGTTCTGGAATGGGACCATGCCCAGCCACTCGTAAGCGTCGCTCGACCCGGGAACGGGAATGATGCCGTCACCGCGCTTCCGGATGGGGACCCATCCGGCTGCATAGAAGCCGATGTTGCCCGCGGTGTCGGCGTATACAAAATTCTGCATCGGCCCGGCAAAGCCGCGGAGTGCGTCCTTGAACTCTTTCCAGTTCCGGGCTTCGTCAATTTTGAAGAAGGGAAATTGCAGTGCGTGCGGCAGCAGGGCTGTCCAGGCAAGAGCCAGGGTGCGATTGTCGGTGTCCGTAGCGGGAAGGATAGGGCCATGACGGGTGGATCTTACCAGGATGCCTTTGTCCACTCTTCCACGGACCTTGATTTTTTCGAGTCTTTCATCGGCCCTCACCCACTTGCCGTCATAAAAATACTCCCGCGGATCCACAGGGTTGAAGGTTTCCTCGTACAGGTCCTGGACGTCCGGGTCCGTATTGGTGACTCCCCAGGCGATGTGGCGGTTGTGTCCGATGACGACCATCGGCAATCCCGGAAGGCTCACGCCGCTCACGTCCAGGCCGGGAGCTTCCAGGTGGACCCTATACCAGACGCTCGGAACCCCATAAGGAAGATGCGGATCGTTCGCCAGCAAGGGCTTGCCGGAACCCGTATGGGCACCACTTACCACCCAGTTGTTGCTGCCCACGCCCGTGTAAGAGCTTGATGATTCCAGCGCACGCAGCATCGGATCCAGGCTGGCGGGGTTGTCTCGCAACGGAGCCATTGCTTCGCCGGGAGCTTCTGGAAGGCTCGGCGGGAGCGTTTTTGGGGCTGAAGGCCCGGCGCTTCCCGGCGCCGCAGGCGCTGAAAAGCTTGGGAACAGTTGGGCCACGGGGTGGTCCAGCGGCGATCGGGCAGGAAACAGGTCGGACTCCAGCGGCTCGCTGCCCAGCCTCAATCGAACACGTTCGCGCATCAGCTCATCCGTCCAGGATGTATTCAGCAGCCGTGCCATGTTCAGGGCCACTTCCAGTGAGTCGGACTCCCGCCAGGCCTCCGGGTGATAGCGCAGCAGCAGAAACTCAATCGGCAGACGTTTCGGGTGGTTCCGGATAAACGCGTTGACGCCGCGGGCGTAGTCGCCCAGCAGCTTTTGCTCTTCAGGATCGAGTTCCTCCACGCCCCGCTCGGCCGCCTGCTTCATTCCCAGTGTCCGGTTCATAATGTCCGAGTGAAGTGTGCGGGGGCCAAACAATTCTGACAGACGGCCTTGCGCAATCCTGCGGCTCAGATCCATTTGCCACAGGCGGTCCTGCGCGGTGACGTATCCCTGGGCGAACATCAGGTCTTCGAGCGATGCGGCCTTGATGTGCGGAGCTCCATGGGAGTCACGAAACACCTGGACTTTGCCCTGGAGCCCCTGAAGCCGGATCGTTCCATCCAGCCGGGGCAGGCATGCGTGGACCCGCCAGTAGACCCACGCGCCCGCTGCAGCCGCCAGCACCAGGACCGCCATCAGGACTGATGGCCCTACCCAGTGCAACGGCCGTCGGGTCGGGTGCGGAGCTTGTGAAACCTCTGGTGGATGCGTCGCCATTGTCAGGAAGGAGCTAAGGCCTTTTGAAGTGAATCGCCCAGCATGCTCGAAGCAAGGATAGTACAGAAAATCCCGCGACTCTGCAACGGCCCGCTTCCAGACATGGTGATTGCTGAGAGGCCGCACACCTGCGAACCAGGCGAGCCCCAATCGGGTTCTCCAGGCTTATGTTCCGCCCGCGATGCCTGATTCGTCTTCCGGTGAGCTCCCGCAAAACCCTCAGCATAAACTCATCTGGGTCCCCATATGGCACTAATGGGGTTTGATTTCACAGAGATATAACTTAAATATAAAAGTAAGGTAATGGTCTTTTCAGGTGACAACAGGCCCTAGAGTCTGGACGCCATGCAGCCGATGAAATGGGTGTATGGCGTCAATAGAGACATTGCCGGTGAAGTGCGCACCGGGAGCAAGCATCTTGCGAGGTCCAGACTCGGCGTGGCCGCGTTCATCGTCCGGGGACGGTGGCGGGCGGAGGGGCCGGGTGCACATAGCCTCTGAACGGGCCTTTACGATTCTGGAGGCGCTCATTGTGGTCGCGGTTGCCGGGATTATGGCGGCGATGGTTATTCCGCAGGCGTACCAAGCCGTCAAGGCATACCGCCTGCACGCGGATGCGTCGGCGCTGTCGGGTCAGTTTAACGTTGCGCGCATGAGAGCGGCATCTCAGTTTGCGCCCTACCGCGAGGTCATCAACGCCTCTTCAGGAACCTACTGGCGGGAAAAGCTTTGCGGCGACACCCTCACCAGCGCTGATTCCGCCTGTACCTCGGCTTACCAAGCCCTGACGACGGCGGGGATTGAGGGCGGAACCCAGTACGCGCATGAAGGCGACAGGTTCTCGGGCTGCCGTCCGACTTTCCTCGGCGCCAGCAGCTATCCCGGCACGATTCAGGGAGACCTGAGCCCCTGCCCGGACCCCGTTGAAATCTATTTCAACACCCGCGGCGCGCCGGTGGATAACAACGGCGACCCGCTCGGCAACGGAGGGGCCGTGATTTACGTCGGCAACCCGTACAACCTGGTGGATGCCGTCACGGTGTCGGTGGGCGGCGCGGTCACGGTGTGGAACTGGGACACGGCCAGCAATTCCTGGCTGAGGAGATAGCGATTCCACTTGAGCAGAGGGTGTGAGGACAAGGCCATGAGAAGTCCGGCCAGTGAAAACGGCGTCACGCTGATTGAGACCATGATTGCGGTATTGATTGCAGTCGTCGGAGTGTTCAGCGTGGGAGCCCTGATCTTTCAGGGGACTGTGACCAACAAAAACCAGGGCACTGAGGTAACCCGCGCCACTATTTACGCGCAGGACAAGATGGAAAAGCTGCTATCACTCAACTTCACCAGTTGCACTCAGTCTGCTTCGTCGCAGCCCTCCAGTTGCAACACCACCAATATCAACGCAACCGGATGGACGGATGGCCTTCTGGCCGGAGGAGCCATCGGTCCCTCTGTCCAGGCCACCTGCCCGTCTTCCGGGGCCTCGGTCGGGTATATCGATTTTCTCGACAGCAACGGCATCCAGCTTCCGGGCTCTTCCGGCGCCACCAACTGCTCCGCCATTACATCCTCGGACATTGCGTACGTTCGCATGTGGCAGATTTCAGACGTCGCGTCCACGGGCGGGCCGCCCCTGAAACAGGTCTCCGTGGCGGTTTATTCCCGGTCCGCCGTGAACACCAGTTCCGGCAAGCCGGTCGTGGTGCTGAGCAGCTTGTTGTCAAACCCGAATTAGAGGAAGCCGAATATGGAACGGAGCCGAACTTCGCGCGGGAACTTGCGCCGGGATTTCGCAACCGGATTTTCACTGGTGGAGATGCTGGTCAGCGTAGCCATCATTGTTCTTCTGATGTCCGCGGTCTTCCCGTTTCTTTTCCAGTCGCAGAAGAAGTACCAGAGCAACCAGGTGGTTTCAGAGGCGAACCAGAGCGCCCGCGCAGCGATGGAAGTCATGACCCAGGAGATCGGGCAGGCGGGCTTCAATTCGAATTTCACCCCCGCCAAGACTTCTTCCGCGGCAGTCGCCGTCAGTTCAAGTCCACAATGCGTGACGCTCAGCAACATCGATCAGATTAATCCCGGTGACTGGCTCGTGGTGGATACGGGGCCCAACCACGAATTGGTCAAGGTCCTCTCCACCTCCAACGTTTCGGGGACTCCGTGCGATTCAAGCAATCAGATTAGCGCCGTTTTCCTGATGAGCCACGTTGGGTCGACAACTCCGTTTCCCGTCATCAGCTACAAGATGCCCTATGGCAGCGGCATTCTACAGGCCACCGGCACCTCAAACGGCCAGAGACTGGAATTCTTTGGCGACATCAACCAGGACGGCGTTATTCGATATGTCGTCTATAGCCTGTCGCCGGTGAGTCCCGCCTCAACGGTCAGCATTAACGGGACCACCTACACTCTTTACAATCTGTATCGTTCCGTGACCACCGTGCCCTTCACAAACCTGCCGGCGCCTTCCACTTATCCACCGCCTGCAAATAATCAGGCTTCACCCCTGGTTTCCAACGTCCTCTACAACACCACCAACCAGGTAGGCCCCACAGGCCAGCCGATTTTTGCTTATCCCAACCAGATTGTCATCGGGGTGGTGCCCAATCAGATCACCGTGGTGGGAACAGTGGTGGTCACTATCAGCGTGGCGGTCAGCCCCAAGAGTCTGGAGTCCAAACTGCCGGAATGGTTCACCCTGGCCACCCAGATTCGTCCTTTGAATCTTCAGGCCGCCATCACGGTGAATAACGCGGGCGGCGCCATCTATCTGCCTCCGCTCCCGAAAAGTTTGCCCATGACCTTTCCCTCGAATTATTACCCGTGAGGAATAATCTCCGATGAAAACTTTCCCCTTCGACAAAATCAAGCCGGCAGGCGATGGGCGCGAGCAAGGCATTGCGCTGATCCTGGTTCTGCTGGCGATGCTGGTCCTGTCTGTGCTGGCGGCGGCGATCGTCTTCACCGCGCGCTCTGAAACCTTTGCCAGCTACAACTACAAGCTGGATACCCAGGCTGATTACCTCGCCAAGGCCGGCATCCAGCGCGCCATCAATTGGTTTCGCAGCACACACTACCGGGCCATTACGATGAGCGAGGCCAACACGTATTACCTGGTGACGGGGAGCGGGAGCCCCTTTAACCTCTTCACCTCCAATGCCTCTCCCGTCATCTGCGAATCCGGGTGTCCCTCCAACAAAAATCCCGTCTATTTGATCGGATTCGGAGGCGGTTCTTCCAATTTCCCCAACATCAACAACACCGAGGGCACGCCGCGAATGGTGGCCACCGCTTTTGCCTCAGATCTGAACAGCCCTGCGAACACCCGTGTGACCGCCGACGCCAACAATTCCGGCTACTTCAACGTGAACGCAGTGCTGCTGAATTACGAGACGGTCAACGTGGGCTATCAGCCTCCTCTTGTGGCTATGCCGGTCGAAACCTGGCTGATTACTTCCAAAGCAACCTGGACCGGAGGTTCAGGTTCGACCACGAGGGTGGCTGCCGCCGAGGAGCAGGCGATCGTGCAGCCCATTTACGTTCCGACCTGGGGCAACGCCCTTTACGGCTTCTGCTCGGTCACCATGCAGGGAAGTGCCGGAACCTGCACCGACGCCTTTAACTCTTCGTTTGGTGCATACGGTGGCGGTAATCCCAGCGTGGCTTCGGGGAAATGTGACTCGACCACGGCGGACAACGTTATTGCAGCAGGAGCCGACGTCGGGGCCAATGGCGGCGTCACGCTGGGGAGCAATGTGACGGTCTCAGGGGACGTCATCATCGGCACGGGCAGCAGCTCCGGCTGCGGGGCCGTCGGATATAGTGGAAGCACCAGTTCGGTTCTGGGACAGGTGATTAACGGCCCGCACAAGGACCCGCCGCCGGTGCCCACCTTCCGCACCGGCTTTCCGGGCGCCGCGCCTTCCTACTCCCTGGGTAAGGGCGATGTGCAGGTCGTGCCGGTGGGTGCGACGTGGTCGAACAGTCCATTTCCCCAGACGACGGGGGTAAGTCCTGCCACAAGTTCTCCCTGCATGGACGCCACCTGCAACGGCACCGCCGCCCATCCCTACGAGATTTCGAGCATTTCGATGTCAGGCGGGGGAGGCAGCAACGGCCCGGTGCTGGAACTGGTTGGAGGATCCAGCGCTTTGAATCCTGTCTATTACAACATCGACAGCCTCAGCCAAAATCAGGGACAGATCAACGTTTCGGGTTACGTCATGATCAACATCAAGAGCGCCTTCAGCATTGGTGGTCTGGGGATTGCCAATGGCCTCTCATCCAGCATTCCGCCTGAATGTGTAGTCATTAACTACGCGGGGACGAACGGAGTTTCCATCAACGGGAACGGAGCCATCTCAGCGCTGCTGAACGCGCCCAACGCCACCGTCAGCCTGGGCGGGGGTGGCAGCGGTGGGTACTTTATTGGTGCCATCCAGGCCAACAATGTCTCCGTCCAGGGCGGTTATCCCGTCCACTACGACGTTCAGTTAGGCCGCGCTGGCGGAACCATGGGCGTGATGGTGACCTCCGCCTACAGCCGGAAAAAGATGTAGGGGCCGTAGCGCCCGGCTTTGTTTTCTCCGATTTAACCTTCGGCGGGGTGGTCGATCCGGTTTGCTCGCTTCTTTCCGGAAGGTTTCCAACCTGGTTAATTTACCAGCACTTGACGCTGATCTTTTCTTCCCCGAACCCGCGTGTGGTACCCTTAATAGAAGAGGGACAGAGGTGCTTCCACAGGGAAAAAAGATGAGGATCAGCCGCCGTTGATTGTTGAATGGGCGCAACCCGGGGTTAATACAGCAGGAAACCCTTCTGTGGTGCAGGCGCATCCTAGCTAATGGCAATAATAGAATTAGACTGTCCCCGGAATGGATTAAACTCTCGATAGAAGAGTCGATGAAAGGAGAATTTTTTTCAATGCCGCGCTTTTCCAAACAGTTTTTTCGCGAGAATTTTCTTGGCCTCAGCCTGACGATGATCGGTGTTCTGTGCCTGGTTCTCGCTTCAGTGATGTACGTCGGGCATCGCAGTTTCGCGAACATCGTGCTGGCCGATGGCCAGGCGCTTGACGGCCCGGACATCAACCAACTCGAGCAGTTGAACAAGGCCTATGAGCGCATTGCCAAGGCCGTAACCCCTGCGGTGGTTTACATCAGCACCACGCAGGTGATGAAGGCTCAGCAGTCTCCCTTTTTCTCCGA
This sequence comes from Terriglobia bacterium, assembly GCA_049583595.1. GTDB lineage: Bacteria > Acidobacteriota > Terriglobia > UBA7540 > UBA7540 > SCRD01. The sequence continues at coordinate 14,735 of JBAUWE010000462.1, forward strand.
TCCCTTTTTCCGTCACTTTTTCGGCAACATGCCTGGTGGGACGCAGCGTCCTCAAGTCTTGCACGCATTGGGTTCCGGCGTGATCGTATCGCCCCAAGGCTACATTGTGACGAACAACCACGTGATTGACCATGCGACGGACATCGAAGTGACGCTGTCTGACACGCGGAAGCTCAAGGCCAAGGTGATTGGCGCAGACAAGCCGACGGACCTTGCGGTTCTCAAGATCGATGCCGATAATTTGCCAGTCGCTTCCTGGGGTGACTCAGAAAAGCTTCATGTTGGCGACATTGTTATGGCCTTTGGAAATCCTTTCGGCCTTACCAGACAAGGTGGGGGAATCACAGTGACCCGGGGAGCGGTCAGTGCGATTGGCCGTTCGGGAATGGGAATTGAAGGTCCGGGAAGCTTGGAAGACTTTATCCAGACGGACGCTGCCATTAATCCTGGCAACTCCGGCGGGCCGCTGGTCAATGTTCACGGACAGGTCGTGGGCATCAACACTGCCATCCTCAGCGGGAATTCAGGTCCGGGAGGCGAAGGCAGCTTTATCGGAATCGGCTTTGCCATTCCTTCCAATACCGTCAAGCATGTGATGGAGGACTTGATTAAGACCGGAAAGGTCTCCAGGGGTTACCTCGGCGTTCTCGTTGGGCCCTTGAATGCAGGGCTGGCCAAGGAATTCGACGTGCCGGATACGTCTGGCGCGTTGGTCCAGAACGTTGAATCCGACGGGCCTTCGGCGAAGGCTGGTCTTAAGAACGGCGACATCATTCGCAAGTACAATGGACACACCGTCCCTGACGCCGGTGCGCTCACCGCCATGGTGACGCAAACCGATCCCGGAAAGATCGTCACGCTGAGCATTCTTCGTAACGGGAAACCTATGGACATCAAGGTGACCCTGGCTGAGCGGCCCGCGAATGCGGGCGCCACTCCGGGACAGGGACAAGCCCCGTCGGGGAGTGCTCTTGAAGGGATCTCGGTACAGAACCTGACTCCGGGGCTTCGCGATCAACTGGGCATTCCCAGCGACGTGGCCGGAGTTGTGGTTTCCAACATCGACCAGAGCAGCCCCGCCGCTGAGTACATCGAACGGGGAGACGTGATCGAAAGCATCAACCGTCAGCCCGTTCATAACGTTACTGACTTCAGCAAGCTGGCTGGTGAGTCCAAAGGCCAGGTCCTGCTGCGGGTCATTCATCAGGGGCAACCGATGTTTGTGGTGATATCTCCCAGTCCGGCCGGCCAATGATGCCGTAGCCGCTCGGTGGGACCACAGATGATCAGAGAAGCCCCCGGTACGTTGTCGCGGTTCCTGGTGATCAACAGGAGGAGCGGCAAGGTCCGGGGGCTTTTTCTCTTTCAGACCTGCGCAGCCGCCACCTTTGCGCCTGCCAAAGCTCCGCACCGCTCACGACACAGCGAATCGTTATGCAGCATTTGAGTGAGAAACCTGTTCCCTGACTGGGACTATGGGACCCGCTGTGGCGAGCCTCGCCCTGGTTTGAAAAGATAATCTTCTGCGGAGGGTTTATGACTTGGTGGGAGTCGCCGGGGACCCGCCGGATTTTTCTGCTCCAGCCGCAACCCCGGTGGGCGCGCCGTGGCACTTCTTGTACTTCTTGCCGCTGCCACAGGGACAGGGATCGTTGCGGCCGATCTTTTCTTTGCGGACAACCTGCTGAGGCTTTTCCATAGCCCCGCCACCGACCATGCGCATTTCCGCCTGCTCGCGCCGCTTCCGCTGCTGATACTGGCGAATCAGCGTTTCTTCCTCTTCGGGAGTCCGCATCAGGAACAGGTAGCGAAGGGTCTCGTCCTCCGTGCGGTCCATCATGTCCTCAAACATGTCAAAAGACTCACGCTTATATTCCACAAGGGGATCGCGCTGTCCGTAGCCACGGAGGCCAATGCCCTCTTTCAAGTGGTCCATGGCCAGAAGATGGTCCTTCCACTGGGCATCCACCACCTGGAGCATGATCATGCGCTCGTGGAACCGCATGCGCTCGGCGCCCCAGACCTGCTCGCGTTCTTCGTACCCCTGATGAACAATCTGCTTCAGATCCTCTGCGAGAGGATCGAGCAACTTGGGATCGAACTTCAGGTCCTTTTTGCGGAGATCAACGCCAAAACGAGCCCAGAACTCGTTTTGTAACCCCTGAATGTTCCACTCGTCTGCGTGCTGGGCCTTGGGGCAGTAGGTCGTTATCAGCCAGTCAACGACCCGATCGGTGGAGTCGAGCAGGTACTCCCTCTGGTCATCGCCCTGCAGCAGTTGTTTGCGTAGGTTATAGATCGTCTCCCTCTGCTTGTTCATCACGTCGTCATATTCCAGCAGATGCTTCCGGGACTCAAAGTTCTGACCTTCGACGGCCTTCTGGGCTGCCTCAATCCTCTTGGTAATCAACCTCGACTCAATCGGCACGCCTTCTTCCATGCCGAGCTTGTGCATGATCTTCGAGATGCGGTCGCCGGCGAAAATACGCAGCAGGTCGTCTTCAAGCGAAAGGTAGAATCGCGATGAACCCGGGTCGCCCTGGCGGCCGGCGCGTCCGCGCAACTGATTGTCGATGCGGCGGGACTCGTGGCGTTCGGTCCCGAGAATGTGCAATCCGCCGAGGTCGATCACGCGCTCGTGTTCGACGTCGGTGGTGCTCTTGAATCGATTGATGAATTCGGTCCACTTCTTTCGCCATTCGGAGTAGGCGTTGATGTAAGCCTGATAAATCTCATCCGCGGAGCCGGCGGTCGGGCGGTCGGGCGGTTCCGGATCGATGCCCTGCTGGCGATACTTTTCCGGCGACTTGCGAAACTCTTCCCGCGCCAGGAACTCCGGATTGCCGCCCAGCAGAATGTCGGTGCCACGGCCGGCCATGTTGGTGGAGACGGTGACGGCGCCCACGCGGCCCGCCTGCGCCACGATCTGCGCCTCGCGGTCATGCTGTTTGGCGTTCAGGATGTTATGTTTGATTTCCCGCTGTTCCAGCACTTCCACCAGGCGTTCCGGGCGGCACTGAATCTCAATCAGGTAGTCGAGCACCGGAATCACTTTATCCGGAGTTTTGGTGGCCAGTTCAACCAGCCCCGGAACGGCATCGCCCTCCAGCGGAGCCTGAGGCGGCGCGAAGTATCTCTCCACCTTGCGTTTCAGCAGCGCGCTGACAAACTCGTTCCGATTGCCGTTGGATGAGCTTGCCACGCCCGTAAAGCGCCCATCTTTCAGCGTCTTTCTGACGGCCGAAATCGTAACCCCGGCGCGCACCAGCCAGTTCAGGGTGGGGCCGTGCTGCGCCAGCAGGTCACTAGCCCACTTTTCTAGTGTACGCTCTTCCAGCCCCGCCTGCTTCACCAGTTCCTGGAAGTGCGCCGGCAGGTATCCGGCCTTGCGCAGCTGGTTGCTTAGCCGCTCCGATTTTTCAATGGCGATGGTGCCCACCAGCACGGGCTGGCCCCTCAGGTGGTACTCCTTGATTTCCTCGATGGAGGCGTTGAACTTTTCGCGCTCGGTGCGATAGACCACGTCGGCGTGCTCATAGCGGATCAGCTCGCGGTTGGTGGGGATGACCACCACTTCCAGCTCGTAGATTTTCTCAAACTCAGCCGCTTCGGTTTCCGCGGTACCAGTCATGCCGGCGAGCTTGTCGTACATGCGGAAGTAATTCTGGAAGGTGATGGTCGCGAGCGTCTGGTTTTCTTTTTCGATCTTGACGCCTTCTTTGGCTTCGATGGCCTGGTGCAGGCCGTCACTCCATCGCCGGCCGGGCATCAGCCGCCCGGTAAACTCATCCACGATGATGACTTCGCCGTCTTTCACCACGTAATCCTTGTCCAGGATGAACAGCGCGTGGGCCTTCAATCCCTGGTAGACGTGGTGGATAAACTCCATGTTGGCGGGGTCGTACATGTTTTCGAGCCCCAGCAGCTTTTCAGCCTTGGCGATGCCGGGCTCCAGCAGACTCACCGTTTTCAGCTTCTCGTCAATTTCGTAATCTTCTTTGGGCGTCAGGTGGGGAATAACCTTGTCCACGCGGTAATACTTTTCCGTGGATTCTTCCGACGAGCCGGAAATGATCAGTGGCGTCCGCGCCTCGTCGATCAAAATGGAGTCCACTTCGTCGACGATGGCGTAATGGTGCTGGGGCTGCACGCAGTCGCTGATTTCAAACTTCATGTTGTCGCGCAGGTAATCGAATCCGAACTCATTGTTGGTGCCGTAGGTAACGTCGGCGCCGTAGGCGAGGCGGCGTTCCTCGTCGTCCAGGTCGTGGACAATCACGCCCACGCTCAGGCCCAGCAGGCGGTAGATGGGGCCCATCCAGGCGGCATCGCGATTGGCCAGGTAGTCGTTCACGGTCACCACGTGCACGCCCTTGCCTTCCAGCGAGTTCAGATAAACGGGCAGAGTGGCCACCAGCGTCTTGCCCTCGCCGGTCTTCATCTCGGCGATTTTGCCTTCGTGCAGCACCATGGCGCCCACCAGTTGCATGTCAAAGTGGCGCATGTTCAGGGTGCGGCGGCCGGCCTCGCGGCACAGCGCAAAGGCTTCCGGCAGCAGGTCGTCCAGCGTCGCGCCGTCGGCCAGGCGCTTCTTCAGTTGCTCGGTGCGGTGGGGGAATTTCGAGTCGTCGAGCTTCTGCATCTCCGGCTCCAGCGCGTTGATCTCATCCACGCGCGATTCCAGCCGCTTCAGCTCGCGGTCGTTCTTTGATCCTATGACTTTACCCAGTGCGGTTTGAAAGTATGTGCCCATTGATCCTCAGCAGGGTCTTTGCCCCATATATAACCTAATTATTCTACCTTTCCAGTGCACGATTGGCAAAGCGTATGGGCCTGTAGCACAGGCCTTTGCGACCTGCGGCTTTGGTTGTTATCCGGGGAAATGTAGCGCAGGCCTTTACGGCCTGCGGTTCTTACTTTTTTGGAATAAAGGGCCCGGCTGCGGATATTGATGCTGAAAACCCATCATCGAAAACAACAAAAAACAAAGATAAGGGCCGCAGGCCGTAAAGGCCTGCGCTACCCCGGCCAGCCGGATTTGGGCCGTTTTTCTTCGTCTCCGTCTGGTTGTTCAGTCGTGCAGGCCGGGGTAAGGGTATTTCGGGCTCAGAAAGGCTCATAACAGGATCTGCAACGCAGGGTGGAACTAGGCGGACAATTCCCATCCACACCAGCTAAATTGTTGCAAACCCAATTCCCTTCAGATAGTCGTAGGTCGCATCATAATAGGCTGGGTTTCGTGTCGCATCTTTCCAATCAC
>JBAUWE010000463.1:0-1530 GCA_049583595.1 Terriglobia bacterium
GTCTCCAACTGTCGGTCGCGAACAAATACATCTGCTGATCCATTGCTATCACCGGAGACCAGATTGGAAGCATTAGATGCGAAAGCCACAAAGCGACCATTCGAACCGATGGCTATAGACGCGGATATGCCCTCCCCTCTGTAAAGGCCGCTGTCATCGTTGCCCTGAGTTCCATCAGACGCCACGCTGACCAGTTCTGTGATGCCGGAAATCAGGTCGTGTACAAATACATCCGCCCGTTCATTGCTGTCACCGGTCGCAAGGTTGTCTGCAAATGAGCCGTAGGCTACCAGCCGGCCACTGCCGCTGACGGATGGGAACAAAGAAGCATTGTTTCCTTCTTGCGCGTTTGAATCCACACTCACCCGGGCAACAGTGTCAAGGAAAGGTACCGGTTCAAGAATAATCAGCCCCGCGTCGGTCGTTTGCCCTGCGACAACAATTAGCTCGTCGCTTTGCCCCTCGAAGAGAACAACCCCGTCCGCATCCCTTCCAAATACCTTGACGACGATGCCGTCTCCCGGCGTTATTCCGCTTATAGTCGCCTGGTGCTCATCACAGGCCCAGCTGCCTTCAACAAGCACGGCCCCGTTTTTGTCAACCACCTGGGCTTCAATTGTTGCAATTTGATAGTCTTCACATGCGAATTGCACCTCCGCATCAGCCGCTGCCCTGAAACTCACGGCCCGGGCAGCGGCCGGGTTATCCAGGGCAAGACTGAAGCCGACCGAGCCTTTTCCGAAGGCTGCGGCGGAATCACCTCCGCCGCCGCTGCCGCAGGAATAAAAGAGAGCAATCAAACAGCAAAACGCTAAATTCAAAACCATCAAATTGGCATTTGATTTACTATTCAGGGGCTTCATCTTATCCTCCCGCTTGTGGACGTTTCGAAAAGCTGAGTTTTTCCATATCTTTTGGAGCTGCAATCCACTACCAGCTGATGGATACATTTCCGGTAGTAGGTCCCGGAGTCGGTGCCGGCGTTGGGCCAGAAGGAACACCCCCTTCTCCAGGCCCTGTTCCCTGGCCGGATGTTATGGCCGCTTGAGCACTTGAGGCCTGATCCACAGCCGCTTCGACATTGTCGGCCATTTGCCCCACCGTCATCCCACCCAGGGTAGTTAAACTGGCGACAGTTGCAGCAGGGCATCGCTCCAGATAATATTGGGCCAATTTAAAGTCCGGGTCCTCTTCAGTGGCCCTTTTGAAGGAAACCCTGGCATCTTTCCATTGACCCGCATCCAGGGCATCGAGTCCCTGGCCGAAGTAAAGGACGGCCTGCAGGTTTTTGGTGTGATACCCTTTAAATTGCGCTTCTTCCTCCGGAGTGAAAGTAACCGGCAATACTTTCAATACGTTATAGACTATTTCTTTTTCCAGCACAAAAAACTCTTCCTGCTCCGCTTTGACTGAAAAGGCGCCGACCACATCCTTGGATGTCGTGGAAGCTACGCTGGCCTTGGCTTCTATGCTGCCGGGTTCGAGGCTGCCCACGAGCAGGTTTTCGGCCCCGAGCAGCCGACCCGCTCG
>JBAUWE010000464.1:0-3812 GCA_049583595.1 Terriglobia bacterium
AGCGCTACAAGGAAGAGCTTCACGATGCCGAGGCGCAATTGGCCAGCTTTAATACCCTGCAGGATGCTCCGGCGCCCGAAACGGAGAAAGACCTCATTCTAAAACAGGCAACCGACTTTGACGGACAGCTGCAGCAGACTCGGGCCAGCATCCAAAGCACTGAACACCAGATTCAAGCTATCAAGGCCGAGCTCGCCGTGACTCCGCCTCGCATCACAACCCAGCATACGACGCAGCAGAATCCGCAACTGATGGCAAACTTGAAATCCACGCTGCAGAACCTGGAAATCCAACGGACAGATTTATTATCAAAGTATCAACCCAGCTACAGGCCGGTGCAAGAGGTTGAAAAGCAGATTGCCCAGGTCAAGGCCACCATTGCCGCCACCGATAAGGCGCCGATGCATCAGGACACCACGGACCAGAACCAGACCTACCAGATGCTGCAGACCAGTCTGGCGCAGGCCAAAGCGCAGCTCGCGGCCCTGCGCGCCCAAGCTGCCGCCATGGCCCCCGTGGTCCACACTTATTCCCGCCAGGCGGTGTTGCTGGACCAGAAACAGATCAAACAGCAGGACCTGCTTCGCAATATCAAAACGGCGGAACAGAACTACCTCTTGTATCTCAATAAAAGCCAGCAGGCCCAAATTTCAGACGCGCTCGACCGAAAACGGATCCTCAACGTTTCTGTCGCCGAGAGCGCCGTGATTCCTTCCCTGCCGGTAAGTTCGCCGTCCGTCCTGATCCTGGCAGGTGGAGTCCTGGCACTGATTGTCAGCATGGGGTCCGCCTTCGGCGTGGACTACCTGAACCCATCCTTTCGAACTCCGGACGAGGTCATCCGGTATCTCGACGTGCCGGTTCTCGCCGCCCTGCCCAAGAATGGACGGGCTTCAAGATTTACCCTGGCAGCAGACGTCAGGGGCCGCACGATAGGGGGCCCCCCGTCCACCAACAAAGGACCGCAAGACTATCCGGGCAATGGGAAAAGGGGCAGGTAGAGGGACTTTATGTTTCTGCGATATTTCGGATTGCGTGAACAGCCGTTCGGCATGACGCCGGACCCTCGATACCTCTTCATGTGCGACTCACACCGCGAGGCGCTTGCTTCACTGATTTACGGTATCGAGACTGGACGTGGTTTTATGAGCCTGATCGCCGAGCCGGGGATGGGCAAGACAACCCTGCTCTTCCAGCTCATGGAGCATTTCCGCGACTCTGCCCGGACCGCCTTTCTGTTCCAGACCCAGGGGAATACGCGCGAATTCCTTGCTAACCTCATCGCGGACCTGGGCCTGGTTCCCGATGACCGGGACTTAAGCACTCTGCAGCGGCAACTGAACGAAGTCCTGATTCAGGAAGCCCGCCTGGGAAGACGGTTTGTACTGGTCATCGACGAGGCGCAGAACCTCGAAGACTCCGTGCTGGAGTCGGTCCGGATGCTCTCAAATTTTGAAACCTCCCGCAGCAAGCTGATGCAGATCGTGATGGCGGGACAACCGCCGCTCGCAGACAAGCTGTCGCTCCCCAAGCACGAACAATTGATGCAGCGGGTTTCCATCATTTGCCGGCTGAAGCCATTCAGCCCCAAAGAAGTTGCTCAATACATCCATCACCGGCTCAGGAGCGCGGGGTTCAGGGGCCGCGAAGGATTCACGGCCGAGGCCCTTTCAATGATTGCCAACAGCAGCGAGGGTATTCCGAGAAACATTAACAACATCTGCTTCCATGCGCTTTCGCTTGCCTACGCCAAAGGTCAAAAGAAGGTCGACCGCGTGATCATCGAGGAAGTGCTCGGTGATCTGGAATTGGAAACCCGCAAGGTCCACGGTGTGCGCCCGCGCGTCGCCACGTGGGAAACCTCGAATCCAGTCTCGGGCTTGGAAGGAGTGACCCTCAATTCCGCAGGATGGGGAGAAGCAGACAGAGTGCGCCTCCGAGGAGGCAGATATTCCCCTCCGGCCGCCCCCGGTATTGCTGGAGGGGGACGGCCCAGACCCCGGGAATCCAATTGGCCGATCTGGGCCGTTATTTTGCTCACCATGATTCTGGCAGGTGAAATGTTCCAGACCTTCGTGCCGGCGGGCGAGCGACGGCAGGCTGTCTCACTAGCAGTTGCCAAAACTGTCGGCGCGGCAAGAAGGGTAGCAAGAGAGTATGATCTACTCAAAACGAGCAACTCGCCGGCTGCCTCGCAGCCACAAACAACCGTGGTGTCGTCTGACCCGAAAACCCGTGACATACCGGTGCCTCTGAATGCAGACAAATCGCAAGCGAACCTCCCGGCAAACGTTGGACCAGGGAACTCCGATTTCCCCAAAGCCGGCAACCAGAACGCGGCGCCGTCTGCCGGAGATGTGGCCACCACGCCGGCGACTGCCAGCCCCGAGCCAGGCCCTGTACACGTCACCGCCAGGGTCGCAACCAGCCGCCCGGCGAATGATTCCACGCAGTCGGAGCAGGTTCCAAAAGGAAAGATTGTCATTGAATCAAACGTGCGGGGCGGCGCCATCACGATTAACGGGGAGACAGATCCCGCCTGGCGGACTCCGCACATGTTTGATCTTCCGCAGGGCGTGTATCGCATCTCCGTTTCGCAGGAGGGGTTTACCACCTGGTACAGGGTGGTACGGGTGACGCCAGGACACAAGCATTGGCTCACGGCTGATTTGCATATGCCGCGCGGCGTCATCGTGATCGATACGGAACCTCCGGGAATGCAGGTCTTCATCGACGGCAAGGCGTATGGCCCAAGCGAAGTGGAGGCATCTCTGGATGCGGGGTCGCACGAATTCAAAGTGGTCCCGCCCGGAGGCAAACGCCCTCTCGAGGGGAGCTTTGTCCTGAAGCCCGGCGACGTCGTGACGCGAAGGATACGGTGGTCTTCGCCGGCCGGCCAGCCGACCGCAATCAACAAGACCGAAACCGGGAAGCCGCAAGGTGGGAAGATTTCTTCAAAGGGGAGGGAAACATCGTGAGCAGGAATTTCGAGCTTTTAGAACGCGCAACGAAGGAATTGGACTCTTTCACACTGGGCCCGGAGCCGATTCCACGCGCCGTACGGGTATCCCCGCCCCCGGACTCCCACACTTTATCGCGGGAGGAATTGATCAAGCTTGTCCGGCGGATTTTCCTCCTCGACCACAACACGCGAAAGATGGTGGTGTTTACGTCGGTTGAGAACAGCACAGGGTGCACCTCCATTTGCGCCGGCGCCGCCGAAGCCATCGCGGCCCAGGTCAACTCACCCGTGTGCGTGATGGACGCCAACCTGCGGCGCCCTGCGCTCCATCTCTGCTTTGGAACGGAAAACCTTAAAGGCCTGACGGACGCCGTGTTTAAGCCGGGCCCGATCAGCCAGTATGTCCAGAAACTGCCCGGCAACAACCTGTGGCTGCTGCCTTGCGGGTCAATGGCCTCCCAGCAGCGCGCCGTGATGAAAGCTGAAAATCTGCAGGCGCGCATCAATGAACTTCGCAATGAGTTTGCTTACATCCTGGTCGATTCACCTCCGGTGAGCGAGCATACCGATGCGATCTTGCTGGGCCGCCTGGCGGACGGAGCCGTTCTGGTACTGGAGTCGAACGCCACCCGGCGGGAAGTCGCCCGGATTGCCAAGGAAGAACTCGAGGCGGCTCAAGTGCACGTGTTGGGCGCCGTTCTCAACAAGCGTACATTTCCCATTCCCCAGTTTCTCTACGACCGAGTCTGAGGAACTGGGCCAACCGGCGCAGCGTGCCGGGACGTTAGTCAGCGGGTAACAAGCCAATCTGTATCCGTGGGGTCCCGTCATGGGACTCAAGGGGCGAAGC
>JBAUWE010000465.1:0-1832 GCA_049583595.1 Terriglobia bacterium
AGTAGTGTCTGCCCGGAAACGCGTGTTTCTGAAAAAGGGTGGTATGAAAACGCCGCGTGGTGGACGAGTGGCGGCTGATTTTTTCACCCGGCCTCGCTCCAACCGCTAAAATTGCCCGGTCGCGCCGACAACTCTCCTGCCGGACTTGGCGGGCGAGGTCTGCGCGGACGGTTTCAGCCAGAGGCTCGCGCCAAGAGTTGCCGTCCGATCCGGTGCAGGTTGTAGCTCATCACGCCGTAGCCCACGTAGCGCAGGTAACCTTGGAGCCCCACGTCCAGGCAGCGGTTCAGCCCGTGATGCTCCAGACTGTTGATCTCGCTCTCCACCGCGCTGTGTTGCCGGCGCAGCGCCACAAATCGCTTTTCCTTTTCTCGTTGCGTTTCCGCGGCGTTCTTCTTGCCCCGCTTGGGCATCACCACCGCCGGCACATACAGGCTTAACAATTCCCGGTCCTCTTCCCGCGTGAAGCCTTTGTCGAAACTCAGACTGGCCACGCTGCCGGCGCCATATCGGCCCAACAGCCGGTCGGCCACGCCCACGCTCCGGTCCACGTCGGCCACGCCCGCCGCCACCTCGTAGTCCTGGATCAATTGATTCTGGTCGGTCGCGATCAGCAGCCGATGACCCAGTTCCACGTTGGGCCGTTGCTTGCCTTTCTGGATCCATTCGGTGTGCGGCTCGAAGAGCGAAAACACTTTCTCGTGCGCAGGGATGCTCTCTTGGTTGAGCAAGCGGCGTTGGACCAGGTCCAGATGCTTGTCGAGCATCCGCTGGAAGTATTCGAGCGCTTCCCAGTGCGCCAGTTCCACGGGTTGGTCGCACAGGCGGCCCAGGCTCTCCCGCACTTTGGCCGAGAGTTCGCCGCCCACGGCCAAATACTCGCGCACGGCGCGTTTGACCCGCGCTTCCCGGTTGGGCCCGCCCCGATAGACAATCTGGCTGGCGGTGCGTTCGCACGCCTTGAGTTGCCGCCGCCATTCCTTGGCCTTGCGCCAGCCGGGCAGGTGACAGCCGAATTGGTCGCGATACTTCACGATCAAATCCACACATTTGCGGCCCGCGTCCCAAAGCAGGTTCAGGTCGGTGGGGAAATGCACGTCGGTCTCCAGCACGTAGGTGTCCACCTTGAGTTCAAGCGCCGCGACGGGCGCGCCCCCTTTTTTTGCGAACACCTCTCTTCCCGCCGCCGCAATGCGCGCGTTGATCTGCCGGAGCAGTTCCGCGTCCAGCAGGGCGACGTTGTCGCGCAGGGTTTGATGGCCGAACCGTTTGGACTCCTCATCCCACGGCGTGGCCGGCAGACCGAGCATCTGGCGCACGAGCATGTCGTAGTTGGCGATGTGTTCCATCCGATCCCAGTCGGCGTCCAGTCCCAGGCGCACCACGCCCAAGACCAGAATTTGCCACAGGTCCATGCCGGGCCGGCCGGTGGCCTGTTTGCCGGCCAGGATTTTGCCCTCCAGCAGGGCGAAAATCTCCGCTTTGAGCGTGGGATGCATCCAGACCCATTGCAGGCCGGCCAAGAGCGGCGGCAGTTCGTCCCGGCTCTTGAGTGGCAGGCGAATCTTTTCAATGGGCGTGATCTGCAGATCGGGCTGGGACTGGAAAGGTTGGCGCATGGCGGCGAATGTTGCCGGTTCAGACCGGAAATCTCCTGCAATCATTCAATCATCACACCAACATTCACACATCCTCAGCGGCACCAAACTCAAGACTGACAGGTTCAGACGAGTTTAATGCCCGACACTAAGTACGCGGAACGGAACGGTGGCGAAGTCAATCAGGCGCGCGGGCGTGAGGTCGTGCGCGATTGCGCAGCGTGAGTGGAGTGG
>JBAUWE010000466.1:0-3195 GCA_049583595.1 Terriglobia bacterium
TAATCCGCGTGTTCGCGCCACGACTGGCCGCGGCGCTCGTAACTGGCGGTGGGATAGTCCCAGTTCCTGCCGATGTAGTCGGTGGAAAACGGCCCGAGATTGTTGATGTCCGTCTTGCCGTTCGGCAGGGGAGAAATAATGATCAGCGAGCCCAGCTTCGGAACGCTTTTCTTCGCCTTCATCGTGGCGGCAATCAGCCGGGCCAGCAGCTCGTACTCGTGCGGATCGTAGTTCGCCGGCTTGGGAATCGCCACCTGGTTGCCCTTGTCTTTGGTCAGGCACATGCGGAAATTATAGGCCTGAATCTTTTTGTCGGCCGCTCCGGCCTTGCCGCGCGGGCCGTGGTTGACGTTCGGCAGCAGCTTGTGGTGCGAATCGTATGCGGACACGGGAACTTCAAACCAGTGCCCGGCGTACCGGTGCCCGGCGCGCACCCCGGCGAACGATTCGTCGTACTGGTCCCGACCCTCGCGCCCAAAGGTGAACGCGACACCGGATTGCGCCATCAGGTCGCCTTCGTAGGTCGCGTCAATAAACACCGGTGCAGTGTAAGCATCGCCGCTCTCCATGGTGACGCTGCTGATGCGGCCGTCCTTCTTTTCGACGGCGCCGTGCTCGCGCAGGCGGGTGTTGTAAACCACCTTCACTTTGGCCTCGCGCGCCATGGTCTTGAAAACGTCTTCGGCAACGTGCGGCTCAATTTCCCAGGCAACGGGCTGGTTGTAGTGCCGTCCCACGCGCTTATAAAACTCCAGCGAGAGGCCCCCGAGGGTTTCTTTCCTTCCCGTATCGGTGTGCCCCAGTCCGCCGGAAACCATTCCGCCCAGATGCGAGCCGGGTTCCACCAGCGCCACACGCGCTCCCTGCCGCGACGCCGCCACCGCTGCCGCCACGCCCGAGGCCGTCGCGCCGTAAACCACCACGTCGTATGATCCCCCGGCGGCAAAGGTCCGCCCACCGGCCAAAAGCGCCCCGCCCAGCCCCGCCAAAGAATTCTTCAGAAAGACGCGTCGTCTCATCTTCGTTCTCCGTTCAACCGGCAAGCAGCCGGACATAGAGTATTGCTCAAATTCGCCCAACACAAAAGATGCTTGTGAAAAATCGAAAGAAATGTTCGTGCGGCGGCAACCCGCAGTCGCTACGCACGCCAGGCCCAAACAGCTTACTGAAAGAGGCCCTCGGTCATGCTGAGCGCAGCGAAGCATCCCCGTATTGGGGTGAAGGAAAATACAGAGGTCCTTCGCGGAGTTTATCCTGAGCCCCTTCGACTTCGCTCAGGGCCGTTCGCAAATGGAGGGCGAACGGGCTCAGGATGAAGTGTTAAGCGCGTGGCGAGACCCACGGACGGGACGATCCACCGCATCAACTCGCAAATTCCTTCAGCGAGTAACTCGTGCTCCTGCCGCCGCCGGCGTCCCTGACGAGAACGCCCATGGCGATGAGGCGCTGAATATCGCGGAGGGCCGTGTCGTGTGAGCACTTTCCGATCTTCGCCCACTTCGTGGTGGTCAGCTTACCCTCAAATCCATCCAGCAATTTATTCAAGATCAGACGCTGCCGTCCGTTGAAGGCTGTGCCCGCGTGCTTCGCCCAGAACCGCGTCTTGCGCAGAACCGCAGCAAGGGTGGATTCAGTTCCATCAATCGCGCGGCCAAGACAGGCCAGGAACCATTCCATCCAGGGTGTAATGTCGAGCGTTCCCTTCTGTGTCTTTTCAAGGATCTCGTAATAAGCTTTCCGTTCTCGCATGATTTGCGCCGACATGCTGTAGAACCGCTGCGGGCTGTTCTCTGATCTCGCCAGAAACCAGTCGGCAATAGCGCGCGCAATGCGACCGTTTCCGTCGTCGAAAGGGTGGATGGTCACAAACCATAAATGCGCCACCGCAGACCTCAGAACCGGGTCCGTGCTGCAGGGATTGCTGGTCCAGTCGATCAATCTGGACATTTCACCATTAAGGAGAGCAGCGGCCGGAGCCTGATAATGAACCTTCTCTTTGCCCACCGGCCCGGAAACCACCTGCATAGGTCCGTCCGCATCATTGCGCCAGGCCCCGACCGTGATCTTGCGCATGCCGCTGCGGCCCGTCGGAAACATCGCCGCGTGCCAGGCGAAAAGACGCTCATTGCTGAGGGGCTGGTCGAAGTTCTGTGTGGCGTCGAGCATCATCTCGACAACGCCTTCGACGTGACGGTCTGCCTGGGCCGCTCCCGCAATCTCCACGCCCAGGCGGCGCGCGACCGAAGACCGCACCTGTTGGGCATTCAGCTTTTCTCCTTCGATTTCACTCGACTTCAGAACATCAAGCGTCAAGGTTTCAAGTTCCGCTTCTTTCCGCAGGGGAAAGCCCAGTGCTTCCATGCGCCCCAAAAGACGCCCCTGCTTGTGGCGGACAGTCGCAAGAAGCGCGGCAAGCGTTTCTTCATTCCAATGGAATCGCGGCCAATCAGGCGATTGATAGATATATGCGCTCATTCTACGCACCTCATGCGTAGATTATAGCACCTATTCTACGCATGGCAACACTTAATATACGCATGATATGCGTAGATTAGGCGCCTTATTCTACGCAGGTGAGCACAAGCTGAGGCGAGTCGATCCAATTCCTCTTCCCCGTCGGCAGCATCGACCCGTTGTAGGGCGGGTTCTTCAGGCCGGGAAAGTTTCACACAGGGTGCACAGCGCGGCGGAGCCGTATGTATCCGTAAAACAACAAGAGCAGCTCACGCAAAGACGCCAAGGCGCAAAGATCGGCGGCAGAGCTGCAAGCAAACGTGGCATGGCCGTCCCGGCCGTGTTCATGGGCGAGACGCCCATGCCACAGAGAATCGCGTGGAGCGCGAACGCCGCGACTTTTGGGATGTGTGCGATGGAATGTGAGCTAAGGCTGGCTTTTTTCCGCTTGCAGCGCCTGGATCAGCGCGCGCATATACCCCAGCGCATAGGCCATGCCGGCGTGCCACGGAGCGTCGCAGGCCATCTGCGGCGTGTGGTCGGGAACCATGACGCCGTCGTAGCCGTTTTTGAGATAGATTCGCATGGCGCGCACAAAATCCACGTCGCCCTCATCGAGAAAAACTTCGTGGTAGTTGGGCACCTTGCCGCGCACGTTGCGAAAGTGAACGTAGCCGATGCTCTTCCGCCGGGTCAGCATGTCGATGGTTTCATAAACATCGCCGTCGGCCATCTCGGCCG
>JBAUWE010000467.1:0-2480 GCA_049583595.1 Terriglobia bacterium
ATCAACGCTCTGCAACGGGCTTCGACCATCGTCATTCAGAAAAGTCTCCGAGAAGGTTTTGGCCTGACGGTGGCGGAAGCCCTGTGGAAGAAGAAACCGGTGGTTGCCTCCGCCGTGGGCGGGATTCCCATTCAGGTCATTCACAAACAGACGGGGATGCTGGTGCATTCAGTGGAGGGTACGGCCTACCAACTTCGTTACCTGCTTTCCAACCCTTCGTTCGCGTCGCGTCTGGGCCAGCTGGGCCACGAGCACGTACGCGAGCAACTGCTGATTACCAGCGCATTAGAGCGCTATATGACGCTCTTCCTGCACTCGCTGAGCCACGCCTGACCACGCCTGCGGCTCCATTTTTGCCTGGTCCGCTTCGATGAACCTGCCACTCTGGAATCTCAGCCGGATTACTTTTTCAGTTCTGCTCTGGCAGAGCGGACGGCTTCCAGAAATTTGCGGGCGTTGGCGGTGATGACTTCCGTCTTGCCCTCCCGGAGCGCCTTGCTTGAAACGAGTTCCCCGCCGGCGGCCACCGCTGCCGCCCCCGCCCGGATGTAATCGGGCGTCGTTTCAAGAGTAACCCCGCCGGTCGGTACAATATCAACCTGCGGCAGCGGACCTCGGATTGACCTGAGATATTTCGGCCCACCGACTGCAGCGCACGGGAAAACTTTCACCAGGTCCGCCCCTGCCTGCCAGGCCGTCACAATCTCCGTCGGAGTCAGGGCGCCGGGAATGCAGGCTTTGCTGTAGCGCCGCGAGGTCTCGATGACCTTGACGTCGAGAGAAGGAGTCACAATAAACTCCGCTCCCGCCAGCAAAGCCGCGCGGCACGTTTCCGTATCCAGCACCGTCCCCGCTCCCAGCAGCACGCCCTCGCCAAATTGTTCCACCACGCGTTCCATCACGCGCAGAGCGTTCGGCACGCCCATGGTGATTTCCACAACCGGGACACCTCCGGCGACAACCGCTTCCACCGCCTTGAAGGCATCTTCCGCATTCGACACACGGACGATGGGAACAACTCCCACTTCCCGAAGCCGGCTTAAAACTTTTTCTCTCGACCACGACATGGCTGAATCCTTTCGTTCGAGATGACAACGCGGGATAGCCTTCAAGGGCTGGATGGCCGGGAGGGACTGCCGTTCCGTGGAACCGGCAGGCCTTCACTCGACACGTTCAGGCCTAACGGGCCACGCGCAGACTTGCACCTTTCAACAGCTTTTCCACTTCCTCCAGAGTCGCCCAGTTAAAGTCGCCTGGGATGGTCTGCTTCAGCGAACTGAAGGCGTTCCCATAACGCACGGCGGCATCATAGGTGTTCTTTGCCAGGTAGCCGTATATGAACCCAGCGCTGAAGGAATCACCGCCGCCCACACGGTCCACAATCTCCAGGTCATACTTGATATCGTCATAAAACTTGCCGTCGGCATAGGCAATGGCCGACCAGGTGTTTCGCCACACCAGGGGGTTTTCGCGCAGGGTGATGGCCACGGCTTTGAATTTGAATTTCTCTTGCAGGCGCTGGGCCACTTCCTTGTAGCTCTCGGCGGTGATCTCTTTGAATCCCTCATCGTCCGTCGATCCCGAGGCCTTGATCTTGAAAACCACGCTCGTATCTTCTTCCGTGGTGATCAGGACATCGACGAATTCCATCAACGGCTCCTGCACTGTCTGTGCTTTGTCCGGCGACCAGAGCTTTCCGCGGTAGTTCAGGTCGTAGCTGACCGTTACGCCGGCGCGCTTTGCCGCCTCCAGAGCTTCGCGCGTGACGGCGGCCGCCGAATCGCTCAGCGCGGGAGTGATGCCGCTGGTGTGGAACCACTTGGCTCCCTCAAAAACTTTCTTCCAGTCCACCTCACCGGGTTTGATGGTGGAGATGGCCGAATACGCGCGGTCATAGAGAACGGAACTCGGCCTGGGGGCCGCACCAAATTCCACAAAATAGAGGCCAAGCCTTCCACCTTCCGACCATATAATCTGCGAAGTGTCAACTCCGGCCTGCCGCACCCGATTTTCCATCAGGCGCGCCAGGGCATTTTTAGGAAGGCGGGAAACCCAGCTGCTCGTAAGCCCCAGCCGGCTGACGCCGACAGCCACATTCAGTTCACCTCCGCCAACCTGGACGTCAAAAGAATTTGTCTGCTCCAGCCGCTGGAAGTGTGGAGGCGCAAGCCGAATCATGGCCTCGCCAAAAGTTACAACATCCGCCATAGCGATATCCTCCGCATTAAGGTCAAACCAAACTGGTAAATATAAGGCTTTCTGACGAAAAATTCAGCCATTTTCGTGATGCCGCCAGGAAATCAGCCCTCAGGCGTAATGAATAGCCCCCGCAATAGCACGCAGGGGGGCCCGCCCATCATCACCGTTGGCGGCTGAGTCTCTCTCGCTCCAGTATACCCCGCAAAGCGGCTCCAACGTTGACTTCGGCTCTTCGGCAAGGTTAGAGTAAACATTTGTCCCAGTCGCTATTTTCCACTTCG
>JBAUWE010000468.1:0-1663 GCA_049583595.1 Terriglobia bacterium
GAGGAGCCCAGCCCCACCGGAACGCCCATGGCCACCACTTCAAACGTGCCGCCCACCGTGTCGCGTTCCTCGGTGGCCTTGTCCACCTCGGCCTTCATGCGCGCTTCAACTTCCGCATCCACGCAGCTCAGCAGGATGTCCTGGATATCGCGCAGGGCAAGAATCTTCTCGAACGGAACATCGTCATCCGGCAGCGCCACGCTGCCCAGCGCCACGGTGTGGCTGGCGATCCGGATGCCGAACTGCAGCAGGAACAGCTTGGCCAGCGCCCCCACGGCAACGCGGGCGGCCGTCTCGCGGGCGCTGGCTCGTTCCAGCACATAGCGCGCGTCGGGGAAATCCCACTTCAGGCTTCCCGCCAGGTCGGCGTGTCCCGGACGCGGCGACTTCACCGCCTTATTCTGTTCGCGGGTCTCCGGCAGGTCTTCCTCCGCCATCGATTCCTGCCAGTTCTTCCAGTCGCGATTTTCAATCAGAATGGCGAGGGGAGAACCGATCGTTTCACCGTGGCGGACGCCGGAAAGGAACTGCGCCGTGTCCGACTCAATCTTCATCCGCCCGCCGCGCCCGTAGCCGCCCATGCGCCGCTTCAGCTCGCGGTTGACGTAGGCAAAGTCCACCGGCACGTGCGCCGGCAATCCCATCAGGGTCGCCACCAGCGCCTGTCCGTGCGACTCACCCGCCGTGTAGAATCGAAGCATATTAGATGATAAGGAGCTTTCCCTGGCCGAATTCAGAAAGATGCAATTTTACCTGAAGCGCGCAAGCTGGTCAAAAATAAGGTCGTAGTTTCATTTCCGGGGGTGCGCCTCGGGGGCAGAAAAAATCGCGGCCCAGAAGCCTTTGGCCCCAGGCAAATTTCGGGTTGTTTCGTGAGTCAGGCGAAAACCACGGCCGGCAAGCGATTCGCACAGAGCAGCGGGGCGGACAAAGGAAAAGTGAGCGTGCAGGTTCTCGATGGAGGCAAACCGGCTCGTGCCAACCGCTTTTCCGCTTTCCGCTGGCAACTGGAGCACGACGGACAAATTCCCTCCCGGAGCGGTCAAGGCGATGGCGTTTTCCAGACAGCGCTCGACTCCCGCGTGTTCAAAAATTAACGCCGCATGGACAAGTTGAACGGGCTCCAGCATAATGCGCTGCTCAGAAAGATTCACACACCGGAGATCGAGACCGGGCAGATGCGAATGGCGCTGCCTGACGGTTTCGATGTATTGCGGGTTCATATCCAGCCCAACGATTCGCCTGGTAACGCTGCTGTCGATTTGTTCGAGTCCGTTGCCTCCGGCAATTCCCAGAACTGCGATGGACGAAGGGCGGCAACGCTCTATCGCTTCCACGAACAATTCGGAGAGAGCCCCCAATTGCTGGACTTCCTCCGAGTTCATATGCTGCTCGTATTCGCTGAGAGGCACGGAAAGCCACGGGTTTGACATACTGGTATGCTAACCCAATCAGCCGAATCTACGGATTACGACCCTGTGCTGCTGTAATTCTCCACGCCGCGGTTCCAGACAAAAATCGCCAGCACAAAGAATGACACCGCCACCACCGGAACCAGGTAAAAGTAGGTATTGAAGCTGGTACGCCCCAGAAAGTGCGTCGTGGGGTAAAACGAGGCAAAGCCGAAGGGGATGATCCAGCTGAGCATGAACTGGATAAAGAC
>JBAUWE010000469.1:0-12202 GCA_049583595.1 Terriglobia bacterium
TTGGACATGCCCTGCGGATAGGTGACAATACCTTCGGCACGCAAGGCCCGGCACACCTCCCGCGCAGTCGCAGCGTCCGCATAGGTTGTGATCAGGAAGCAGCCGGTGTCTCCCGCCGGGTCTACAATCCTTCGCAACCGAACCTGGGGGAATGCTTCCAGCGCCTTACGGATGCGGTACTTGCTTCTGTGCATCGACTCAATGACGCGCGGAAGCTTTCGCAACTGGACGCGCAAAACTGCCGCCCGCATTTCGTCCATCCGGTAGCCGCGTCCCCACAGGCGAAGGTTGGGATCGTCCTCAATCAGGCGGCCTTTGCCGTCGCGCGCGTAGCCCAGGTCCTGCGCCGCCACGGCCCGCTGGTAGAGCTTTTCATCGCGCGTCACGACGCAGCCGCCTTCCCCGCTGGTCATGTTCTTGTTGAGCTGAAAACTATAGATTCCCATGTCGCCAAACGTCCCTACAGCCTGGCCTCCCACGCGGCCTCCGCAACATTGGGCGCAGTCCTCCAACAGAAAAATCTTGTGTGCGCGGGCCACCTTTTGGATTTCCTGCACGTCAACCGGAGCACCGCTCATGTGGACCACAATGATGCCGGCCGTGCGCGGAGTGATCTGCTTTTCCACGGCGGCGGGGTTGAGCCCAAAGGTTTCATCAATGTCCGCCAGCACAGGAATCGCGCCGTGGTTCACCACAGCGGCAATCACTGAAACCCACATGTAGGCGGGGATGATGACCTCCTGCCCCGGCCCCACGCCCAGCGCCGACAACGCCACGTGCAGCGCGCCGGTACCGCTGCTGACCGCAACGGCATAAGGAACACCCATAAACGCGGCGAATTCCTTCTCAAAAGTTTCCGCCTCGCGCTGGTGGTCCAGCCCGTAGTAGCGGTAGGGCGAGCGGCTCTTCAGCACGCGGACGACGGCGTCCACTTCCTCCTGGTCGTAATAGTGCGCCCCTGGAAACTCCAGCGGCAGGGGTTCGGTTCGAACGGGCTTCCCGCCCTCAAGCGCAGTCTTCTTGTCGTCTTTTGTTTCTGGCATCATTTCCCCTTTAGCAACATCATATGCCCGGGAAAACTCCGGGCGAAAGTTTCACTTCCAGTCAGCCGCGGGCGCATCTTTCAGCAACCCGAGCATCTTATAGAGTGCGACAACGGCGTGGTCCACCATGCGTTCCCCGGCCCCAACCTGCACCCAGGTGGTCGCGCTGGTGGCGCCGTAACCTCCTTCTGTGGCTGCCTGTATGGTCGGGATGTACCCGGCGTACCCGTTGGCATATCCCAGGAAAAAGCAGTCGTGCAACCCGCACCGCTGCCGCCAATTCATCTGGAATTCCACGAACGGCTCGCCGGGCAGGCCCATCATCGCAATTTTCCGGTCAATCAGCACCGTGGTAACCGGCAGGTACATCGTTTTCTGGATGGGTGGCGCGTAAACCCGGAAGGCTTCCGGGCTGACTTCATGCAGCATCTCCTCCCGGAATTTTCCCATGTCCCATCGCAAATGGATTGGCAGAGGGTCTTCCGCAAAGTCGATGCTGGCGTCCGCGTCCGCCGCGGTCCGGATCTTCATCGCCACGTCCGCCGCGGCTTTGCCAAGCGTTTCTCCCGCCCAGTCACGCCTTCCGATCACGTCTTCGGTCACGGGCGTTCCGGCGTCGTAAACGTTGATGTCTCCCGCAGCGCCCTGCATGAAAAAGGCCAGAGGTTTGTCGCCAAAAGCCTTCTCCACCACTTTGCACATCACACCAGGGAAATCGGCTGAAAATCGCATGTTGTCCGAGCCGAAGGTGACCGGGTGGCAGGCATAGTTCACCAGGATAGCCAGCGGCTCCCCATCCATCCGGTCGATGCGCAGGACTGAGACGGTGGGGTCCACCGGCCATGTGGCTACCCGTGCCGAGTTGTTCCAGACCATGGTCACGGTGCCGTCGGGATTCAGCCGGCGACGGTTGTAGCCGATGTAAGCTTTTCCGTAACCTGTTCCCAGCCGAACCGGCACGGCGTGGTCATGGGCGTCTCGGATGGCCTGCTCGATTTTACTGAGGGCTGCGGTCTCCCAGGCGGGCGTTCCTGAGGTGTAAACATCCATCACCACCGGGCCGGCATGCGTGTGAGTGGCCTGGACAATCAGGCAGTTGATGCCGCTGGTTTGTTTTGCAGCCTGCCGCAGGCGCTCAATCGACGCGGGGCCAAATGCGCGTCCGAGGTCAAGATCGACGTACGCCAGGCGCTGGTCGCCAGCCTCCAACACCAGGACCCGGGCGTCAAGCGGATCGAGGGCGCCCTCGGCGCCCTTCAATCGATTGAAGTAACCCCACATCTGCACGCCCACAGGCGGAGTGATGTCCACTTTGGCCACGCCAGCCTTCATAACGGCAGCGTTTCCGGGCAGGCAGAACAGCAGCACTGTGAGGGCCAACAAAGCGAAATTCCGGCGAACCAAGCAAGATGGTTGCCCACCCATTGTTGCCTTGCTCCTCTCACGTTCCTGCTTTAGCGGCCACCCTTGTCCTGGTTCCTGTTGTCTATTCATACCCCGACACCAGACCGGAACTCTTCACTTCCAGCGCTCCTTTCAGGGCGATATCTGCTGAAGATTTGCCGATCATGATGTCAAACGTTCCCGGCACCACCACCCAGTGATTGTCGCGGTCCAGCAACTGCAGGTCTTCCGGCCCCAGCGTGAAGGTCACGGTCTTCTTCTGTCCCGGTTCCAGCGCCACGCGCTCAAACCCGCGAAGCTGCTTCACGGGCGTCGCCACCGGAGCGTACCGTTCATGCAGATAAAGTTGCGCCGTTTCCACCCCCGCTTGCTTCCCGGTATTCTCCACATCAACTTTCACATGCGTCTCGCCCTGGTTGAAGATCTGCGGCGGGTCAATGCGAAGGTTGCTGTATTGAAACTCGGTATAGCTCAACCCATATCCAAAGGGATAAAGAGGCGTGGCAGGCAAATTGACATACCCTGCTCGATGGCGGGCCCAGCCTCTGTGCATCCAATAAGACTTCGAGGGCTTGTAGTTGTAATAGACCGGCAACTGTCCCACACTGCGGGGGATAGTGATGGCCAGGCGACCACTGGGGTTATAGTCACCCAACAGCACATCGGCTACCGCCTCGCCTCCCGCTTCACCCGGGTTCCAGGCTTCTACAATGGCAGGAAGGTGCTCCGCCTCCCATCGCACGGAAAGGGGCCGGCCGTTGATCATCACCAGCACCGTCGGCGTGCCTGTCGCAGCGACTGCTTTAATGAGGTCCTCCTGCACGCCGGTCAGGTCCAGGCTGGCCACGTCGTAACCTTCGCCGTCGGTCGGCGCCGGCCCATTGTGTTCACCTCCTCTCCGGGCCTGCTCGCCCACCACCACAATCGCCACGCCGGCCTTTTTGGCCGCCTCAACGGCCGCCGGAATGCCGCTCTTGTCCTGGTCGTTGACGGCGCATCCTTTAGCGTAAAGCACCTGCGTAGCCGGCGAGACCTTCGCTTTAATCGCAGCCAGGATCGAAGACATAGGCTGGAGGATCACCTCGGGCGCATAGTCACCAACCATGTTGGAGACATCATCCGCGTTGGGCCCGATCACGGCGATGGTCTTCAGATCTTTCTTTAGCGGCAGCAGGTTTTTTTGGTTTTTCAGCAGCACGATGCCCTCTCGGGCGGCCCGCAGCGCCAGTTGCTGATGCTCTTTTGAGTGCATGACGCGCTCAGCCCGCGCCAGGTCCGCGTAGGGGTGCTCGAAGAGCCCCAGGCGGAACTTCACTTCCAGCACCCGCCGCACCGCCCGGTCGATCAGCCACATGGGGACTTTCCCCTCTTTGACGTTTTCAATCAGCGGACCCATGTAGGCAGGTTCATAAGTAATATTCACGTCCACCCCGGCCCTCAGGGCCAGCGCGCCCGCTTCCTTCTGGGTGGGAACGATATGCTCATAGATCAGCGTTCCGAAGCCGCCGCCCTCACTCACCTCGATTCCCTTGAACCCGAGTTCGTGGCGGAGGATGGTGTCGTTCCACTTCACGGAAGAGTGTTCCGGCTCGTCTTCAATCTCGGGATATCCCGCCATCACGCCCAGAGCCCCCGCCCGGAACGCGGCAATCCAGGGCGGCAGATAGTTCTCGCGCAGTGCCCGCTCAGAAAGTTCGATGGCTCCGCGTTCGAGGCCGCTCGCCGGCTCGCTCTGGGTGGGGAAATCGGTCATCAATGCGATGGTCTTGTCAGGCGCATCGATATTCGAGCCTTGCGTGCCACGCACAATGTTTTCGGCAATGCGCGAATAAAGATAGGGATCTTCGGTGTACGCTTCCTCGTTGCGCCCCATCCTCGGATCGCGGTCAAGCTCCACCACCAGCGTGGACAGGACGTGGATTCCCACCGCCCTCGACTCCTGCGCGGCGGCGGCGTAGATGGACTTCACCAGCGGCATATCAAACGTGCTGCCAATCGCAAGCCCTTCCGGAAAAACCGTTGCCCCGGAAAACATCCCGCCATGAGTCCCTTCTTCGTCTTCGAGCAGCGGGATCTTCAGGCGCGTCTGGGTCAGCGCAATCTTCTGCAACTCGTTAAAGTACTCCACCTGCTGCTTGACACCTTGATGCAGGATGGTGTCAGCCAGCGTGAAGAAGCCGCAGCCGGGGCCGATCTCGTTGGTATAAGTCCCGGCCGCAAATCTTCTGCACGCGATCATCTTTTCGGGGATGGTCTTGCCAAGCTGGTTGACGTACACGCAAGGCAGATTGAGCTGGCCGACCTTTTCCTTCAGCGTCATGCGGCTCATCAGGTCATCCACCCGCCGCTCGATGGGCTGCTTGGCATCCAGATAGATCGGGACCCCGGCGGACGACTGGGCTTCGATCTGCATTCCGACAGGCAGAGCCAGCCCCAGGAGGACCACCAGCAGACCCAGCAATGTTAGAAGCTGCCTCGGGTGACGTTTGCAGTCGCGGCTCCCCACAGTATTCTGAACAGATGTGTCTTGCATGAAATCCCTCCTTATTGACAGTCAGCCCAAACTCGATACGTCATCAATGCTGGTTCATCATATCCACGAGGCCGTTGACAATGCCGCCTTCCGCGCAGCCGGGCTTCAGGTGCGTGGTCGTAATTTCGTAGCTGGGCTGATTGTATGCAGCGTCATTCGGGATATAGCCGCTCAATCCATTCGCGTGCGTCACCATCACCGTGTGGCGGAAAGGCGACTCCTTCTCCAAATGCAGGTAAATAGGAGTCAGCACCTCACCGGAAACGCCGGTCAAGGCAATGTGGTTGAGCATCAGCAGGCTGAGGCGAATGTTGACGGGGGCTGCATCTTCAAAATTAAACACCCCGCGAGGATGAGGTCCGGACACAAGCTTGCGTCCGGGACAATCGATGACTTGCTGGGAGCCCCGGATGTCTGCCTGGGACGAAAGGTTCTGAATGCCGTTCGCCACTCGAACGGTTTCTTCGCCCAGAATCCTTCCCAGGGCATTGACCATGGTGAAATCTTCGCCGCTGTCCATCACGATGGGGTTTTGATCGCCCGCCGCGCCGCTGGTCCAAAGCGCCACAACGCCATCAGTTTTTTCCTGGGGCTTAAGCTGCAGGTCCCATCCGCCGTCCGAACGCGTGGGAATGTCGCCCTGGTAATATTGCTCAACAAACCTCGATGTTGCGCCGGGAAGGTCGCCGCTGACTTGAAGATTGTTGGGGCCCATCACGACGCCGTGCACAGCGTAGTTAATAAAAAACGCAATGGGCTTGCCCGAGAGGGTTTCAAACTTGAGGACTGTCAGGGTTTTGTCGGAAGGCCCGGCGGAATTATAGCCAAGGTTCCATTCACCGTCCGGGGAACGTTCCCGGCGGTTGATATTCACGTAGGCCTTCCCTGTTCCGAATCCGAAGCGCGCCGGCTGAAGGTTCGCCTTGGCCTGTTTCACCGCTTCAAAAGCAGCATCCTCCAGTTTCTTTGTATAGGCAATCGTCGCGGGCGTGCCTTTGGTGTATGCACCCGCGACCGTGGGAGCACTGTGGACGTGCTCGGCTGCCAGGATCAGATGATCGGCGGGAATGCCAAGCTCTTTGCTGATCCGTTGTGACAGCTCCTGCCACACGCCTTCGGGCATTCCAATCAATTCCCAGGCCAGGATGGCGGCTTCATGCGTTCCGTCGCTCAGCACAATGGCGCGTGCGTAAATGGGGTCGTGGATTTTATCAAAACCCTTCTTGCGGCTGTCATACCCGCTCATGGGCAACGCGGCGTCGGCAGGAGGGGTAACGTCCACTCGCGCGGCGCCCACGGAGAGTTCCCCTTCCGGCGCTCCGTAGGATGCCGGGGCGTACACCACCAGAAGAATAAAAACGCAACACCAGGTGCAAACGGAATAAAGGTAGCGCATCCTTGCCTCCTTATCCAAGTCCTCTGTGGGCAGGTTTCAGCAGAGTTTATATTCCTCCTCCGTCAGGGTGTCAACCGGCATATTCCTTATCAAGACAATGAATGGCACCGCCACGGCTTGCCCTTTACTTTCCGTGCATCGGTCGCTATCCTCACTAATCGAACGATTCCAACGTGGCCCGGCCGTTACACCGGGCGCAGCCATCTGAGTTCGTCGTTTCCGATAGTGTTATGCCGAATAGCGCTACGCCAACAGATGCCGGCCAGTTGCGGTTGCGAAGGGTTCTGACTCTCTGGGACCTGGTCTTCTACGGTCTGGTGCTCATCCAGCCCACCGCGCCCATTCCGCTGTTCGGAATAGCCCAGAAACTCTCCAACGGCCACACCGTCACTACCATTTTGATCGCCATGTTTGCCATGATGATCACTGCGTTCAGCTACGGGCGCATGGCGGCCGTCTATCCGTCGGCGGGATCGGCCTACACCTATGTTGGCAAAGCCATGAGCCCGCATCTCGGGTTTCTGGTCGGATGGGCCATGCTGCTCGACTACATCCTGATCCCCTTGCTGAACACCATCTGGATTGCCGTGGCCATCCACAGCCGCTATCTTCCGAATCTGCCCTACGCCGCCGCCGCACTGCTTGTCGTAGCCTTTATGACGGCGCTCAACCTGCGGGGCATCAAGACGTCAGCCCGGGCGAACAAAATCCTTTTGATCTCAATGTGCGCCGTGATTGCCCTTTTTCTCTTTCTTGCCGTGCAATATCTTTTTCACGCCGGTAGCTGGGGCGGCCTTTTTTCAATCAAGCCGTTTTATGACCCGCAGACGTTCAACGGCCATAAGATCTGGATGGCGACGTCTTTCGCAGCGCTCACTTACATCGGCTTTGACGGCATCACCACGCTCTCTGAGGACGTTGAAAATCCCAAGCGCAATGTTCTTCTGGCCACGGTGCTGGTCTGCTTTTTGACGGGAATCTTCGCCGGCCTGGAAGTCTATCTCGGGCAGATGGTGTGGCCCAACTGGCACACGTTCCCCAACCTGGAAACTGCTTTTATGGACGTTTGCCACCGCGTGGGCGGCATGCCGCTGTTCCAGGCCATGGGCGCGATTCTGGTCCTGGCCTCGCTCGGCAGCGGCCTGACGGGGGGCCTGGGAGCGGCCCGACTGCTATTCGGCATGGGGCGCGATGGAGTGCTGCCCCGAAAGGTTTTTGCCCACCTGCATCCCAACACCAGCACGCCCACTTACAACATTCTGCTCATCGGACTCGTGACATTTGTGGGCGCTGTGGTGCTCAATTATGTCGGCAACGCCTATGAGCACGCCGCCGAACTGCTGAATTTCGGCGCCTTCCTTGCTTTTATGGGCGTCAACCTCTCCACCTTCTGGCATTTCTGCATTGTAATGCGCACGAAGCGTAAGAGACGCCTGCTGGGAGACGCCCTTCTGCCGCTGGCAGGATTCGCCTTCTGCGCACTCATCTGGTGGAACCTCAACCCTCTCGCCAAAACGGTGGGAGGCATCTGGTTTGCCATCGGCATCACCTACATCGCCGTGACCACCCGGGGCTTCCGCCTCACGCCAAAGATGATCGACTTCAGCGAATCGTAACGGGCAGTTCCCCCAGGTCCACTAGGCTGGCACAACATGGGAGGTTGGCGTTCCTGCTTTGCTACACCTCCTCGCGCACCACAAAGGGTTCCCGATAGTGTCCGCGCAGTATACGGTTCGCCTCTTCGTCACCGATAACTTCCTGCTTCACGGGGTCAAAGTTCAAAGTACGACCCAGGCGGTAGGAAGCGTTCGCCAGGTGGACCAGCGTGCAGGAAATGTGTCCCTCTTCAATCGGCGCATTCAGGTCTTCCTTCTTGCGGCTGCGCACGCAATCAATGAAATTGGCCCAGTTGTTCCCGCCGCGAATGGCGCTGGGGCCGCGTTGGTGCGCCGGACCCAGCCAGGATCGGTAAGACGCAGAACCTTCATTGTCCGAGGCCGTGTAACCCTTGGAGCCGTAAAAGATGTTGCCCACGGTACCGAAGGGGCCACTCCGCCGGCGTGGTGTCTTTCTTGGAGGGCCAAGGAAGCCGGGGATTGAAACGCCAAACCCGCGTGTGCCGATGGATGCTTCGTGGTTGGTCATCCAGTGGCGCACTTCAAATTCCAGCATTTTGCGCTTCCCGTCCGGCATCTCGAATTCAAAAACTGAATTCAGGGTGTTGGGGGTCTGCTGGTCGTCATGGAACATGAAATGCCCGCCGATGGCCGACACTTTGTTTGGAAATCCCACCCCCAGGCCCCAGCGGGCGACGTCCATCTGGTGGATACCCTGGTTGCCGATGTCGCCGTTGCCGTAATTCCAGAACCAGTGCCAGTTGTAATGGAAGCGGTTGCGCGTAAAATCATGCAGCGGCGCCGGGCCCGTCCACAAATCATAGTGGACACCGGCAGGGACCGGCTCAACAGGCGTGTGGCCTATGGTGTCGCGATGGTTGAAACACAGTCCCCTCGCCAGATAAACTTCGCCGATTAGCCCGTCGCGGAGCTGTTTAACTTCTTCAATGATGGCCTCATCCGAACGCGAATTGGTCCCGTGCTGGACAATCCGGTTGTACTTCTGTGCGGCCTTGACCAGTTGGTGGCCGTCCCACCAGTTGTGCGAGCACGGCTTTTCCACATAAACATCCTTGCCGGCCTGGCATCCCCAGATCGCCAGCAGGGAGTGCCAGTGGTTGGGCGCGGCGATGGAAATCGCGTCGATGGATTTGTCTTCCATCATCTTTCGCGCATCGATAAAGGTCCTGGGCTGCGGCAGAGCCATTTCATCCATGTCTCGCAGGCGGCCGGCCATGATGTTTTCATCCACGTCGCAGACCGCGGCGACTTCGGCATGCTCCATGCTCGAGTACTCCTTGACGTGCTCGAACCCCTGGCCGCGGATGCCGCACACGCCAACCCGCACACGATCATTGGCCCCGAAAACTCTGTCCGGCCGTGTAATAAACGTAATCCCGGCGGGAATAGCCAGCCCTGAGCCTGCTTTGGCCACCGTCTGGATAGGGTCCCGCTTTTCAGCTTTTTCAGCGCTGCTCATGCGACCTCCTGTCATCAGCTTGTTTTTCCGGCGCCAGGTTCCGCCGCTCCACCTTCCTGTGCCAGGCAGATTCGGCCCCGGGACCACAGCGTGCTGTAGCAACTTCGATTAGGTAAAGCTTCCCTTCACCCGTCATGACCCTCCTGCGGTCGAGCGCCGGTTGGAGTTGTTGCGGATGACGGTCCGGAGCTCCCAGTTTCGCACCAGTTGCCGCACCCACACCCCATCCGAGGCTGGCTCCAGCCGTGCCGATCAACATCTGTTCCTCATCGCGGAGGCCAAATGCAAACGGCT
Source organism: Terriglobia bacterium (assembly GCA_049583595.1). Lineage (GTDB taxonomy): Bacteria > Acidobacteriota > Terriglobia > UBA7540 > UBA7540 > SCRD01. Next base: position 9,767 of record JBAUWE010000469.1, read on the forward strand.
TGTATAGGGCGGTGGTATTTTCGCACACTATAACGGCGTTCGCATCCAGTAATTCCGCCAGGAGCTGGGACAATTTATTCCGAGGGATGGGCGATTGGCCAAAATTTTTCTCTGCCGCTTCCCACTCGCCGGATTCGCCTTCTGCGCCCTCATCGGGTGGAACCTCAACACGCTCGCCAAAACGGTGGGAGGCCTCTGGTTTGCCGTCGGCATCGTTTACATCGCCGGGACGGCACGAGGCTTCCGCCTCACGCCAAAGATGATTGACTTCAGCGAATTGTGAAATCCCACAGGCCCCCGGGCTCGAATCAACCTTCGATTGTGTGAGAAACAGGCGGGTATGGCTGCGCGCCCTCGGTCCAGGCCTTTGCTGACATTCGATTTGCAGGCGGTAACCAGCGGCGGGCGCCTTCGGGATGTGCCTGCCTAGGGTTCAAGATTTGAAACGAGGCTGCGTCAAAGCGCGTCACTTTCCCTGGCTGTTGCCGGCATCCAGAACGCCACGAACCTTGCGCGCGATGGCTTGCGGCGTGAAAGGTTTCCCAATAAAAGCCTCTGCCACTCCCAGGGTGCCACGGTGCAGGATGGAGTCATCCGTGTATCCCGACATATAGAGCATCTTCATGTCGGGGTATAAGAGCTTCAGGCGGTCGGCCAATGCCCGCCCGCTCATTCCCGGCATCACCAGATCGGTCAACAGCAACGGGATCGGGGCCGGGTGTTGCTTGCAGAGGGCAAGGGCTTCGTCGCCGCACGTCGCCACCAGAATCTTGTACCCCAATCCTTCCAGAATATTTTTCACCAGCAACCGGACGGCTTCTTCGTCTTCCACCAGCAGGATGGTTTCAGAGCCCCGGGGCGATGCTCCGTCGCCTTTTTCCGGCGGGAACGGCATGTCGGACTGCTCCTTGACCCGGGGCAGATAGATCCTGAACCCTGCGCCCTGCCCCAGCTCACTGGAGACGAAAATGTAGCCTTCGCTTTGCCGGACGATCCCGTAGACGGTTGAAAGGCCCAGGCCCGTTCCCTTCCCCTTTTCCTTGGTGGTGAAAAACGGCTCAAAAATGCGGCTCTGCGCCTCCTTGCTGATTCCGCACCCGTTGTCGCTGACTGTCAGGGCTACGTATGAGCCCGGCATCACCTCAGGATGGATCAAAGCATGCTCCCCGGCAAGCTCCACATTCGAAGTTGCAATGGTGAGCTTGCCTCCCCTCGGCATGGCGTCGCGCGCATTCAAGGCCAGGTTCATAATAACCTGTTCAATCTGTCCCCGGTCCGTCCTCGCGCGCCCCAGCGATTCCCCTTGAACAATCACGAGTTCAATATCTTCACTGATCAGGCGATGCAACATCTGCTCCATGTTGCTGACCACATCATTCAAATCGAGGACCTCGAAAACCAGCATCTGCCGGCGTCCGAAGGCCAGGAGTTGCCGGGTCAGGACAACGGCCCGGTTGGCCGCTTTATTGATTTCAATCATCTTCAATCTGCAGGGATCATCCGGCTCCATATCTTCCAACAGCAACTGGCCGTACCCCGTGATGATGGTCAGAAGGTTATTGAAGTCGTGCGCGATTCCGCCGGCCAGTTGCCCAATGGCCTCCATCTTCTGCGCCTGCCGAAGCTGCTCTTCCAGGTGCTTCTCACGCGTCACATCGCGTTCCACCGCAACGTAGTTGATGACCTGCCCCATTTCATTCCGCACGGGAGAAATCACGGCTTCAGCCTCGTAGTGGCTTCCGTCCCTCCTTCTGTTGGTCAGCGTGCCCGTCCAGGCCTGCCCCCGATCGAGAGTGGCCCACATCGCCTGGTAAACCTCCGGACCCTGTCTGCCGCTCTTCAACAGCCGTGGATTCTGTCCCATCACTTCCTCGCGGCGATAGCCCGTAATCTCTTCGAAAGCAGGATTCACATAGGTGATCGTCCCGTCCGTTTCCGTGATCACCACACTTTCGGCGGTATGTTCCACGGCCAGGGCCAGCCGGGCGCGCGCTCTCTCGGCCTGCTTCAGGGCGCTGATGTCCCGCCCGATGACCGAAACGCCGGTGACCTGGGTGGAGGAATCCAGGATGGGCGATACCTTGACGGACACATCCATCAACGTCCCATCTTTCCTCTTGCGAACGGTTTCAAAGGGAGGAACCGGCTCTCCCTTTTCCACCCGGGTGTGAATTTCCCTCTTTTCATCGGTCCGGTCCTCCGGCACGATCAGGGACATGTCGCGCCCCTTTGCCTCCTCCTCCGTGTAGCCATACATCGTTTCCGCGCCCTTATTCCAACTGAGGATCGTGCCGTCCAGCTTCTGTCCGATGATGGCGTCACCGGAGGATTCCACAATGGCCACCAACAAACCCCGTGCTTCCTCGGCGTGCTTGCGGCTGGTGATGTCACGGATGTTGCATTGAATAACCCGATTCCCGTTCACCGGGTAAGCAT
>JBAUWE010000470.1:0-2230 GCA_049583595.1 Terriglobia bacterium
CCGAACAAAGTGAATCCCTGGCGCTTCGCTTGATGGGTAACAATCTCATCACGGATAGCATCGGCGTTGAGGAAAAGCCACAGGTCAGCCTTCGATGCCTCAAGGCCGGATAAATCATAGTCAGGTCTCACTTGCCCTCCTTCAACCTGTCCCCGTGGGACAGCCTTTGAGGCGAGAACGCCAGGCTTGCGACCCCAATAATCGCCCCGACAGGCAACCGGACTGGCCTGCCGGGGCCCGGGCTGCTTTGGGGAAAACCCCCAATTTCGGCTACTTGAACGATTCCCCTCCCTTGGGGGAGTATTTCGTCAGCGCGCTATTCAAGGCCAGAGCTACCTGAGGAGTGCGCACGGTGCCGTCGATCAGAATTTCTTTAGCCGTGACCTTGCGCCCGTAGAGCTTCTCGTTGTCGTCCCGATCTTGCTTCACCACGGCCCCGCTGAGCGATGCCCCGGCGAACAGACCGCGGGTGCGTGAGTAGCTGAGGATTTGGGCGTGAAGCTGAGCGTCCGTCGCGCCCTCCGCGGAACGGCCCACCGGCCCGGCGGCTGCGGATAATTCTGCTCCCAGCTTGACGCTGTCCTGAACCAGTTTCTTCATGCCTTCAGCGTTCATCACCAGGAAAACAACGTCGGTGGATTTCCCGCCGATCTGAAATCCAAAGCTCCCGCCACCCACCGTGAACATCGAGGGCGCGCCCCACACACCGTTGCCGCCCCGGCGGCACACCAACACACCGCGTCCGTAATGGCCTCCGAATCCGAAGGCGAACTTCAGCTGCGAAGGAATGATGCCCACGCACACGGCGTTCTCCAGTAACTCATCAGGAATGCCCTGGTCGGGAGTTCCCATGACCTCATTGAGAACGCTGGTGGCCTTTTGCAGTTGGGTCTCGCCCGCGAAAGCCGGCACACAGATGGCCAGCAACAGAAAAACAAACATGAGTCTTTTCATTTGACTCTCCTTCTTTCTACTCACATCCTCGGCTTCCGTCTGGCGTACCTTCAGGGACTGCCGGACAGCGAGCCGACAGTTCGCCTCACACTCTTTATACCTTGGGGATGATCGCGCGTCAGTCCCCTACTGCTCACTTGTCTGGTCAATATTGCTCAGGCCAGTTGATAAGGAGAAACTAATGAGCGGGGGCTGCCGAACGGTGCCGGCATGGCTAATATCCGAGGGCTTTCTCCACCTGGCCGAGTTTCCCTTGAAGTTTCCCGGCCGCGCTTTTCCGCACTTTCCTTCAAATGTGTTCATACATACGCTGAGCGCTACCTGCGCCAACGGGAATATCCCCAGCCTCCACCACCGAACAAGAGGAGTAGCACAACAACAATCAATAGGAGTTCCATGTTTCACCTCACTCATAAGATTTAAAGCAACTGCAATTCACCACGATCTCCAGGCCCAGGCACCTTTGCCGGATACTTATGTCCCTTCACCACCGGCAGCCGTGCGGGCGAGAGGTTTTTCACCTCTGACGTAATCAGCGCCGCCCTCTCCGGTTACCGAGATATCCTGCGCTCCCGTCCGCTCCAGGATGTCCCTGGCGCGCTTCGTCCACTTCGTATTGTCCGAATGCACGGACAGGAGGATGCCGCCTTCTTTGATCCGGACCTCATAGCGCTTGGCCTCGTGCTTGGGAATCCCCATGCCAACCAGGACGCCCGCTATCCCACCGGCTACACCGCCCGCGCCCACCCCCGCCAGAGCGGCCATCAGAGGACCAGCGGCGATAAAGGGACCCAGACCTGGTATCGCCAGCGCGCCGATACCCACCAGCCAACCTAATGTGCCGCCCACCACCGCACCCGTTCCAGCGCCGACCGCTGCGCCTTTGGGAGCTTCGGTGCCCTTTTTGTGGGCAAAGTCCTTGGAGACTATTTTTTCCGGAAACAGCACGGAAATATCCGTGTTTCTGAAGCCGGCTTCCTTCAAGACATCGACGCCGTTCTCTACGGCGGCGTAGTTTGGATAAATCCCCACCACTGCAATCTTTTTTGCCATGTTGCACGCTCCCTCTTGTTTGTAAAGGGCGCCCGCTTTGGGTGCGCCCGCCGATCCATGGCTTGCCTTGCTATTTTCTGGATGCACTCCCTTTATACCTTTCCCTGATCCAGACGTCTGCCCACTATGGCTCACACGTTTGGTCACAATTGCTCATCCCTATTGAGGGAGACACTATCGTGTGGGTCCAGGGTGGTAATATCCAAGAGGGACGATGATTGGT
>JBAUWE010000471.1:0-4315 GCA_049583595.1 Terriglobia bacterium
AACGACCTGGCGGGGGTCGACGGCATCGAGCTTCTGCCGGCTGAGCTCTTCACCCATGGCGCTGTAGAAAACCGCCTCCACTGTCCCCGGAACGAACACTCCGAAAACGCCCTTCAAAGTCACCTGATTGCCCGAGACTTCAGCAGCGAGCGGCTTGCTGATGGCGCCTGCCCAGACGGCTTTCACCAGGGGATTGGGCAGCCGCGTGGGGGCCCAGTGGACCGTGAACTCATATTCCTGGCCGGGATCGAGCGTGGCGTAAGGACTGATGACTTCCGTTTCAAGGAAATAGGGAGTTTGCTTCGGGTCGTCAGGAAGGGTCTGGTAAAACGGGCCGCGAGAAATATGCCCGGGGCCGTCGTTCCAGGATTCGACGGAAGCGTTATCGGGATACTCCTGGCCGGGGAAATGTTTGAACGTTTCCACCAGGCAGGCATCTTTTTGTCCGTTGACCACCGCGTACCAGCCGGCGTCAGAATCCGCTGCCACTTTGCCCACCCGATACTCATAGTGGATGCGCAGCATGTGGCCGTTATCAACACTCTGGTAGCTGGGATTGCGCGCGTCGCCGTAAGGATGGTAATAGCCGCCGGGAAACATGCTGTGAGGATTCAGCGGGATGTAAACGTAAAGCTCCGGGTTGGGTTTGGAAGGATCATGCGCGTCCGAGGCGTCATTCTGGATCAGGTGCCAGATGCCCCAGCGGATTTGCCGCCGGCTGATGTTGCGCATCACCTGGTCAACCTGGACGCGCGTGGTGCCGGCATAGACATGAAACGTGCGGATAAACTGCACGCCGCTTCGCGGATCGGGCGGGCTGGTGACGCGGACAGCCACCTCCTGGGGCGTGTTTTTCACCACCTCGGATTTGAACCGGCTGCCGTCGAGGATGTAGTAGGGAATGCTGGGCCACTGGTTGTCGTTCATCCAGCCTTCGGGCGCGGGCCACACCTTGTCGCCGCCGTAGTTGGCCCACCCTGACTTCAGATTGTTCTGGCTTTCCGGCAGGACCTTCCCCTCAAACTGCTTGTTGACGAAAAAGTAGCTTTCATCGCCCAGTTGCAACTGGATGGCGCGGCCTCCGATTTCCGGGGTCACGTAGAGGGTGACGATGCCGTTCGTCAGGCGGTAAGCTTTCCAACCGTCGAACTCGGTGGACTCAAGTTTCGCCTCAAACGAAGGAGCCGGCGCCGCCATGATGGACCTTGCGGAAAATGGCAGAAGTATTGCACGGATCATCCGAAAAGGTCGCGTCCGTCTGCCCGGAAAATAAAGACCAGTAGCGGAAATCAAAACCAGGCAAGCCAGAATCATGATCGATCGGCGTCGTTGTGTCATACGGTTCCTTTGCAGTGAGGATATCCAACCCTTCGAGATCCTGAAGAGGGCTGGCTCGTGCTTTAACGTCCCGGAGCAGGTTCAGCAGATATCGCTGAGAGCTGGTGTGCCAGGTCGCGCACGGCCGGGTAGAGGTTTCGGTAGACCTCGTAGTAGCGATCGTAGGTCCTGCTGTTGGCCTCACGCGGATACATGCACTCGCTGACCTGGATGGCCTCGCGTGCCGATTCCTCCACCGACGAATAGACCTTAGCGCCGGCGCCGGCCAGCAGCGCAGCGCCGAAAGCGGAGCCTTCTGAGGTCTTCAGCGTCACCAGTTCCTTGCCGTAAACATCCGCCTGGATTTGCCGCCAGGTGAAACTGCGTGAGCCGCCTCCCGAAGCCCGAATCTGGTCCACGGGAATTTCCAGCTCGCTGAAGATTTCGAGGGAATCGCGCAGGCTGAATGCCACTCCTTCAAGAATGGCGCGGATCACGTGGCCGCGGGTATGGGATGCCGTGAGGCCGAACCACATGCCGCGCGCTTCCGGGTCGAGATGCGGCGTGCGCTCGCCCATCAGGTAAGGCAGAAACAGCAGGCCGCCGGACCCGGGAGGAATCTGCTCGGCTTCCTTGATGAGAAGCTCATAGACATCGATGTCCGTCTGGCCGGCATACCAGCTTTCCACCGTGCCGAAGTGGTCGCGGAACCAGCGGAGCGACAGGCCGGCGCCCTGCGTCACGCCCATCACGTGCCACTTGCCGGGGACGGCGTGGCAGAAGGTGTGGATGCGGCCGGCCGGGTCAAGCTTGGGAGCGCCGGTGTAGGCAAACATCACGCCCGAACTACCCAGCGTGCTTGAAGTGAGTCCCGGCAGCACAATGCCGTTGCCAACGGCGCTGGCGGCCTGGTCTCCCGCACCGCCAACCACCGGCGTTCCGGCAACCAGCCCGGTGAGAAGTGCGGCTTCCCGCGTGACCGTGCCGGTGATTTCCGGCGACTCATAGGCTTTGGGCAAAAGTTCGGAATCAACCCCAAGCGCCGCAAGCATCTCCTTCGACCAGCGGCGGTTGGTGACGTCAAAGAGCAGTGTCCCGGAGGCGTCAGAAACATCGGTGGCAAATTCGCCCGTCAGGCGGTAGCGGACAAAATCCTTGGGCAGCAGGAAGTGCGCGGTGCGCTCAAAAACGGCAGGCTCATGGTCGCGAATCCAGAGCATCTTGGGTGCCGAAAAACCCGTAAGCGCCGGATTTGAAACCAGTTGGATCAGACGCTCGGAACCCACCTGTGCCGTGATCCAGTCGCATTGCGGCTGGCTGCGCTGGTCACACCAGATCAGTGACGGTCGCAGCACGGCGTTTGCGCGGTCCAGCAGCACCACGCCGTGCATCTGGCCGGAAAGGCCGACAGCCTTGATGTCCGAACCCTTCAGGCCCGATTCGGTAAGTGCTCCCTGGACGGAAACCGTTGTGGCTTCCCACCAGTCTTCGGGGTCCTGCTCGGCCCAGCCGGGCTTTTCCATGAGCATCGGCTGATGGTCGCCGGTGGCGGCCCCTACGACAGTGCCGTCCGGCCGGACAATCACCGCCCGCGTGCCCGTCGTGCCAATGTCAATTCCCATGAGGTAAGACATGGTTGTCGTCCCTGGCCCGGGCAAGCCGGGCTTATAAACTGGAAGCGTCGCCCTTCCGGTTCCCGGCTGTGCTTTCCTGACCCTTGTTCCTCAGACCTTGATCTTTTGCCATCGCCCGGTTCTGGCCGAACGCTCCACTGCATCCAGCACTACGTGGTTCTTTACGCCGTCACGGAAGTTGGGCTTCGGCATCCGGCCTTTCTCAAGGCAAGTCAGGAAATCGTGGACTGCGTGCGCAAACGTGTGTTCGTAGCCGATGATGTGTCCGGGAGGCCACCACGCTCCCACATAAGGATGCGTGGCCTCCGTGACGAGGATGGTTTTGAATCCCTGCACCGACTGGTTCTCTGTGCGGTCGTAGAACTCCAACTCGTTCATCCGTTCCATATTGAACGCCAGGCTTCCCTTGCTGCCATAAACCTGGAAAGTATTGTAATTCCTGCGGCCGCCACCAAACCGGGATGACTCAAACACACCTGCGCTACCATTCTTGAAGCGCGCCAGGAAGTTCGCCTCGTCATCCACGGTGACCTTGCCTTTTCCCTTGCTCCCCTTCGCTCCCCAGGAACCAGCGCCAGCGCCGGCCAGTGGACGGCTCGTGATGAAGGTCGTCATCTGCCCTGTCACCTCGGCAATGTCGCCGTTCAGGTAATTTGCCAGGTCAGTCGCGTGGGCGCCGATGTCGCCCAGCGCGCCGCTGCCCGCAAACTTCTTCTCGAGCCGCCAGACCAGAGGGAAATCGGGGTCCATGATCCAGTCCTGGAGGTAGGCTCCGTGGTAATGGTAGACCTTGCCGATACGCCCATCCTCTATCAGTTTCCTGGCAAAGGCGACTGCGGGCACTCGCCGGTAGTTGAAATTCACGTAGTGCAGGACGCCGGCCTTCTCGACGGCGCGCAGCATCTCCCTGGCTTCGCGCAGCGTATTCGCCAGCGGCTTCTCACAGATGATGTGCTTTCCCGCCTTGGCTGCGGCAATCACCATGGGATGGTGCAGGAAGCTCGGCGTCGAAACGTCGACGACCTGGATATCCTTGCGCGCGACAACTCTTTCCCAGTTGTCATCGAACTCCTCCCAGCCGAACTGGCGCGCCGTGGCCTCCAGTTCCTTCTCAGGAGCTTTGCCGCAAATCACCTTCATGCGCGGAACCAGCTTTCCCGGAAAGAACCGGCGCACCTGCCGGTAGGCGTTCGAGTGCGCCTTCCCCATGAACTGGTGCCCAATCAGTGCGATGTTGATTTCTGGCATCTCGATTCCTCCTCGGTCGTTTTCGATTGATGGCCCGTATCGCGTGTCATGCCCACCACGCCCCGGTCAGCTTTTCCTTGATGACGATTTCATTCAGGAAGGTGGCGGCTTTGGTC
>JBAUWE010000472.1:0-2299 GCA_049583595.1 Terriglobia bacterium
TTGAAACCTGGAAATCCGTCGATGGCGGAAAGACGTGGACCGCCATTCGCGGCGCTCCAGGCGGCGACGATTACCAGAATATCTGGATCAACCCCAGCAATCCGAACATCATTCTGCTGGTTGCCGACCAGGGCGCCATTGTTACTGTGAACGGCGGGAAGACGTGGAGTTCATGGTATAACCAGCCCACGGCGCAGCTCTATCACGTGATTGCAACCAACACCTTTCCCTACCGGGTGTGCGGAGGGCAGCAGGAGAGCGGCTCGGTGTGCATTTCAAGTCGCGGGAACGACGGCGCCATCACTTTCCGTGACTGGCATCCCGTGGGCGTCATTGAATATGGATACGTGGCGCCGGACCCGCTCAATCCCAACATCATTTACGGGGCGGGCCGCAACCAGGTCTCCCGGTTTCACTGGGACACCGGCCAGGTGCAAAACGTCACTCCCATTCCCGTGATGAATGGGAAATACCGCACGGACCGGACCGAGCCCATCATTTTTTCGCCTCTGGATCAGCATCTGATCTATTACGCGGCCAACGTGCTGTTCAAGACCACGGACGGAGGCCAATCCTGGCAGACCATCAGTGCCGACCTCACGCGCAAAAACCCGGGAATCCCGGCCAGCCTCGGGGCGCTGGCGGACAAAGACGCTTATGCTCGCAAAGTGCGCGGCGCGATTTACGCGATTGCGCCATCATTCCAAAACGTGAACACCATCTGGGTGGGCACCGATGACGGCCTGGTCTGGCTGACTCGCGACGGCGGAAAGAACTGGGCCAACGTGACACCTCCCGATGTAACGCCCTGGAGCAAGGTGACGCAACTGGTCGCTTCTCATTTCGATGACGAAACGGCTTATGCCTCGGTCAGCCGGTTTCGCATCGACGACCTCCATCCTTACATCTACCGGACGCACGACGGCGGCAAGACCTGGAAGCTCATCACGACAGGCCTGCCGGATAACGCGCCGGTCAACACCGTACGTGAAGACCCTGTCCGCAAAGGGTTGCTTTTTGCCGGTACCGAGACGGCAGTTTGGGTTTCCTTTGATGACGGCGGCCACTGGCAGAGCCTGCAACAGAACCTGCCACACACTTCCATGCGCGACCTGTGGATCCACGACAATGATTTGATGGTTGGCACGCACGGGCGCTCAATCTGGATTCTGGATGACATCATGCCGCTGCGCCAGATCAGTGCCGCGGTGGAGCATTCGAACGCCACGCTCTTCAAACCGGAGCCTGCCGTTCGCGTCCGTCGCGATACCAATACCGACACCCCGCTGCCGCCGGACGAACCGGTGGGTCAGAATCCGCCGGACGGTGCGATCATTGACTACTACCTGTCGCGGACGGCGCGCGGCCCGGTGACGCTTGAAATTCTGGACGCTAACGGCAAGCTCGTACGCCGCTATTCCAGCACCGACAAGCCCGGCTTGACTGAGGCCCAACTCAAGAAGGTCTTCGTCCCTCTATTCTGGCTGCGGAAGTTCCGGGCTCTTCCCACCGCGGCGGGAATGCATAGCTGGGTCTGGGATTTGCGTTACGCGCCGCCGAAGTCCGAGCACTTCTCCTATCCGATTTCAGCTATCCCCCATGACACGCCGCGAACGCCGCTGGGTCTGCTTGCACTGCCGGGGCAGTACACGGTACGCCTGACAGTGGACGGTAAGAGCTTCAGTGCGCCGCTCACTGTCAAGATGGACCCGCGTGTCAACACACCCCGCCCGGGCCTGGAGCAGGCGTTCAACATGGAAATGCGGCTGGTTTCTATCATGGACGGCAGCTACACTGCCATCGCCGAGGCGCGCGCCCTCGACGACGACCTTGCGACGTTATCAAAGCAAGAGAAGGGTCCGTTGGCTTCGCAGGTTGCGAGACTCAAGAAGGAAGTTGAGGAGGTGCTGGCCGCGCCTGGATCCTCTGATGAATCGGGGAACGCTCCGCCCACTCTTGAAAGTGTAACCACGCAGGCCGCTTCGCTCTACGAGCTGGTGGGTGGGGTTGATGCCACGCCGACCGCAGCACAAGCAGCAGCCCTTGAAAGGATTGAAGGAGGTTATGCTGTCGTGATGAAGCGCTGGAACGAAGTCAAGGCCACCAAACTTCCAGAGCTGAATGGCCGACTGCGCCAGTCGGATCATCCTGAGCTCCGGCTCCGACCCCAACCGCTCCCACTAGTCGAAACGCGGGATGAGGAATAGCCGCGCTTAAGCCAGGACCTCCCGCACCATGTTGGCGGTTTCAGTGACCTGGTCGGAGAATTTGGGAAACAGGCCGATAATCGTGGCATCAG
>JBAUWE010000473.1:0-3102 GCA_049583595.1 Terriglobia bacterium
ACCAGGCGCTTTTCTCCTCATCTCAGCCGCTGCGCTGGCTCGAAAGCGATACCCTGTGGCACATCACAGTTGGCGAACTGATTCTGAAAACACACACCTGGCCGACGCACGATATCTATTCATTCACGGCCCACGGTAGTCCGTGGATTGCGTACGAATGGCTCGGGGAAGTCATCATGGCCCTCGCCTGGAGGGCCGGCCACCTGCAGGGGTTGGCCGTCCTGATGATGGCGCTGGCCAGCATGATTACCCTGGCCCTCTTTTATCTTGCCTATCTAGGCGGCAGAAACGTCAAGTCGGCGTTCGCCGCCTGCGCCGTGCTGCTGCCGCTGGCCGCCATCTCCTGGACGCTGCGCCCGCAACTGCTGGGCTACTTTTTTTTGATTGTCACCCTGATCGTGCTCAGGCGGTTCCGCCAGGGATTCAGGAAGGGCATATGGTTTCTGCCTCTGATTTTTCTGCTCTGGACCAACGCCCACGGGACCTTTGTCCTGGGGTATGGCGTTCTGGGTATTTACTGGCTGAGCGGACTGAAGGAGTTCCAGGCCGGAGGCCTTTACAGCCAGCGGTGGACGCCACGTGAACGGCGGAAGCTTGAACTCATTGCCCTTCTCTGCCTCGTCGCCTCGGTCATGACGCCGTACGGGACCCGGCTGGCCGCCTATCCGCTGGAGATGGCAGGTTCCCAGCCCATGATCATTCAGGTCATCCAGGAATGGCAGCCTCTCGCCCTGGCGTCATCCTATGGCAAATTGTTCCTGCTGCTAATCCTGGCCTTCTGGATGTTCGTGATCACGTGGCGGGTGCGAATTCGCCTGGAGGATATGGCGCTCCTGCTGGTGGCTGCCGCCGAAACCATCATCCATGCGCGTTTCATGCTGCTTTTTGTGCCGGTCTTCGCGCCCGTGCTGGCTGAACTGATCGCACCGTGGTTTCCTCCTTACTCGGAGGAGAAAGATCATCCTGTCTTGAATTTCGCCCTGGTCGCACTCATCATGGCGGGGATCGTCGAATTCTTCCCTTCGAATGCCAGGCTGCAAAAGCAACTCGGGGGCGAGATGCCGGCCCAGGCTGTTAGGTTCCTTCGCGCCCATCCGGCGATGAGCCCAACATTCAATTATTTCTTCTGGGGCGGCTATCTGATCATGCACCGGCACCCCTCAGAGAGAGTGTTTATTGACGGCCGCCTGGACATTTATGAGTATTCAGGGGTCCTTGCCGATTACCTGTCCATCATTTCCCTCAAACCCGATACAGAGGCGCTTCTGAGGAAATATCACGTACGGTCGTGCCTGATTCCTCCCCACAGCCCGCTGGCGATCCTGCTCGCTTCCAGCCCTGGATGGAAGCAGGCTTATAAAGACGGGATCAGCACCTTATTCGTTCGGAAGCAGGGGGGAGCCGGCGCTGAAAATGGCACTGCCGCAACCGGAGTGAATGGCAAAATGCCAAAACAAAGAATGTTAAGCGCAGGCACCTGAAAAACAGAGAGCTATATTAGGAATTTTGGATGGCAATCAAAACTATGATTCCGGTTCAAGAACAGGAGCAATCCGTTTTTCTTCGTGTACTGCGGAAGTGTTTCTCGTTCCCGGTGTTGATGGGCGCGGTTCTAGTGGCAACGAATTTTGCGATCGAAAAATCCTTGCGCGTGGACCCGGACACCTGGTGGCATATCACGTACGGTGAGTCCATTCTCAAAACTGGCCATTGGCCAACGGTTGATACATGGTCGTTCACAGCTCACGGAATGCCTTCGATACCCTATGAGTGGGGCGGTGAGGTCTTAACTGCCTTAGCCTATCGCCTCGGCGGCCTGCAGGGGCTGGATATCCTGCTCATTGCGCTGACCAGCATGATCGTCCTCCTGATTTACTACTTTGCCTGGCTGCGATGCCACAACCCTGAAGCTGCATTTACCGGGACAATTCTCTTGCTACCCGTGGCTGCGATGAGTTTCACACTCCGGCCTCAATTGCTGGGCTACTGCTTTCTACTCATTACTCTCATCTGCCTGGAGCAATTCCGCCAAGGCCAACGGAACGCCTTATGGGTTCTGCCCCCCGTGTTCCTGTTGTGGGTTAACATACACGGATCTTTTGTGCTGGGCTTTATGGTCATGGGATTATACTGGGTGACTGGCCTGGCGGAATATTCCTGGGGGGATCTCCATACCCATAGATGGACGCGGGGTGAACGAATCCGCCTTGAACTGGCAGCCCTCATCTGCGCACTGACGCTTCCGATAACCCCATACGGAACACGCCTCGCCATGGTACCCCTTACATATGCCTTTTCCTTGCCCGGTAACATGGCCCACATCCAGGAATGGCAACCATTGAATATCGTCCTTTGGGAGGCCAAGGTATTACTGATTCTTTTTCTCGCCTTTATCGTTGCCCAGATTGCTTTCCGCCTGCACCATCGACTGGAAGTATTGGCGCTTTTCCTTCTTGTGACTTACTTGGCATTCGTACACTCCCGCTTTGCCATCATCTATGCAATAATCTTTGCCCCAATGGCGGCAGTAATTCTTGCCCGCTGGATGCGTGCCTACAACCCCAAGATTGACAAATACGCCATAAATGCTGTTCTTATCCTTGGCGCACTCGGGGCCTTCGCGTGGTACATGCCATCTCAGGCTGCCTTGCAGGAACATATCGCCAGTGAATACCCCGTTCGGGCCGTCCGCTACCTTCGCAACCACACTCTCCCAGGCCGCATGTTCAATGAGTATGCCTTTGGCGGCTACCTGGTCTGGACGAGGGCTCCCGGGCACAAGGTTTTTATCGACGGCCGTGGCGATGTCTACGAGCGGGCCGGAGTGTTCTCAGACTACATCGACGTCATAAACGTAAAGCCCGACGCATTGGCAGTGCTGCACAGCTACCAGATTAATTCCTGTCTGATTTATCAGAACAGCCCAATTGCAACTTTGCTGGCTGCAAGCCCCAAGTGGAAGCGCGTTTACAAGGACGAGCTGGCCGCGATCTTCGTTCGCGAACAAAACGATACCCGTGCCGAGATCCGTACTACCGGAACCGCAGCAGAGGGAAAGTCAGTAAGAACGAGGATGTTGGATTCCGGACTCTGAAAGACGGG
>JBAUWE010000474.1:0-8454 GCA_049583595.1 Terriglobia bacterium
ACCGATCGGCTCATCGCCGGTGATGTTGGACAAGGCGCCTGGGAGGAGGTGGACCTGGTGGCCAAGGGCGGCAATTATGGATGGAACGTTATGGAAGGAAACCACTGTTACCCTCCGTCCGTTGCCACCTGCGATATGGCAGGGCTCACCCTGCCCATTGCCGAATATGGCCATGATGCCTCAGGCGGCTCATCGATCATTGGCGGGTACGTTTATCGCGGGTCGGCCATTGCAGACCTTGAGGCCACGTACGTCTTCGGTGATCTTTCGAGCGGGCGTGTGTGGGGGCTCAAGCAGGATGCAATGCTGAACTGGCATATGACGCAGGTTCTCACCCATAACCTTACGGTCAGCAGCTTTGGCCAGGACGCTGGGGGTGAACTTTACCTCATCGACTATAGCAACGGGGCGGTCCTGCATCTTCGCGCCGCCCCATGACTAACCTGCAACCCCGTCCCCACTTCTTCAAAATTGTGCAGACCTCCAGTGAACCTGGTAACGAACCAGAATTTCTGGGAAAACCATCTTCTATTTCACAGCCGCGAGTCGTGATGTAAACTTTCCTGCTGGCTGCGATACAAATTTCTTTCAACTCACAAACAGGAAAAGGAGAGAGATGAAGGGGCCCACACGAGGAGAGTTTCTGGGAGCACTTGGGTCGGCGGCCGTCACGCTGCTGGGCCTGAATGCCCCTGCGCCCGCTGTTGACACACGCAACCGGCCCAACCTGATTCTGGTCCTGCCGGACGATCAGAGTTAAGGCGACTTTGGCTGCTACACGAACAAGCAGATCCGCACTTCCGTGCTCGACCGCTTTCACCGGGACGGCGTGCGATTTTCGAACTTTTACGTTCAGCCGGTTTGCTCGCCTGCGCGCACGTGTCTGTTCGACACGTGGGTCGGCGTTTCCCTGATGAGGGCCGGCGAGGAGCCGCTCACCCCGATGGCCCTGGCTGGCATCGGGGGGGCCGCGGTAGCATTCTAATTACAATGAGTGATAAGGGAGGACTGAGCCATGCGGCGACGAGACTTTGTGAAGATGGGCGCACTCCTGGCAGGGGCCGGCAGCGTTGCCCCCGGACGCATCCTGGCCGATGTGCCTGACCATCTGTGGCAGGGATACAACTTCGGCCCCGGGCCACGCGTGCCCAACCGCCTCAATCAGGGGCCCTTCGGCGTAGGTCAGGACCAGGGCTGGTTCACCATCCACGTTACTGAGCCCTCTCTGAAGCACATTCGAAATTTTGGTACAGGCATGGTGGGTTATACGTGGGAGGAAAACGGACCGGCATTGAACGTAAAGTGTGGCAATGAGACGCTCGAGCAGGCCGTGGAAAAGATGGCAAGTCTGCCGTTCGTCGATGTTCTTTACATCCGCTGTGATTGGCGCGACGTGCAGAGCCAACCCGGCAAACTCGACCTCAACCCGGTTTGGGAAGCCACCCTGGACGCCGCAAAACGCCATAATCTGGGCGTGGGCTTCCGAATCCAGCTTTCCAGCCCGAACATTCAACCTGCAAAGCTCTCGATGCCGGACTTTCTGAAGGGAAAGGTTCCCATCGTCAACATCGGTAACAAGTCACGGGAACACCGTGTGAGTTTTGATTTCTACGAACCGCGATACGATTCCCCGGAGTTTCTCAAAGCCTTTACCGAACTCAATGAACTGCTCGCCGAGCGGTTTGATAGCAACCCGATGATGGAGTACATGGACCTGATGATGTACGGCTTCTGGGGTGAAGGTCACACCAACGACCTGCCAAGTCCGTTTCCGGACTATTTGACGGCCGAAAGAACTTTTGTCCATCTGACCCAATTGCAGATGGACGCCTGGAAGCGGACCCCTCTGGCTGTCAACACGGAACCCGACATCTCCAGGGTTGGGAACCGCCAGGTGCAGGACATGGTGGTTCGAGCTGGAGGCTGGTTGCGTTCCGACAGCCTGATCATGGATGAGCCTATCCAGATCGAAGCGCTTGCGCATCGTCCTCCTTGGGTGGCGACGGTGCTCGAGGACGGTGGAAATCGCCATTATGTGCTTGCTGAGTGGGAAGCCGAAGAGAGAGCCTGCATCGAAAAGCTGGGCGGCTCCGCGCGCAGGTTCATAGGTGGCGACCGGGAGGTCCCTTCGACGGACGACTATCCCCAAAGCTCGGGCGGACCCATGGACCGTCCTTATCGGGAGGTCGCCGGCTTTCATGCTTTGGATATCGACACGAATTATTTCGGCCTCTGGACGGAGGCCGACAACGTCCGGCGGTATTACGAGAAATATCCCGATTCGCTGCGCGCCCTGGATCAGCGGCTCGGCTATCGCGTCCGGCCCTCGCTGGTCTGGCAGAGAAAGCGCTATGACACCATGGAACTGATTTTGTGTATCGCCAATGACGGCGTGGCAGGCGTACCCGGAGTACTGGGGATCTATGTGGAAAGTCTCGATGGGCGTGTCAAAGTGGGAGGCAATCTTGACGCCGGTCAGCCTTATGGCGGCCAGATTCGCGAAGCTTCGATCATTCTTCCCAAAGGCATGGAGGGGCAGCAGATCAAACTGCGGGCGGAGCTGGAGACCAAAGGGATACGCCGTCCGGTCCGTTGGGCCTGCTACGAGCCCACAAATCCTGATGGTTCATTGACCATCCGGATTAAGAAAGGCAGTGACAACAACTGGCGAAAGGGCGTATGAGTTTCCTGCCTGGTCTCTTGAATTAAGAAGTTGAGCCATCCATCAGGGAGTGTCAGATCATGCGACGCCGGGAATTCATCGCTTCCGTCCCCATCATGGCCGCAGCAGCGTACGGCCAGGATCGTCCTTCGCCGCGGGTTCGTCAGCTGGCGCCTTCGGTTTACTGCTGGCTTGGAGATCGGCCCACACACCAGCAAACCAACGTGGGATGGGTGGTGTTTCGCGACTACGTCCTGGTGATCGACGCAAACTTCCCCTGGGCGGTGACGAAGATCATCAGCGAGATCAGGAAGACCACGGATAAGCCGATCCGGTTTGTCTTTAACACTCACTATCACGCCGACCACAGTTACGGCAACATTGTGTTTGTGCGGGCAGGAGCAGCCGTGGTGGCCACGCAGGCCTTCGCTCAGGAGTTTGACCGCTATGCTCTGGGGGACACGCGTGGCCAGGTGAAAGCCCCACCCGCGCCGCATCAGTTTCAGTGGCCGCTGGCCAACGCCAGCGTGCGGTTCCGCGATTCGCTGGTTTTTGATGATGGCCGGCAACGCGTGGAACTGATCCGCAAAGGGCCGGCCCATACCTCCGGCGACGGAGTGGCTTACCTTCCAAAGCAGGAAATACTTTTCGTCGGCGACCTTGCGGTCAACTGGACGCGAGGCAACAATCTTTCTGATCCCGAGGCTGACTACGAAGGATGGCTCCGGGCGCTGGATGAAATGGCGGGATGGAAATTGAAGGTTGTAGTTCCCGCACACGGTGACTTTGGAACGGCGGAGACGCTTCGCGCCCAGCGCGTTTATCTCGACGCCGTCCTGCGCCAGGTGAAGGCCGGGATCCAGCAGGGAAAGTCCGTCAACCAGATTGTCCGGGAGAACGATCTGGCCCGTTACAAACCGTTTGGCGGAGACGCCAGCGAGAATGCCGACGCCATCCGGGACGCTTATCGCTACTACACTTCAAAGCATTAGCTCTATCATGGTGCTGCCTGCCCATCGAAGGATGGTAGACATCTTCACCTTATCAACATAGTCCTTCGACGGTGGCGGCCACCCTCATGCGGCGTTCTCCTGCGCCTTCTTGAGAATGTTGATGGCGTTGTCGTGATAGATGTTCTTGAGCATGTCGTCCGGCAGGCCGAAGGCGTTCAGCGTCCAGTGATAATTGAAGTTGAAATTGGCGGTATCAACCAGCCCGCGCCCGTAGAAGTGTTCATCCTCGCTTTCCAGGATGCGAAAGGTAGTGCTGAAAAAGGGCTTGCTGTAGGTCACGTCGGTTCCATAAGCCACGCGGTCGGGATACTTCATCAGGAACTGGCGGGTGAACCGGGGAATGGTGGCCGTCTCCGCAAAGCGCGCCGAGATGTCGGCGTAGAGGTTGGGATGGCGGTCGAACATCTGGCCCAGCCGGGTAAGGTCGTAATCCAGGTTGGAAAGATGGCAGGCGATGAAAGTAGTTTTGGGATGGCGCCCCACGGTTTTGTCCAGGCTGTCAATCAGCTGGTCGTGATTGTACGTTCCGGGTTCGAGAACGATGCGCCAGCTCCACCCGTTCATGAGGCCGTCGTTGTGGCTGTCCATGGGCTGGTAGGACCAGATGGGGTCGGAAACGTGGATGTTGATGGGCATGCCGAGCTGGCCGGCCCGGTTCCACAGCGCATCGAGACGCGGATCGTCAGGATGAGGTCCCATGGGGGCGTTGGGGTTGGGCGGCATGGGAGGCCGCGTGTACGTGGGCCCTCCATTCAGAGGCATCCGTGCGCGTCGGGCGCGCTTGGGGTTCCGGGGGCGCCTGCCGGAATATTGCCAGACAAACCCCCTGCCTTTGTCGTGGATTTCGCCCACACCGACTGCGCCTGCACGATGGCACTCTTCCAAAGACTTCAGCGCCGTCTTTTCAAAATCGGGCTGGCCGAAATCGTTCAGGTTAAACATGCACCACATGTCAAAGCGGTCGGGATAGGGCGCGTATTGCCGGCTGATTTCCTTGAAGCGGTCCAGGGTGGAGGCGCCGGTGAAAACGACCGATTTTTCCACGCCGACCTCGTCCATGATGCTTACCATCTCGCGGACACTGATGCCTCCGCGGCCGTGGCAGTGGGCGTCATAGATGGGGAACTTTGCTTTGTTGATGATCGTGACAGGAATTTTATAGAGGGAATGCGGGACATAATCATTTAAAAGGATGGTGGGCGGCGAGCCCGGTGGAAACGTCAGAGCAGGATCGGCGCTCCCGGCAGCGCGCTTTGTCTGGCCCGAAGTGATGGCGGGCGTCATTCCGATTGCCATACCGGCCAGGATGAGTTCTCTTCGATTCATTTCTTCTCTCCCTTTTGAAAATGTCTGACTGATCGGCTCTGTAGCCGATCTGCCCATGGATTATGATGCGTTTTGCGGCCCGGCAGCGGCGAATGTGCAGGTGCCCTTTCCCAGAGGCGGAGTGACCCCATCGCGCCGAACCCTGGTCCTTATGATGCGCTCAGGCCAAAGCGTGAAGATACACCAGAGCCACCGGTGATGCAACGACGGGAGCTCCGTCGATCCTCATCCGTCCCGCCATGGGTGTCTGGCCGCTGAACTCCAACCCCACCGGGCGTTCACCCGTTCCGTCGCATGCCCACACAAGATTCCATGGAACCTAATGGCCCCTGCTTTGTCCCGGCGTGTATTTCCATTGTCTCGTCAACCCGCCCGGCAAATTACGAGGCTTACTCCTGTAAGGCTTCAGCCCTTACTCTCCCGTTCGTTTTTTCACAAAGCTGATGGATTTCAAGATCACGGCGTTATTGGGGATGACTTTTCCGAAAGCGTTTTCAAAACCCTGCACCGCCCCCCGGAATCCTTTGGAGCCCTTCAGGTTGACTGCTCGAATCACCTGGCCCAGCCGCGGGCTTGTCCACTCGAACGCGAAAAAGCTGATGGGGTTTTCCATGCTTTGGCCGCAGGTAACTTCATCGGCTCCGTAGCAGTAGGCGCCCTGCCGGGGTTGCCGGCGCCAGTTCCATTCCAGAATGTTCACTCCGTAACGGATGGGAATAAGTTCCGGCAATCCATCCTCATAAACAATTTCGTACCATCCCAGCAGGTCCGCCGAATCGCACATGTCCCAGATCAGGCGATAAGCCTCCTTGTTGGTTGCCGGCAGGGCGCAGGCGTGCAGAAAAATCAGGCTGGTAGCGTCCTGGCCGATCCGGATGCCCCGAACCTCGCGTGGCAACGGGTTGGGCGTCTTGCCCTCCGCTCCCACCATCGCGACGGCTTTGCCACCGGCCGCGGCAGGGGACGTCAAATCAAACACTCGACCTCCTGCTGCAACTCTTCCGGTCCGCATCCCGCGAAGGTCAACCGCGAAGGTGGATTCCCGATTCGGTTGATTGAATGAGGGGGAGATATCGATGGGAACAACCGGATCGCCCGTTTCGCTGGGCAGGGTTTCTCCGCTGAGATCCCGTCTCAGGCCCGGGACGGAAGCCTGGACGATGGAAGACAGTTGCGAGGATTTCAATACGCCCGTTGACCACAGAAGGTTGCTGCAGCCAAGAAAACTGTGCATCAGGTCTTTCCCGAAGTTGAATTCGTTGGTTGCTTCCCATGCCGATGGAGCGCCGCCGATGATGGTCGAACGCTTGATGCGCTCCGGGTATTCCTGAATGTTGGGCTGCATGTTGCCGTAAATCTGCCGGAACCCGAAATCGTCCAGCAACGCTTCGTTGCTCTTGCCCTTCCACCTTAATGACCAGAACCAGTTGAAGAGCAGGATGTCTTTGGGCACCAGTTCCTTCACCTGTTGAGGAGTCATCGCGCCGGGCGAGTGGTAGACCCATCCATCCTTTGTCGTGTGCTTGCGCATTCCCTTGCCGCGCACACTCTCCAGCAGATAGTCGCCCCAGATGGCCATCTTGATGTTTTTGTTGGCCAGGTACTCATGGACCTTGATGAGATCGTGGCCGAACACTTCTCCGGGATTCTTCGACTTACAGAGGGGGCACAGGCCAAAGGGCGCAAACCATTCGTCGTGCCCCGTGTGAACCATTTGGGGTTTCATCACCCCGAGAAATTCGTCCATCACTTCAAACAGCAGCTTGTAGCTTTTCGGGTTCGAGGCGCAGTAGGTATCCGGCCACTTGTCTCCGGGGACTTCCGAAAGCTCTTTGTGCTTCGACAACAGGTAGAAGGCATGAGTCAGCGAAGGGATGGCGGGGATCACCTCCAGCTGGTGCTGCCGGCACCATTCCACCAGGTCGGTGACTTCAGCCTTTTCAAGAAACCCTCCGTCGCCGCAATCCTGATGGGAAGAATTCTGCTCCCGGCCGTGCAAGGGGCCGGGCGGATAATTGCGCCGGCTGTAGTTGGTGTCGCGTGTAAACTCCACCCAGCCTTCGTTCAATTCCGGGTGGTTGTCGAGGCGCATGCAGGCGTTCATTTCAATGATGACCGTGTTGAACTTGTACCGGGCCACAAAGTCACGGACAAAGCGCTTGAACATCGGAAGGTTGTCCCGGCCGGGCACATAAAGGTAAATGCCCCGGAACGGCTTGTCTGGCCAGTCGCGCACCTGCACGCCCTGGATCTCAAGCTGACTGTCCTGCTTCCCGATCAACTGAAGGAGCGATTGCATTCCATAAAAGGCTCCCCGATCGTCAGACCCGGCGACGACAACGGCGCGATCATTTGCCTGAAGAAAATATCCCTCGGGTCCGGGATTGGTGGCGGAAACATCCGGCCGGTTCCGGCGGCAATACTCGCGCACCAGGGGATTGCTGATCGAGCCCATCAAGATGAATCCATTCCCTTGGGGCAGCGCATTTTCATGCCGGACTCTGGGTTCGACTCCGTACCGGTCGCTCAATTCCTCCACCAGAAAACGCGCCAGGCGAATGTCATTTTCTGAGGCTCCGCCGGGAAGGAGGATCGCCGTCTCGTCGTTCAATACGAAGGGTCTGTGCGATTCGGTCATCTCGTGGGGTCTGGGAAAGATCCCCACCGGCTCCGGCGTCAGCATGGAATGCCCGGTTTCAACTTGCGCTTCCGGCATTCCGCCGGCAATGGGGCTGATGCCGGCCCGGCTGGCGCCCGGAAAAATTGAAGTGGCCAGCAATGTCCCGGTGGTCCGACTCAGGAACGAACGGCGATCAAGTCTGTTTGACATAAGAGTTTGTCTCCTGGTGTGAAATATGCCTCCTCGATATCAGATCCCAACGACTGGTGCCACACAGGAATCTGCCGACGGAGGCGCCTTTATTTATCAATGCCAGTTACTGAAAGAGGAACCCGTAGGGCTCGTTCGTCACACACCATCGATTTTGCACCAGGCACTTTCCAAAAGTCATTGAGTTTCCGTTTCCAGCCGGTCCCTGGAAGCACACAGATTGCCAGGGCGAATTAGAGCGTTTCACAAGATGATAGCGAGGCTGTGGAAACAGGGATTGTCACAAGGAATTCAAGCCCGGAGTTTCGAGAACACATATTTAAGCCGGGACAGAGCGGTAACCCTGGCGGCCGGCCAAAGCGTAAATCTTTAACTGAAGAGCTTGAAAAGATAATCAAATCGACGGGCCGTGATCCGCAAAACCGGACGTATGCAAGAAGGCTGGTTGAATCTATGGTTAAGCGTGGCATCAAAAAGTCAGACTTCGCTGCAAATGAATTATGGGAACGGGCAGAGGGGAAAGTCCCCCAAGCGTTTGATGTGGCCGGGGTTTTGGGTGCCGAATGAACTGAAAGAGAATTCACTTGAGGAGGGCCGGTCATGTCCAGGAAGTAATATCAGCC
>JBAUWE010000475.1:0-2947 GCA_049583595.1 Terriglobia bacterium
CCACCGCATAGGCCCACCACTGCCGCCCCGATTCAAAAAGGATCAGGATCACCAGCGCGGCAAACACCAGCGTCACCGCAGCGTCCAGGCGGCTGTTAAAGATCAGCCTCTGCGTCGTCGCGATCTGCGCGGCAGGAACCCTTCCGCTGGCAATCTGGCCGGCCAGCATCTGCGCGTGCGAGAGGAACCCGAGACGCGGGTCCGGGCTCCAGATCTTCTGATAGCTTGCCGTCATGGTCACGGCCACCAGCCACGCGAGCGGCGCCAGCGTCACCCAGGCAAAACGCAGCTTCTTCATCTTGATCAGAATGGTGGTGCACACGCACAAGGCGATGGTGGCCAGCAACTGGTTCGAGATGCCGAACAGCGGCCACAGGCTGTTGATGCCGCCCAGCGGGTCCACCACCCCCTGATAAAGAAAGTAACCCCACGCGCCCACAACCAGCACGCTGGTCAGCACCACCCCCGGATACCAGCCCGTGCGCCCCAGCGGTTTCCAGAGGTGGCCCAGCAGATCCTGCAGCATAAAGCGGCCCACGCGCGTGCCGGCGTCGAGCACCGTCAGGATGAAAAGCGCCTCAAACATGATGGCAAAGTGGTACCAGAAAGCCATCACCTCCGTACCGCCCAGCACATTGGAAAAAATGTGCGCCATGCCCACGGCCAGCGACGGCGCGCCGCCCGTGCGGTTGAAAAGCGTAATCTCGCCCACCTTTGAAGCCAGGTCCGCCATGGCGGCCTGGGTCACCGGAAATCCCCAGCCGGAAATGGTGGCCACGGCTTTGCCGGCCGTCTCGCCCACAACCCCCGCTGGGCTGTTAACGGCAAAATAGACACCCGGCTGAAGCACGCCGGCGGCCACAATCGCCATGATGCCCACAAACGATTCCATCAGCATGCTGCCGTAGCCGATCATGCGGGCGTGTGTTTCTTTAGTGATCAGCTTGGGGGTTGTGCCGCTGGAGATCAGCGAATGAAATCCCGAGATGGCGCCACAGGCAATGGTGATAAAGCAAAACGGGAAAATCTTGCCGGCAAAGATGGGGCCCGTGCCGTCGGCAAAGCGCGTGATGGCGGGCAGGTGCATCATTGGCCGCGCGGCCAGAATGCCCACCGCCAGCGCCAGAATGGTTCCCAGCTTGACGAAGGTTGAAAGATAATCACGCGGCGCCAGCAACAGCCACACCGGCAGGATGGATGCCGCCAGTCCGTAGATGATGATCATCCAGGCCAGCGCCGGGCCGCTGTAGTTGAACCAGTGAGAAAGCGTTACGGACTCCGCCACGTAGCGCCCGCCCACCACCGCCGCCATCACCAGCGTGACTCCGATGATGGAAGATTCCAGAACTTTTCCGGGCCGCCAGTAGCGCAGATAGAGGCCCATCAGGAAGGCAATCGGGATGGTGGCCGCAATGGTGAAAAGCCCCCAGGGGCTTCCCTTCAGCGCATTCACCACCACCAGCGCAATCACGGCGATCAGGATAATCATGATGAGCATCACGCCGAAAAGCGCCGTCCAGCCCGCCGTGGAGCTGATTTCTTCCTTCGCCATCTGGCCCAGCGATTTACCGTCGCGCCGGATGGAGCAGAACAGGGTCACAAAATCCTGCACCGCGCCGCCCAGCACTCCTCCGATCAGAATCCAGAGCGTTCCCGGCAGATAGCCGAACTGCGCGGCCAGAATCGGACCTACCAGCGGCCCGGGACCGGCAATCGCGGCAAAGTGATGCCCGAACACCACCCATTTGTTGGTGGGCGTAAAGTCGCGGCCATCATCCTTGCGCTCGGCGGGCGTGGCGCGATTGGCATCGAGTTCGAGGACGCGATAGGCAATGAAGCGGCTGTAAAAACGGTAGGCCAGTACAAAGATGCACGCCGCCGCAGCCACCAGCCATACGGCATTGAGAGGCTCGCCCCGCGAGGTGGCAATCATTCCGAAAGCCAGCGCTCCCACCCCAGCCACCAGTACCCAGAAAAGTATCTTGATGATGCTCATTCGACTCGCTCTCTATCACCCGACAAGCCGGCTTCATTAAATTGTGCGTGTTCCCCGGAAGGCAATAACGCTGGCATTCTACCGTATGGAATCCTGCGAAGCGACCCCATTCTGCATCGCCTGGCAGGTCTCGTGCGGATACAGGGGAGACCTGAAATCAAGTCACTGAGCCCGCTCACCCAGCGCCCAATCTTGAGGTCACGCTCGATCCGGCGAAATTTCCGCCGGGCAAATCGATCGCGATCTTCCGGCCTCCGACTTCAACCTGAAGAGTCAGAGGCTGGTTTTCGGGGTTGGATGCAGTGATTTTCCACCCGCCCGCAACCTTCCTCACAAGCAGCAGGCATGAATGGTCGACCTCGACCCGACCCATGGGAGTTGCCAGAAATCCCGGTTGGCGGAAAGCCGCCATCACGATATTGAGTTCGGTATGCCAGACCGCTTGTGTGTCTTCCCGGTTGGAAAGGACCTGCATGACGGGGCTTCTGGCCCGTGCCGCCAGATGTTTCACCGATGCTCCCGGAAGAATGGCGTACTGGTAGCTTCCCACCCGAGGTGCGCGGCCATGATCAATCCACAGATTAAATACGGGGAGCGTAATGGCCTTACTGGAGCCGGTCCCGATTTCTGACCATGCCCCTGTCTGCGGGCCATTCGTCAGAGAAATTCGGCAGTCGCGTCCCGGGATGTACCCGACCCCATTGTGGTAGACCCAGGCAATTTTCCCGGCCTCATACGAGTGTGCACCCTCCGCAAGCGGCTGTTGGGATGAGCTCGTAAGAACATCGCCGGCAAGCAAAGCCTGATTCACGTCCGTCGCAACGATGTGCTCAGTATCATCTGCAAGGTGGATGCCCGCCCCGAGGCACAGATAACCGTCGTCAAAAAAGAACCACGCTTTCTTTGCGGCCAGATTGCCGCGGGCAAGGTCCATGGCCGCCATGCCGTATT
>JBAUWE010000476.1:0-3468 GCA_049583595.1 Terriglobia bacterium
TTGCTATCCGCGCCCGCCTCTTCAATAATGAGGAGTTTGCAGTAAGCGTTGAAATGCAGGAAGAGCAGGCGGCGGTAATCGCAAGATGAGCATTCTGGAACAAACCTCGGGTTCGGCCGTACCTTCCTACGAGCGGGGCAAAGCCATAGCCCGGCATGTTTTTCATGAGGTCATTGCCGCCATCGATCTCCGCAAGACGATGCTGCAGAAGCTGAAGCGCGTGGATGACACACTTCATGCCGGAGAGTCGAACGTGTCTCTCACATGGCCTCCGCACGTGGTCGCCATGGGCAAGGCGGCCGGCCGCATGGCCGCAACGCTGGACGAAATCCTGGGCGGACGGATCGCCTCCGGCATCGTGGTATCCCCCGCCCTTCCCGCGGCGAGGCTGAAGAACTTCCGCTATTTTGAGGGCGGCCATCCCTACCCCAACCCGGCGAGCATTGCCGCAGCCGAGGCAGCGCTGGAACAGGTGTCCAAACTCGGACCCAGCGAACTGGTGATCTTCCTGATCTCCGGCGGAGGCTCGGCGCTGTTTGAAAAACCTCTGGCCCCCGGAGTTTCATTGAGGGACCTGGTCGAATTCAACCGGGTGCTGGTGACTTGCGGCCTGCCCATCGAGCAGATCAACGTTCTGCGCAAGCATGTGTCGGCGGTAAAGGGCGGACGGCTGGCCCAGGCGGCGCACCCCGCCCGCCAGTGGACCCTGTATGTTTCCGACGTGCCGGACGCCCTTCCCTCAATGGTGGCCTCAGGCCCCACCATGCCGGACGACTCCACTCTCGAGGAATGTTACCGCCTGGCCGAAGAAAACAACCTGATCCAACGCCTGCCTCAGCCGATTCGAGAAAGCTTCAAGGAACGAACGCTGAAGGAAACGCCCAAACCCGGCGCCGTGTGCTTCAAAAGGTCCGAATACTATTGCCTGCTGTCAAACCGCGAGGCCGTCGAAGCCGCGCAGAACGCCCTGGATGTTCAGGGATTCATCTGCGAGGTCGACTCCGGCGAATGGGACGCGGATTACCGCGAAGTCGCGGACAGAAATCTGGAAGCCCTCGAAGCGCTCGCGGAAAAGCATCCGGGGAAGCCGGTTGCGCTGGTGGTAGGCGGCGAAGTCACCTGCGAGGTGACGGGTTCGGGGATGGGCGGACGCAACCAGGCTTTTGTGCTTTACGCCGCGGAAAAGATCGAACATCAGAACCGTGTGTTGTTGAGCGCCGGGACCGACGGCCGCGATGGCAACAGTCCCGCGAGTGGGGCCGTGGCCGACGGGCAGACCCTTTCGCGCGCCCGGGGGCGGGGGCTCGATCGGGCGCGTTATCTGGCCGGGAGCGACGCCTATTCTTTCTTCCGCACCCTTGGTGATACACTCGACACGGGATACACCGGCAACAACGTCCGCGACGTCCGGCTCTGGCTCGATTTCGGAGACTCGTAGGATTTTGCGGTTCATTCGCGGCCGGGCGTTTCAACCATTTTGAACGGGCGGGTCAGACCCCTGACAACCTTTGCGAAAATTTATCTGAAGGAGGCGTTCGATGGCAGAATCTGTTGGCTTTATTGGACTGGGAATCATGGGCGAGCCCATGGCGCTGAACCTGGTGAAGGCCGGTTACCAGGTGACGGTGTACAACCGGACTCCCGAAAAGACTGAACCGCTGAAGAAGGCCGGGGCAAAGGTTGCCGCGACCCCCGCGGAAGCCGCGCGCGGCGCCGGTTACGTGGTCAGCATCGTCAGCGATTCCGCGGCCTCCGAGGAAGTCTTCATGGGCAAGGAGGGCGCTCTTCAGACCCTCAAGCCCGGCGCCATCATCATCGATTCCGCCACCATCAGCCCGGTGGTGAGCCGCAAGCTCGCCTGCGCCACGGCCGGAAAAAAAGCAAGCTTTCTGGATGCCCCGGTCACGGGCAGCAAGCACGGCGCCGAGAAGGGCGAACTCACTTTCATGATCGGCGGCGAACGCGAAACCTTTGACCGCGCCATGCCGCTGCTGAAAGTGCTGGGCAAGAAGCATATCTACTGCGGCGGCTACGGGGCGGGGCTTTCCGCCAAGCTCGCGCAGAACGCCATCCAGTCCACCATGGTTGAAATTTTCTGTGAAGGATTTGTGCTGGCCGTCAAGTCCGGCGTGCGGCCGGAAGTGATGATGGAAATTGTCCAGAACAGCATGGCGCGGGCGGCCTTGACCGATTTTAAAGCGCCCTTCATTTTCAAGGGCGACTTTACGCCCTACTTCCCGCTCAAGTGGATGCACAAGGACGTGGCGCTGGCCATGGAAGCGGCCTTCGCGCAGGGCGTGCCCATGCCGGTTTCGGCCGCCGTCAAGGAAGTGTATGCCGCCGCGCGCGCCCAGGGCAAAGGCGATCTCGACTACGTCGCCGTCGTCACTTTTCTCGAAGAACTTGCGGGCGTGAAGGTGCGGTCAACGGAAGGGAAGTCATGACGAGTCCTGTGGCGCTGCGATAGAATCCCGCCCGTAGCGCCGGCATCTTGCCGGCATTGTAGAATGCCGCCGGGACGGCGGCGCTACAATACGCCGTGCGGTTGGTCAGGGGACCAGACCCGTTTCGCCTTGGCGCGTGGTGGTGAAGTAAAAAGTGTTTTTGCCGGTCCGCAGGTCTTTGCCGTAGGTAAACACCAGGGACACGCCGCCCAGCACGCCCAGCTTGACCGATGCTCCCGTATCCCACAGCCACTGGCGCCCGCCGAAGCCGTCCGCGCGATCGTAGGCCCTTCCCGTA
Source organism: Terriglobia bacterium (assembly GCA_049583595.1). GTDB lineage: Bacteria > Acidobacteriota > Terriglobia > UBA7540 > UBA7540 > SCRD01. The sequence goes on from JBAUWE010000476.1 coordinate 2,743, forward strand.
TCGACAAAAGGCGCCAGGCGCAGCCTGAACCAGGCGTTCGCGTAGAGGTTCTTGTTGACCTCCCAGTTTGAGAGCAGGTAGTCGCGGGCGAGCGGAGCGTTCCCCTTCTGGCCGTTGCGGGTCCCAATGTGAGCGCGCAGCGGGAGATGGTTGTCACGCTCTAGCCCCAGCACGAAAAGCTCGTCAAACGGAACCTGGCCAAAAGTCCTGCCGGCGTAGAATTTTTCCCTCACCTCATAATCATCTCCACGCTCCTGCGGAAACCAGTGCGCGTCCAGCGTACCCTGCAACCTGCCGAAACGGCCGAAACCCGGCGAGTAAAAATCCCCCAGAGTTCCCTGCACGCCGGAGCCCAGCGTAAAGCGTTTTTCCGGAATTCTGAGCAAGGCGTAATGGCTGCCCGCGCGGACTTCCACCGCGGCGCCGTTGGTAAAGACCGGATCGGCGGTGGAAGCGCCGGCAGGCAGATTGCGAAAGCGCCGGTCCGATACGTTGAATCCCGCATTCCAGTTCCAGCGGCTGTTGGCAACGGCCTCGATGCCTCCACCCAGTTCCAGCTTTTCCAGGTTAAAAGCCTCCACCGGCACAGCAGCCTGATGAAGGGTCCGGGAAACATTCCAGTTTTCGTTGCGGCCGTCGGCGTAGAGACGGAATCGGTATTGGGGATTGCGCGCCAGAGGCGCGGAAACGGAAACAAAAGCGCGGCGCTTCTGGTCGTCCCAGCGG
>JBAUWE010000477.1:0-2018 GCA_049583595.1 Terriglobia bacterium
AAAGCGGTTGGATCCCTCGGGAATGACGACGGTGCGGAAATAAACTTCGCCGTGGATCAGTTTCCGGTAAATGTCCAGCGGCCTCATCGGGCGGTCGAAGAGATACTCGCCTGCCTTCAAATGATGGCGCCATCTGCCGGCGCCATAAAGCAGAAGGAAGGGCCATCGATGCGCGAGAACGCCTTTCACCACCAGCTGGTCTGCAACTTCCGGGGCCTGTGTCCCCGGCGGGATATCCACGATCATCTCTCCGGTGTAGCCGCGATAAGGCCGCACAAGGTCAAAACTGACGATGGCAAGCCCCGCAATGATGACCAGGACCATCAACGCGAGGATCTTCTTTTTCACAAACTTCCTCCGCCGAAGTCAGTGCGCTCAACCTTCCTTGCATGATATTCCAGGTAGTTTTGAAGCAGCAGTACGGCTGAAATACGATCGACAGCTTGCCGGCGTTTATTAATGCTGATTCCCGCCGTTCTCAGCATCCGATTGGCTTCCACGCTGGTCAGGCGCTCATCCCACAGTTCCACGGGGCAACTCACGCGGCCCTGCAACCTTTTCGCAAAATCTTCCACATGGCGTGACATTGAGGTTGCTTTTCCTGTGTGACCAATCGGATTGCCGACAATGATTTTCTCGACAGAATATTCCTCAGCCATGGCTCGGATGTGTTCGATGTCCTTACGGATAGCGGTCCGTTGAAGGGTGGGGAGTCCCTGCGCGGTGATGCCGAGCGCATCGGAGACTGCCAGCCCAATTCGCCTGAGTCCAAAATCGATAGACATTAATCTCGCCGGCAACTTTTCTTCCTGTTGGGCGGAGACGAATTCAACAGATCGGTCCCCTGTGGCCCCTTGAGTGTTTGCTGCCTTCATGATACACCGCGCTGTGTCTTGCCCAGGTGAACATGGGCCGCGTTTGGAGGAAAGGCGAATGGCGATTCCATTGGACTCGCCTCGCCGGTCGACAGCTTCGCAGGTACCGATCGATTTTCTGGTGGCAATGGCTACTGACGGTCACTGAGCATTGCGGAGAATGTTCCATCTCCCGGAGGTCCAAAATACTTGAACCCCTGGCAGGTAACAAACAGGCTTGTTACCAGGGCGAGGATGCCGACCGCCGCTTGCGTCACATTCATCACCACCAGCCCCGGTTGGGGGCCAGGAACCGCACGGGCGTTGAGGTTCATGCTGAGAGATATGATCCCGAGAAAAAGTTGCAAACCCACCACTTGGGCAAGGAAAACCGCCGAAATTTTGAACGCACGCAGATGCGAAAACTTGGTCAGTGCCATCTCCAGAATCCACAGGGAGCAGGCCGTCGCTGCAATTCCCAGCACCAAGTGTGGCGCGATTCCAATTTCCTTTTTCCGAAATCCTTCCGCCAGCAAGGGTTGTACGAACACCGCTGTCGTCGTAAAAACCAGAACCTGCCTCATGGAAGGGGATTCGAGGTCCGGCATCTTAAGTTCATCCCATCGCCAGTCGGCCCGCGTGAATAAAGCCAGGCACACGGTAAGGCAGAAAAAGATCTGAATGCCAAGTGCGTACCCCACCGACGCCGCTACTGGAAACAGATTGTGCAGGGGACTCAATACCACGAGAGCAACTACAAGGAAAACTCCAACGGTGATCATCCCAAGATTCTTCAAGTAACGCTGGTAATTGCTCTTCCACAACCACAAAGCGAGAATAACACTCAAAACGCATACCGTGGCACCAAGAACCATGAAGGCGTGCGCATACCTGGGGGGCGGGGCAGTGAAAGATGGGTTGCTGGCACCCGGCGTTGTCCAGAGCGTGGCCAGGAAGTTCGGCGTTGCGCCTGAGGCCAGCACTCCCGTTATGTAGAGGGCGAACGCCATGACGGCCACGAGACTACCAAATCTGTGCAACCAGGAAACATTGCTTGCCGTCTTGGTCATGGTCAAAGAACCTCGGATGAACAATCCATTTACACGCAAGGCGCAAGGCACGCGGCCCATACCCACCCGCGCTGGAATTAATTCAGATGTTGAG
>JBAUWE010000478.1:0-1659 GCA_049583595.1 Terriglobia bacterium
CCTTCGATTTTCTACCTGGCCCACCTATTGTGGCGCCACCGCCACACCCAGGCAGTTGTGGCTCCGCCGCGAATCATCCAGCGAATCCTGTTTCCTGTCATTCTCCTCATTGGCCATGTTCTGGGCAAGTACTCCGGAACAGAATGGCCGGGCGCTCCTTCCTCATGCACGGGCGCGCCCTTAGAGGACAGCCCGAACGGCTAGGAACCGGTCACACCCCGATCCTGCCGTTTTGGATGAGCCAGGTGAGCGATTCCTTGATAGCTTCGAGTGAGCTATATCGCGGCTGGTAGCCCAAAACCCTGCGCGCTTTCTCAATGCTGCAACACGAAGAATGGAGAATGTGGTCCCAGGTGACTTTGGCGTCCTCCTCCGAAGCGGTCTCCTTCCATTCCTCCCAGGGATGGAACGAAAGCTTTGCCGGCTTGCCAAACCAGCCCGCGACCGCTTCCGCATAACCTCGCAGCGTCAGCGCCGAAGGTGACACCACGTTAAAGGCTTCTCCCACTGAGCCGTTGCGGTTCTCCAGGGCCAGCATGAAGGCCTGGGCAACGTCATCGCAGTGGACGTGGTGCAGAGTTTCCATGCCCAGGTTGGGCAGGCAGACCTCTTCGCCTCTCGCCAGTTCGGAATAGATCTGCGGGTTGAAATTGGCCGCCGGATTCACGGGCACCCAGCCGTGCCCCACCATGTGTCCCGGGCGCAGAACGGTGACGGGAAGCCCCCCTCGCCGCGCCTCGTCCAGCAGGTACTCCTCGATCGCGGCCTTGCGTCTTCCATAATCGCAGATCGGCCGCCGGGGTTCGTTCTCCGTGCCCGGCACCTGCAGGCTGGCCCCGCCGGCCCAGACGCTGCCGCAATGCACCAGCAGTTGAATGCGCCCGCGCAGGGCTTCCGCCAGATGCCGCGCGCTATCTGGCTGGTAGCAGATCATGTCGATCACAATGTCGGGCTTGAGCGCCACCACACGCGCACCGAAGTCACCGGCCGCGTCTGCTTCAGCCCGATCCATTGCAATCCATTCGACGGCCTCCCACGCGGCCTGCCCGCCAATGCCATCCACCGGGTAGCGTGGCCGCTGCTGGCGGCTGATCACCGACACGTCGTAACCCGCCTCGATCAGCCTCGGAATCAGGTACGTTCCCGTATGTCCTGTTCCCCCAATCACAACTACTCGCATGCCAATTCCCCTGTCACCCAGATTCACTCAAATGCACAAGGCACCCGAACCCACTCAGCAGCAGCGGTTCGGGCGCGAATACTTATCCTGCTGCCGGTGCTCGTAGAAATCCCTCTGGCTTACAGGATCGTCGCCTTCAGCAGCCATCCGCGCGCAGTAGCGGACATAATCATTTTCTCCGCTCACTTCACGAAGATAATTCCAGACCGATTTCAGCAGATTCAGCATTAGAGCCCTTCGCATATTCGCCTCTCTTCAAGCTTCCAGCCTCGACAGTTCCGCCGGCGCTTCCCGCAGGACGGGCTCCCTGCTCCCCACCGCATAGGCCCACCACTGCCGCCCCGATTCAAAAAGGATCAGGATCACCAGCCCGGCAAACACCAGCGTCACCGCAGCGTCCAGGCGGTTGTTAAAGATCAGCCTCTGCGTCGTCGCGATCTGCGCGGCAGGAACCCTCCCGCTGGCAATCTGGCCGGCCA
>JBAUWE010000479.1:0-7829 GCA_049583595.1 Terriglobia bacterium
GACCGGGTGATCAGGTCCTGCGCCCTCTCTCGAACCTCGTTCAGCATCCAGTCGCGGCCCCCGGAGGATTCGGTCCGGCCCTCCGAGAGCACAAGGCGGCGGCCCTGGGCGTCAAACAAGGCCACGCGGAAGTGCGTTCCGCCGATGTCAACCGCCAGCACGTTGCTCATTTTTGGGGGATCCCTCAACCCTTCCGACCAGCCGGCATCATAAGTCCCAGCCTTCAGGCTGCGTGGTCTCTGCTCAGGTCGCGATGTGACAGCTTGACCTTGTAACCCTCTTCTTCCAGCAGACCGCCGATCCGCTCGGCAAGCGCCACAGACCGATGCCGCCCTCCGGTGCAGCCGATGGCAATGGTGAGGTAACTTTTACCCTCGCGGACGTAGTGCGGCAGCAGGAACAGGAGAAGGTCGGAAAGCCGGCTGATAAATTCGCCGGTCTGGGCTTGTGAATCCACGTATTCCCGCACTTCAGGGTCTTGCCCCGACTTTTCGCGCAGGCCGGTCACGTAATTGGGGTTGGGCAGAAACCGGACGTCGAAAACCAGGTCAGCATCCTGCGGCACCCCGTGCTTAAAGCCGAATGACAGGACGGAAATCAGCATGGTCTTGCGCTTGCGGCCTCCAAACCTGTCCTGAATCAGCTGGCGAAGTTCGTGCACATTCATCCGGCTGGTATCGATAACAGTGTCGGCAAGCTTCCGCATCGGCTTGAGCAGAGATCGCTCAAGGCGGATGCCTTCCGGAACCGGCAGATCATGCCCCAGGGGATGGGGCCGGCGGGTTTCTTCAAATCTCTGGATCAGCGCTTCGTCGGACGCCTCGAGAAAAACCAGCGCCACTTTCAGGCCGTTGCGGTCCAGCCGCTGATAGGCGACAGGAAGCTGGCTGAGGGATTCGCCTTCGCGGATATCCACCACCACGGCCGAACGCGGGATGTGGCCTCCGGGTGCTGCGCACATGTCGGCAAACTTGGGGATCAGTCCGACCGGAAGGTTGTCAACGCAATAGTAGCCCAGGTCCTCAAAAGCCTTCAGCGCTGAGCCCTTGCCTGAGCCGCTGAGACCTGTGATGACCACAAGCCGGCGGGCTCCTGTTTTACTGGAATGGGCCTTCCTCATGCGCACCACGCATCCGGGCAGCACGGAGTCCCGGCTTCTCGAAACTTCGCGGCTGTCGCCGGTTATCCGGAATCAAGAGGCGCAGAGCGTTCAAGGTACAGACTCAGCGCCGCATTGTTCGCGCGCATCGCAAAAATCACGACGGATGCGCCTTTCAGTTTGCCTGCTGTTTCCGGGTCTTAAGGTTCGGGTTCTATCAGGCTCAGTTTTCCGTCGGGCCGGCGATAGACAACATTCACGCGATCGCTTTCGGAGTTGCGAAAGACCACCAGCCCGCTCTTCACTATTTGCAGGGAATCGATCGCTTCTTGAAGCGTCATGGGCTTCACCGGAAGCCGTTCCGATTCGATCGCGACGCGTTCCTCATGGTCTGTCCGGCTGCTCTGGAAAACGTTCAGCGTAATATTTGAAATCGGTTTGGGGCGCCGCTTCTTTGTGCGCTTCTTCGTAAGGCGCCGTACCGCCTGGCGCTCCAGCTTTTCGAGCGCTCCCTTGATGGCGCTTCGATTGTCGCCCGCTTCCATAACGCTCACCAGCGTCTGGTCAGGAAAGGTTGCGGTGATCTCGGCCGTGCGGCCGCGCTTTTCTGCCGCCAGTATGACATGCAGCTTGGGATTGCCTGGAAGCAGTTTGCCCAGTTTTCTAAGGCGCTGGTGAGTATATTGGCGCAGCTCGTCGGTTACATTCACGTGGCGACCTGTAAAATCAACATCCATATCAGCACCTCCTTGAACCGTCTTTCGAATGGGTGATGCAGCAGGATTGTTCATCCCTTAACCCGGCGTTGGTGTGTACTGGGAATCTTCATGTCTTCGCGGTATTTGGCCACCGTCCGGCGGGTCACGTTGAAACCCTGTTCTCGCAGGCGGCGCATGATTTTTTCGTCGGTCAGGGGATGGGCGGGATCTTCTTCTTCAATCATCTTCTTCACAATCCGTTTCAGGCGGATCAGCGAGGTGTTCCCCCCCTGCGGCCCCTGGACGGATTCAGAAAAGAAATAGCGAAGCTCGTAGACACCCTGCGGCGTGTGGGCGTATTTGTTGGCGACCGCGCGGCTGACCGTGGAGGGGTGGACGCCGACTTCTTCCGCCACCTCTTTGATCATCATCGGCCGCAGAAGGTCGATGCCCTTCTCCAGGAATTCCACCTGGCGTTGAATAATAGATTCACACACGCGCACAATCGTATGCTTGCGTTGCTCGATGTTTTTGATGAGCTGCAAGGCGGAATTGCAGCGCTCCTTCACATAGCTCCGCACTTCGCGCGTGGCGGCCCCGTCCGTGAGCAGCCGCCGGTAGTGCCGGCTCAGGCGCAACTGGGGCAGCCCGTCTTCATTCAGGCGGATTTCGTAACCGCTGCTGGTCTTCACGATATAGACGTCCGGCTCAATCAGCTGGGGCTGCGACTTGTTGTAGCGCTGGCCCGGCCGGGGATCCAGCGTGCGGATGAGTTCGATGGCGCGCTCAATGGCCGGTACGGGCCGGTCAAGCGCGCGGGCAATTTCGCGGTAGTGCTTGTTCTGGACCAGCTTCAGGTGGTCGGAAACAATCTGGGCAGGGAGCGTGCTTTCAGGAGCCATGGTTCGGAGTTGAATCAGCAGGCATTCGCGCACATCCCTTGCGGCGACTCCCAGGGGATCAAACTCCTGCACCAGCGACAGCGCAACCTCAACATCACACTGTTCGTGGCCTCCGGTCCGGGCAATCTCTTCCACGGTGGTGGTCAGGTATCCGTCTTCATTGAGGTTTCCAATAATGGAGTCCGCCGCGCTCCGTACCGCCTGGGTACACTTGGAAACGCTTAACTGCCAGTCCAGATGGTCCGATAACGACGAGGGTTGGGAGAGGAAGTTTTCGAAGGACGTTTTCTCATAAACTTCGCCGGCGGGAGCTTTGAATCCCGGGTCCAGATAGTCCCGGAAAAAGGACCCAAAATCAATCTCTTCAAACGGATCGCGGTTTTCGTTTTCGGTCTGGCTCTCGCCGGGCTTCAACTCCGCGGCGCCGTTGGACTCAGCCTTCTGAGCAACCTCGTCCATCGAGGGCGCATCTTCAGGAACTTCTTCCAGGACAGGGTTGGCGATCATCTCCTCGTTGATCATCTCGCGCAGTTCCAGCCTGTTCAGGGCCAGTACGCTGACCATTTGAACCAGGCCGGGCGTCAGCACTTGCTTCTGCGCCACCTTGAGGTTCAGGCCGAGTCTGGGTTGAGTTCCGCCCATCAGACTACCAACTTAAAGTTATCGCCAAGATAGATTCTCTTCACTTCCGAATCGTTCCCAAGCTCTTCCGGAGAGCCGGTCCGGAAGATTCTGCCGTTGTTAATGATGTACGCGCGGTCCGTCACTCGCAGTGTTTCGCGCACGTTATGATCTGTGACCAATACCCCGATGCCGCTTTCCTTCAACCGGACGATAATTTCCTGGATATCCAGGACGGTTAAAGGGTCGATCCCGGAAAACGGCTCATCCAGAAGTATAAACGATGGCGAGATCACGAGGGAACGTGCAATTTCCACCCGCCGCCTCTCGCCGCCGGAAAGCAGATACCCGTGGCTTCGTCTGACGTCCTGCAAGCCAAGGTCTTCCAGCAATCCCTCAAGGCGCTCGCGACGTTGGTGCGCACTGAGTGGGAGCGTTTCCAGAACGGCAAGAATGTTTTCTTCCACTGTCAGCTTGCGGAAGATTGAGGGCTCCTGGGGCAGGTAGCTGATCCCGCTCCTCGCTCTCAAATACATCGGATATCCCGTGATGTCCGTCTCATCGAGGACCACCTGTCCTGAATCCGGGCTGACCAGGCCGACCACCATATAAAAGGTGGTTGTCTTGCCCGCCCCGTTGGGGCCCAGCAGGCCGACGACTTCGCCCTGGGCAATGGTCAGGCTGATGTTGTCAACCACCTTGCGGCCTTTGTATGCCTTTGTCAGGTCAACCGTGGAGAGAGTATGCATCGTCGCTCATTGTGCGACAGGGTGTCTGGAAATGACAGGGGAATTAGCTTTTCCTTCGACGAGCAACCTGTCATTGTGAATGTAGAATGTCAAACGTTGCCCCGTCATCGATCCCTTTTCCGTGTCGTAGACTGTCGGTGGTCCTCCGGTCATCACAATTTTTCCCGTCTGCGCGTCATAGACGGCGTTCTCACCCTTAGCATACCGCATGGGCTGCACAATCTTCACATGTCCTTCCGCTACGGCGCGTTCCACTTCAGAGTCCGCCTGCTTCCTGCCGGATGAGAAATAAACATCCAGCCGGTCCGCGTCAATTCTTGTGTCTTCCGTGCGCAGTTCAACATTTCCGGCATAGCGCGCCTTCTGGCCCGCATCCAGGTAATCCAGCCGGTCTGCCCGGATGGTGAGGGGTCTCGGGCCGGACGGGCTTCCCTTATGTTCATCGGTCCCGGCCGGCGCCGGCTGCAGGTGGGATGTGATTACCCGGGAATTTGCGCTCACGCGGCGCTCATTCCGGTAAACGTCCAGCGAGGGCGACTCCACCACATCGGTCCCGCGCCAGGCGCGAACCTGGCCTTCGTAGTGGACCACCTGGCTGCGGCGGTCCGCGACCATGCGATGAGCAACCACATTGGTTGGAGGCGCCGAGGGATCTCGGGGATCGGTGTGGATGGCATGGACGCTGCCGATTCCTTCCGCCGTGTCCGAAGCCAGCAGAATCACAATCTGGTCGGCGCGCGCCCGCGTGCTTGCATCCCATATCTCCGGGCGCCCGGTCAGGATCAACTTCTGCTCGCGCGCAAGGTCCCGAGCCCGCTCGGCTTTCGCCTCGATGGCTCCGTTCTGGAAATGGAAATCTCCCTGCTGCTCTACCGATTGGACTATTTCCGTCGCCGGATCGAATGTCGCCACCATCTCTCGTGCGGTTGAAACCGCCGGAGTCTGCTTCGGTGAATCCGGAGGCGGCGCAAAGACGGCTTTGGTTCCACCCGTTCCGCGAAACCGTTCGAGGTGGCTTGCGGAATCAAAGTCCATGAAAAATCTGGCCGCGGTTACTGTGCGGTTTCCGGCCTTCGTGCTCTCAGGATAGAGAACCAGCGTTCCGGGGCCCGCAGTTTCAGCCTCCCTGAGATTCTTGCCTTGGGGGCGAAAAGAAAACAGCAGCTTTTCGGTTGCCAGGTCTTCCTTTGCGAGCTTCCCTCCCGGGGTCCGCGACGGCGAAGGAGCAGCTCGCCCACCCTGTGACTGGGCAATCGTCAGATGGACCTGGCCCATGGCCACGCCGTTGGCCGGAACGTGCGTGGCGGGATCAAAATTCAATACGACTTCGCGCGCGCTCACCTTGCTCAGCGCTCCTCCCTGCGTGGACTCACCGAGCACATGCCCTGCTGCCTCCAGCTTGTTGAGCCGGCTGGTCGCAGGATCGAGATGGCCTCGCAGCACATCGGACTGCAACTGCACCTGGCCGTCCCGAGTCCGATCCAGAGCGTGTGCGTGGCCTTTCAACAGAATCTCCGTAATGCGGTTCTGAGCGTTCAGCGAAATCGACCCCTGGCTGGCGGTCACCATCCGGGCGCCCTGATGGACTTTCACCGGTCCCCACAGCTGCACGCCTTCGGCCGGTCCGGCATAGCGAAGACGGCTGGCCGACATCTCGATGGGCGCGCCCGGCTGCGCACCCTTTGCAGAGTGGAACGTTGCCTGTACATCCTGCTTCAGGACGATTTCTCCCTTTTCGCTGCCGTAGATCACTCCGCGCGCTGATCCGGAAACGTCGCCCAGATGAAACCGCACCGGAGTGTCGCTCTCAAGCTGGGTGCCGTGGTCGGTGGAAGCCACTTTTGAAGTCCTGATATACACCGGGGGGCGCGCGGCATTCGCGTCGGTGGGCGACTGATGGAGGGATTGTCCGGGGCTGGCGGCCAGGTCCTGCATCTGGCTGGGCGAGGCGTTCAGCACCAGTTCAACGTCGCCGGGCGTGGAAAGATTTCCGGTAACCGGATTGTACACGCCCTCCGGAGTCCTGAGAATGTCGTACCGGTTTCCCGACTGCCCGAAGTACTCCACGTAGACGTCCTTCAGCACCGTCGAGCCGCCCTGCTTGTAGGCCAGCGTGCGCGTAGCGTGGATGACAAACAACCGCCGCCCGTTATCCGAACGGGTAAACGTGACTCCTGAAAGCTGCTGGTTGACGTTATTTGGAAGCTGGGGAGGTTTGGGCAGGTCCGCCTGCCGGTTGGTATTGCCCAGCCAGAAGGTTGCCAGGACGACCGCCGCGGTGGCCAGCAGCCCGGCACCGGCCAGGATTTTCACCCAGCGCCTTCCCCGGACGTGTCGTTGGATGCTGTCGTTCAATATCCTGCCTTCATCCTCCGCCTCTATTCTAAACCCCGGCAGGGAAGTAATCCCTCCGAATCCGGGAATCCGGCCGAACTCGAGCTGAAAAATTGATGCGACAGGTAAAACTTACACGGTGTTCCAGAATTGGACACAAATTTGAAAACTCGCGCAAACCAAGGATGGAATAATTTAGTAAAATCATTATTATCAATTACTTAAGATTTTACAAAAAATCGTCCCAAACGTCCCAAACGTCCCATTTGGAGCGAGATTCAGGATATGTAGGCTATTATAGTAAGCTCTTGGGCCCGGCTTGCCCGCCTGCTCCGACATGTTCCGTTTTGCCCCATAGGCGCCTTCAGGATTGCCTGCACAACGTGCCTGCCGCCTGGCCCGGATCGGAACGCCGCATTGGCCGCCCGGCATTCCGGCCCGAAAAGCATCCTCACAGAGACCGCAGAGAAGCGTTGACACCGTGAAAAGCTTTAACACAGAGCGCACAGAGGCAGCCCGCGTATCAGGAAGAGCTTTGAAGCAGCGATGGCCGAGAGAACCCTTGCGCATCCCGCAAAGCGTCAACACCGACCTGAAGGGAGACTCTGCTTCGCCGGCGTCAAAACGTCCCGGGCACAGAGCGAGTGGCGCAGGGATCCGCTTCCAGGGTCTGCTATTCTTCGGGAATTCAGGGTGTATTCTAACCCGGCGCGGCGGCTTTGGCGCGAGTTTATTCGGGCGCGGCGCATCACGGCACGAGGCAAAAAGGAAGGACCGCAGGCCTCGACACGTCCGCCTGCGCTTGCCTCTCTGCCACGGGTGGAGGAAGAGGTGTTTCGGTGGGTGGGGAGAAACGCCGGGGTGGCAGTTCTGTGTCAGGGCCCGACCCTGCCGCAGCGGGGCCGGGAGCCTGGCAGGCAGGCCGGCCCTCGCGCATACTCCCCGGCCATTCCGGTTCAGTGCGAGCTGATGTGGATAGAGCCTCCGCTGGTGTGCAGGCGAAGCGTGGGACCGCCCGAGCCGATGCTGCCGTGCAGGCTGGAGCGCGAAATGGTGCCCACCACCTTCACGGGCAGGTCGGTGGAAACGGAACCACCGGAAGTTGAAGCGTCAAGGTTGAGGTTGACGGCGGGATCGAGGCTCACCCGGATGGAGCCACCCGAAGTTGTAAGGTCGCCGCCCTGGCCGTTGCCCGGCGAGAGCGTTGCCCGGATGGAACCGCCCGAAGTGTGCGCCATCACGCGGCCCGTCACGCCGTCAATGCGGATGCTGCCGCCGCTGGTTCGGGCGTCCAGCGACCCGGTCAAAGAATTCACTCTGATGCCGCCTCCCGACGTACGCGCCACAACATTTCCGTGAATGTTTGAAGCCTCAATCGAGCCGCCGCTGGTGCCCAGGTTCTGTTCACCCTCGAGCGACGAAGCCT
>JBAUWE010000480.1:0-4449 GCA_049583595.1 Terriglobia bacterium
CGCTCCACCACGCGGCTGGTGATGCCGCGCCGCTTCTGGCACACGCGATAGCCGAGTTCCGGAACCCGCGGCGCATCCGGACAGCAGCGGCAGTTGACGGTTTCCGGCGAGACGTTGAAGCGCGCCATGATGTTGGGATATTCGCTGGCAAAATCGAGCTCGGCGGCGTTCTCAAAAAATCCCAGGCGCGGCGGAAACACCAGCCCGCCGCGGTCGGCCAGCAGCAGTTCGTCGGGATGCTTGGGCGTTTCAGGCTCGGCCTTCTGGGCGGGAATCAGGGTGCCGTCGCGGTAAGCCATCTCCATTTGCATGTAGGAGATGCCGGTGCCGGTGGTGGTGCGGGCCGAGTACTGCACGGGCAGCCGGGTGATGCGGACCAGCTCCCACAAGCCGTCCAGCTCGCACTGGTGGGCAATGAAGGAGTTGCGGAGATCGACGTGAAGGCGCCCGGCCAGCGTGGTGGCGCTTCCTTTATAAAGGATGCGCCCGTAGCTCATGTAACTGCGCGAGCGGCTGCGCGCGACCGGCGCCTGGTCGCGGTTGAGGCTGAGCTCAAAACCCAGCCGCTGCGCCTGCCGCATCAGGGCCGGGAGCAGCGTGGAATCGCCCCACTCGGTGACGATCAGGTCAGGATCGTGCGTGCGCAGCAGCCGCTCAACGCCGCGGGCCACGGGCTCGTCGGAATCTTCCAGCACCTGCTGCCCGCCGTCGATTTCCGCCTCGATCGCGCCGCGCCGGCCGTGCTGCGGGTCCACCTGCCCCAGGCCTTCGAGGCGCAGGTGCAGCGTGCGGAGCGGCGGCAGTTCGTAATCGAGCGCCCACTCGTCGTCACGGCATTCGAGCGCCTGGATGATTGCAGCGTCCTGCCGCGCGGTCTCAACCTCCACCCGGGCCAGCGGAAATACGTTCTTCTGCCAGCAGTAGAGCGGGGCGAGCATCAGGTCAGAGTTGTAAAGCGTGAGCCGGGTGTCATAGCGGCGGACGAAACGCGCCATGGCCGCGAACTGCGCCGGATGATGCACGGTGATTTCAAGCACCCGGATGGTTTGTCCCTCCCAGATGCTGAACTTTTCCGCGAAGGCGCAGCGGACGCGCGCGCGCGCCGCCAGCACCCGGCCCAACTGGCGCAGGCGCGGCTCCGCTCCCTGGACGTAAAAGCGCGGATGGAACGACGGGTCAATCAGACGAAGGCGTTTCCGGTCCGGTTGGGCCAGCCACAGCGTCATCCCCGCCGGGGAAGGGTAGAGATCGAGAATCCATCCACTGATTTTCAAGGTTGATCCCCAGTCGCGCTTCAATAGAGCGTAGTCGGATTTCATGGTCGAGGCCCACGGCCACGTTGATGGCGTCCATCGCATGGACCGGAAACTCATACGTGCAGGCCTGGATGTAAAGCCGCACGCGGTTGAACATGGCCTCGAAGTGGGCGCGTTCTTCCCGCCGCAGCGCGCGCCCGAAAACGCGTTCCCAGTTCAGCATTTCCTGTTCAATCAGGTCACGGAAGGTTGCCAGCGTTCGCCCCATGGTTCACCTCATCCTGCGACCGCCGCCGCACCCAGGCGGGAGTTCGCCGGCCCGCGCTCGCAAATCAGGTTGGGCCGGCCGTCTTCACCCACTCTGAAGCGCCACACCTCACCGGCCGAGCGGCAAGCGCGGGCAAAGAAATTCCTGCGGGCCGCGGAAGGCGTAAAGGTGGTCGCGGCGGAAAAGAGGGTGATGGCCAGCGGCTGCCGCGCCAGGCGGTCGAGACTGCCGAGCGCCTGCTCCAACGCCACGCGCGCGTCCCAGTCGCGAACGTCTTCGTCAAAGTAAAGGTCCGGCAGGGCCGTTACCACCAGAACCTCCGCGGGGAAAGCTGCAAGAAACCGCGGCACCCGCGCAATCAGTTCCGTCAACTGGAAGCAGGTGAAGGCGCGGGCAATCTGCACCCGGCGGTTGAACTGCTCAAAGGGAACGCCGCGCTCGCGCGCCAGCCGGGCCAGCAATCGCGGATTGGCGGAGTTGGCGCCGTCCAGAAAGAGCACGCGCTTGCCCTGGAGCAGAAGCCGTGGCAGAAAGTAATGGCTCAGTTTGGGCACATTGCCGGGACCATAGAAGACGGCCAAGCCCTGCTCAGGGAAGGCCCAGGGCGTGGCGCGGCACGGCAACCTGGGAGAGGGAATCCCGATTGCATTTGACAGTGGACCCTCTGTGTCATATTTGAACAGATTTTTTTGGCGGCCATCCGGTGCATCCGAAATGTTAAGTGGCTGATAAAAAGCATCTTGATTGATTTTTAGTCGTGTGGATTTCATTCTAACTTTCGCCTTGTGAGCTCTCTAAAAGGCGATATTAGGCGAATAAAAAGCGAAAGTCAAGCGAAACATGAAAGCCGATCCGATCCTCTTCCACTTTGCTTCTCCCTGCCCGAGGCTTACCTGTCCGGACAGCACTCAATGTGAAAAACCTCACTAGTTGGCGTAATTTTTTCGATATAGGTTTGCCGGCTGCGAAACCTAAAGCTCAACAAATCAAACAATTAGAGCTTTTACTTTTTGGCAGAGGTCTTGCTCTCAATGGCATGCCGGTTGGAACGCCGGCTTTCAGGTTGCGGGTATCCAAAAGTTTTTATTCCTTAGCTTCTGCTGCGGGAACAAAGATTCTCATGCGGCGAACCAGTGAGGATAGGAATCAAAAGTCTGAAGCTCCAGCCCGGTGCGACAACGTCTGGGGCGCTGGCCGATAGACATCTGAGGGTGACCTTCGCCTGGGCCGGCCTTCGGATGAACCATCGATCGGCTCATTCCACGGGTGCCGCCTCGGTGATTGACACGGACTCGCCCGGGAGTTTTTAGCAGGAATTTTGCGGTTTCCACATTCTGACCTTCCTGATTGCCATCCTTCCATTCCCTTGGGGGGCCTAATCCCGCCCCCCTTCCCTCCTGTCCACCGCCTTTGATTTGAGCCATGTTTACAAAGGGTTGCAGAAGGGTGGCGCAAATTCTGTGCCACCGGCACCTGATACGGCATGCATGTCTTGCCGGTGATTACCCGGTAATTACCTGCCCTATTTTCAGGATTTCCATGGATTGTAGGGTGCCCGCTTTAGGGTTACGCTTTAAGCGTTTCTCAGGGACAACTTCCGATTTTGCGGCTGGATCTTAGCTCACGTTGCCGGAAAACTATACCGTCCCTCGATTGGAGGCCATAGTGATTGGTGCCACTCAACAAAGCGAATTCCCGTCCCAGTATCCGAAAATGCTCGGGCATCCTGTTCGTGTTCTTGTGGCGGATGACCATCAGATTGTGCTGCAGGGGCTGAAGACCATCCTGGACCGCGAGGGGTTTGACGTTGTCGGGGACGCTCCCGACGGCGCGCAAGCGGTGTCGAAGGCGCTGGAGCTGCAACCCGACCTGGTGGTGATGGACATCAGCATGCCCGTCATGACCGGCATTGAAGCGGCCGCACAAATTCGCCGGGCCGTTCCTTCTGCGAGGCTGATTCTGCTGACGGTCCACACGGAAAACAGGTATATCCTGGAGGCTCTGAAATCCGGAATCCGCGGCTACGTCCTCAAATCCCGGGCGGCGGGAGAGTTGGTTGAGGCCATTCATGAAATCCTCAACGGCAGACTTTACCTCAGTCCCGGAATTTCACAGACTGTCGTGGAGGCCTACCTTCAGCAGAGCACCGGAGAGAGCGAGACGCTGACGCGCCGCGAGCTGCAGGTGCTGCAACTGGTGGCGGAAGGTCAGACAACCAAAGAGGTTGCAACGTCGCTTGGGGTCAGCGTCAAGACGGCCGATTCTCATCGCAGCAACATTATGCACAAACTCAACCTGCACACCGTGGCGGACCTGGTTCGCTACGCTATCCGGCGGGGTCTTGTTCAGCCTTAGGATATTGTTATTAACGACTCTGCATGCAGGTGTTTTCCCGACTTTTTTCCGGGTTTTACCCTCACAAGTTCATGTGATCGCCTAATTGTAGTTGTACTTCTCTGCACATATCATGGTTCCACGATGATTTTTAAAAGAGTTTCCTAATGGTTCATGTCTTGTAGGTGAGGGGGCAGTAACTGAGTTGGCCCAGAATTGGAAGGAAGATAGAGGAGGGGGACTGTGACCAACGTTGTACGATCCATTGATGGTTTGGCATACCGAGCAAAGGAACACGAGCCGCAGAAACAGGCTGGCGAGGGAAGAGTCGAGTCCGGTTTCGTCGCCGCAAGCCCGGTGATGAAGGACATCCTCAATCAGATTCGCCAGATTGCTGAGTTTGACATTCCCGTACTGCTGCTGGGGGAGAGCGGCACCGGCAAGGGCATTGTTGCCAGCATGATCCATGAGTTGTCCTGCCGTGCGCCGGAACGGTTCATGAAGATCAATTGCGCGGCGCTGCCTTCGGAGCTTCTGGAAAGCGAACTTTTCGGCTACGAAGCCGGCGCTTTCACGGGGGCGAACAAGTCC
>JBAUWE010000481.1:0-2478 GCA_049583595.1 Terriglobia bacterium
GGGTGGGAAGGGTGAATCGTTGGCGCAACATTTTGAGAGGCGCGGCGCAGGGTCAGTCCCTGCGCATTGACCTGCGCAGTGGCGAGTTTGCCTTGCCAGATAGCTGCCTGCAGCGGCCGCTCCATCAAAAAGGACTGGCGTCGGCAAATCGTGATCATCGATTGCGCCCGCGCATCCGCCCCCGGTTACGTCAGCACGCGGTTCAGGAGCTGATTGACCGCGCGGTCTGATTCCATGAAGGCGTTGCGATGGTCCATCGCTCCGGCCAGGTCTGAGTGCGAGAATGCGATTCTGCCGAAGGGCCCGTCGCGCAATGCATCGCGCGGGGCCGGCTTGCCCTGGAGCCCGAAGAAGAAGCCCGGCTGCGGGTTGATGAAGGCATGGCCAAACCGGTTCAGGACGATCCCGGCAATGTCGCGTTTCGCGTCGAAGCCGGAGGCTTCAAACATTTCCATCATCTGCTCGCGGATTTGCCGCTCAAAGGTGGCAAATTGAGTGGAAAGCAATTCCGCGCGGCCCATCTGGCCCTGGGCAAGAGCCGGAAGCCCGGGCTTTGCAAAGTCAACGAAGAAGGTGAGAACCGTGGGAAGATCAGGGCCCACGGTGGGCAAATCAACGCCAAACGTCGCGTCCTTGCGCACGCTGACGTAGTGCCCGAGCCCTTCAAACCAGGACGCGCTTGAAATGCCGAGGTCGTACATGAAACGCCAGTTGCGGACGGCCACATTGGCGGTCATGTAGGGCGAGTAGAGGAACTGGTCATAACTTTTTCGACGCGTTTCGTCAAGGTCGCGGACAACATGCTTGGCCATCCAACCTCCGCCAGCCATCACCACCGTCTTCGCTTTCACACGATAGACTTTGCCACCCTTCAGGTACATGACCGAGACAAAGTCCGCTTTGTCCGGTTCACCCATGTGCTCGACACGGATCGCAGTGGATTCAAGCCGGATACGCACAGGCTGGCCGGTCCGGTCGAGCGCGCCAAAGTTGACCGGATCGTTGTGAGTGGCCGACATGGTCCGCGGGCCGTCGATGGAGTCGGGAATCAAAGCCTTGGTCAGCAGGCGGATCATGCCGGAGTTTCCTCCGGGGAACATCTGGAGCCCGGTCGCCATGCTGTCGTCAACGGTGGGAATTACCTTTGACCATTCATATTCCAGAAATGCAGAGAGTGCGTCAGGACCCAGGCCGAAACCACCCGAGGTTTCCGGAGTCACCAGCAGGCGTATGGCCTCGCGGCTTACGCCATAAGTGCGCACGTAATAATCCTCGATCGTCATGCTGTCAAGCTCGCGTGAAACGGCGTCACCGGGATAGTCATAGACCAGCGGCGGCTTCACATGATGGTTCCCGTGGATCGCCAGCAGTTCTTTCCTGACCGATTCAGGAAACGGACACCCCGCAAGACCTTTGCCCCAGGGATCCTTGATCCAGATTCCAGGCTTCTTTCCAAATTTCGCGCCAAAAAAGAATCCCTCGGCAGGTTTTCCGTTGATGTGTCCCACACCGTAGGGACTGCGCGGCAAATCGATCTGGGGCGTGGGCCCCTGCCAGGTCTGGTAGGACTTGAACGCGTCCCAATCGAGGCCGATGGCATCGTAAACGTGCTTCAGGAAACTGTCCGGATAAGGCGGCTGAAAATGGACGGAAGCCTGGGGAGCGAACAGGCGATGGCCGTCAACGACAAACTCATTTCTTTTTGCGACGCCACCAAAGATCTTTGCATTGTCAAGGATCAGGCAGGTGCGGTCTGCAGTCGTCCGCTGGTGGAAAAACAATCCGGCCGAGAGACCCGCGAACCCGCCTCCAACCACCACACAGTCGTAGGTTTCGCCCGTGTCAATAACGCCCGCGGGAGCTTTGTCAAAGTCTCCATCGCGGACTTCATGGGCATCATGGATTACCTGCTCGGTGTTTCCGGCGGACCCCTTATAGTCCCCTTCGCCCGTGTAGCCGGTCCATGCAGCCCAGTCGGCCGGGCTGGCTCCGGCTGTCTGGGCGCCGACGGAGACCGGGCAGGCCGCTGCAAGCAGCATCCCCGTGGAGGCGACAAGTGCGCCATCCAGAAAGTCACGGCGGGTAATGGGCTCGTTCATACCGAGGATATTATCGAGATGTGGGCATTTGCTCATGGCGTTGGTCCTTTCCACAGGCCTTCCCAGGGTCAAGGAAATCTTTCAACCTATTTCCACACAAACCTCCAAATCCTTTATCCGGGTGGCTGGGTTCTGCGACATTCCGCCACAGTATACCCCGCCGTTTTGATCGCAACCGAAATCTTGCAGCTGAGAGGATGGCGATTCTCCTGCGTTTCATTAGTGTTAATCTTGGCTGGATTCCCCCTTATGGTTTAGAGTGGTTTCGTTGCTGTCCCCCACAAGAATCCAATGGAGGTTCGTTTCCATGCGGTCAAGAATTTTGCGTGTCCCGCTCCTTATTCTGCTGTGCGCGCCTATCGCTTTTTCCGCGCCGCCG
>JBAUWE010000482.1:0-2502 GCA_049583595.1 Terriglobia bacterium
GCGCTGGCTGCGGGGCAAAGCGGAGCTGCGGTCGGCTGTGCAGCTTGATCGAAACATTTCGACACCAGGAGACTCATCGAAGCTGGTTCTTGCCGGGAGCGCCCGGGCTGAATTTTCGCCCAACTGGACGCTGCGCGTGGAGGGGAAAGGCATTGCACGCCTCAGCGGTTTTGGAGGCGAGTCCGTTGCAGATTCGCTGGTGATTGCGTTGCTCGATCCTGCCGATCCCAGCATTGTCAGCAGGCCGCGCGAACGTCGAACCCTGCTGGCCATGAATCGCGGCAATCGGTCGTGGCCGTTCCGGCCGTTGCTCGGCGGGAAAAACGCAGCGAACCTCGCCGTATCTGACACCGCCTTTGACCGCATCCGCATTGAGACCGGCGAGGGTGCCGGCGGCACTGCCGGGCAGGCGCTGCTGGCGGAATCGCAGAGCGGCCGGCCCGGAATCGCGTTCATTCCAGCGGGCAATTTTGCCGGGAGCGACGGCGCGCCGTTTCGTGTGCCTTTGGGCAACGCGCGTTACGCCATCACCGCTGATTCTGCCGGTCGGCAGGAGGCCCTGATTGCGAACTACGCGGACGAACCCGTCTGGGTCCATGCAGAAGGCTGCAGTTTTGAAGTTGGCGACAGTCCGGATGCGCCCGCGTTTGAAGCCGTCAGCGTAAACGGGCAGGCCCCGCGCGTCCGCTGCGCGCCGGCGCTGAAGCAGATTGCCGCGCCGCTGCCTGGAGTCATCGTGCAGGCGCGTCCTGTAAGGGAAGGAACGCAGCTGGCCTTTCTGGGCCAGAATGAGACACAGCGCGTCATCATCCAGCGCGAGCAAACCACAAAGCAGACCACCGAGAAGCCGACACCCAAAAAGCAGATTCGCATTCCCAACATCCGGCTGGGAACCATCCGGGTGGTGCAGGAAAAAGGCAAGGCGAAAAAGAAGAAGGGCGTGGTTGTCACCGAGCTCCGGCAGCAGTACGGGCCCACCTTCACATTTGATCTGATCCGGCCCGACGACCTGCTGGCCCTCACCTTCGATTTCTTCAACATGAATCTGGCCGCGGGCGGTGGCGCTCCCCGCCTGGTCCGCGTGGACCCCAACCAGCCTGCCTACTTGGTGGTACACTTCGGGCCGCAGCACATCGCCGAGGAAGCCTTCCCTGAAAACAACCAGCCAACGCCTATCCCCAAGACAACGGGTGAGCCGCCCATCCTTTCGCGCCTGGCGGGCTCAAGCCGGCTGGCCTTCATCGTTCCGGCCAGCGTTGCGGAAATCCCTTATACGCTGGAATCGCTGCTGAACTGGACGCAGTTTGAACAGAGCGTGACGCCTCTCGCAAAACCTCCTGTGCGCCTTACTCTGGGTCAGCCTGTGACCACAAGCTCCGGGAAGTCGGTCAGGGAACCCCAGGTTCAGGCCATCCAGAATTCGCCCCAGTATTACCAGCAGGTTGCTCCCTCCCCGATAATGCAGGCCGAGCCTGTGACTAACTCCAAAAAGAAGAATAATAAACGGAATCGCCAATCCGTCATCCAGCAGCAGACACAGGCCCGGTTCTTCAACCTCGCCCAGGTGAAGGAGCCGGAGATTTACCAGACGGCGCTTGAGGTTCCGTATCGGATGATCCTCTCGCCCAGCTATTATGCCGGCTGGGCGCACTCCGCCAAGGCCGTGGAGCATGGCGGGGCCTTTGAACTCTGGCACACGCGGCTGGGCGTCCGGTCGCAGCAGGGCGTGGTCGACGAGCAGAGCGATTTTTACCGGACGGTGCGCGCCGTCTGGGCCACGGACTACCGCGCGGGATGCCTGCCCGATGACAAGAATGACGCGACACCCTTTAATACCAAGACCATCAACACCCGGCAGCGTTGGGAAATCGTTCGGCTTTCTTCCGACCCCAACATCTCTTACGACACCGGCAGGGGTTTTGCCAACTATGTTCCGCAGCCCATCCAGGTGAACCGGCTGATGCTGTCGACCATGGGCGCCTGGCTGAACAGTAACGGCGTGTGGGTGCCGCCGGAAGATGTTCGCGAGCCGGCATGTCCCGGCAGCCAGAAATTTTCTTTCAACGTCCTGAACTGGCGACATATTGCAGCCATGGGACGCGACCAGTACGTACGGATTGTGGAACAAGGTTACCTGTTTCCGTTCGGCCACCGTGCGGTCAAGATTGCGATTACCGAGCGCAAGTTCAACCGCACGCCCTCCGGGAAGATGGCTGCCTATCTACGAAAGCGGGAGTACGTGGTGGTGCGGGAACACGAAAAGAGTTATCCGGCATCGGGGCAGCCGCATCCGAAAGGTCCCAAGCTTCCCTTCCAGTCCGTCCGTATCAACACCCTCAGCACTCCGCCTATCGACCTGCCCGTGGTCCCCATCGACCCCAAGGAAGACCCTTTCTGGGTGCGGGTTGCGGGCCAGGATTTCCAATTCAAAATGGTTGGGGTGGACTGGGAAGGGAAAACATCAGAATTTACGGCACCGTTGATTTTCATGCTGGCCAACAC
>JBAUWE010000483.1:0-1548 GCA_049583595.1 Terriglobia bacterium
CGGCATTACTTATAGCAATCCGCACGCCAAAGTCCTGAGATTTAACACATCTTGCAGGAAATAAAGGCTATAGCTCAACTTTCGATTATTTACTCGTCAGTAAATAGGTGGATAAACAGTCGCCAAATGCTGACACTTGACGTCACACCATTGCACATTTGGAGTCACAGCAAGGTGACAAAGGCAATTCGCGAACTCGCTGATGGAAAATGAGGGTGGGCCATGGATTCCGCCCCGGCGCGGCGTGAGGACCAGAACGCTCGATTGCTGCAAGCCAGTTACCGGCAGCCTGGGTGGTGATTTCCGGAGGCTTTCTTTTGGGGTTTGCCATAGCGGGCGGCGGCAGAGGCCCAAAAGCGTCGTCCGTAACGGACCACTACGCGAGCCGATCCGCATGTCTCAAGCTCGGTCAAGGCCTCGCGGACCTGGGCTGGCGTCCATCGGGCGAGCGTGCGCACAAGGTCGTCCTCAGGCATGGGATGGCGAGTAATGATTCCCACAATAGCCTCACCAACACTGGCGTAGCCAGTGAGATCAAAGACGCCCTCTGCCGGATGAATGACCCGGGCAACGCCGCCCAGCAGTGCCGCGGCACGCATCAGTGCTTCTTCGTTTGGAGGTCTCACCCACGGCTCGGCCGGCGGCCTGATCGGCAGGCTGAGGTGAACTTCGTCGGGATGGATGCGTTCGAGGACTGCTGCAAGTTCCTGCAAGGCTGGTTCCGTGTCATTCAGGCCCTCGACCAGCATTACTTCCAGCCACAGCTTTCCGGCATACGCCACCCGGAAAGCAACCAGGCCTTCAACCAGGCTGTTGAATGTGAAGGAAGGATGCGGACGGTTGATGGCATGGTAGAGTTTTTCGTTTCCAGCATCCAGGGTAGGAAGGACCGCATCCGCCGCCAGCAACTCTTCCCGGACTTCCGACTGCGAAAGCAGAGACCCGTTGGTGATAACGGCCACGGGGATGGAAGTCATGCCCTTCACCTGGCGGATCATCCATCCCAGGCTTCGATGCAAGGTGGGCTCGCCTGAACCGACAAAAGTGACCCAGTCGATTTCGCCGGGCGGGTGAGCGAGGAGGGACGCTCTGACCTCGCCGACGATCTCCCCGGGCGGAAAGTAGTCGAGCCGGACATCCGTCAGCGGGGTGGTCCGGCCCAACTGGCAATAGACGCAGTTCCAGTTGCAGGTTTTGAAGGGGATGGGATCAATGCCGAGCGATTGACCCAGGCGCCTTGAAGGAACCGGCCCGAATACGTGCTTCATGGCTCTCCTTCCGCGTGCCGGAAAGCCGGGAAAACTCCGCTACCGTAAGCATACGCCAAACCAGGGGCCCGGGGAACGGAAAGGGACCGCAGGACGCCGGCCTAGCGTTCGATCTTGAAGCCGATCTTGACTGTGACCTGAAACTCCTCGATCTTGCCTTCCCGGACGCGGGCGTTCTGGCCGGCGACTTCAAGCCAGTCCATGTGCCGGATGGTTTTAGCGGCTTCGGCGACAGCGGCTTTTGTGGCTTCAGAAAAACTGACGGGTGAGGTTCCCACCA
>JBAUWE010000484.1:0-2756 GCA_049583595.1 Terriglobia bacterium
GGAAGGGGCTGTTCCGTCGGCACTGATTTGTGGCATGTAGGAATTTTCGGCCGGCATGCAGTAAAAGTTACCTTAAAGAATTCCAACCCAATCGGCGGATCAACTGTCTTTTCAAGAGTTTCCACAAACCTACGGAATTGGCCAGGCACGTGCAAATTGAAGGGCAAGCGGGTTACTCAAGTCATCTAGGAGGAGAACTGTGAAGCTTTCAATAAAGGTTAAAGCCCTGTTCCCTTGCCTGTTGCTCCTGGCCCCTCTGCTTGTGGGCGGGCGCCTCCAGGCAAAGAACCAGGTGCTGGGCCAAATCCAGTTTGATGCGGCCAACAAGGCGGCCAAGAGCTCGGGTGTTTGGATTGACGGCCAGTACGTCGGCTACCTGAAAGAGCTGAAAGGGTCAAAGAAAATCCTGCTACTGCCCGGTAAGCATCACGTCGAGGTTCGCCAATCCGGCTTCCAGAGCGTTACCCGGGAGATTCAACTGGAGCCGGGCCAGAAAGAAGTTGTTCCTGTCCTCATGGTGAAAGATCCCAACGCCCGCTACGGGATCCAGACGGCGGAGGTCAAAATTTCCGGACAGCCGGAACGGGCCGCGGTGTTTGTGGACAAACAGTTTGTGGGGCACATCGACCAGTTCAACGGGCACGGCCAGGGAATGCTGCTGACACCTGGAAAACATGAAATCAAAGTCTCACTGCCCGGTTACCAGACGTTTGAAACGGAATTGACCCTGCTGCCGCGCCAGAAGCTGAAGCTGAAAACCAACCTCCTGCCGGTGCCCGTGCTCGCGCCCAGAGCCAGCCGCTGACGCCGATTCGACTGTTAACGCTGAACGGGTAATGCGCTGACACATGCTCGAACGCCGTCTCCCTCTCGTTCCTTCCGCGATAAACTGTAAGAAACGGGAGACGATGAGATGAAGGCGTGCGTACTGAAGTCAACGGCAAAGATTGAAACTCATCCGCTGGTGTTGAGCGACGTGGCCATGCCCGAGCCCGCGGAGGGCGACCTGCTGGTGGAGGTCTCCGCCTGTGGGGTTTGCCGGACGGACCTGCACGTGATTGAGGCCGAGCTGCCGCAGAGTAAGATGCCCGTCATACCCGGCCACCAGGTGGTGGGCATCGTGAAGAAAGCCGGCCGCGGGGTGAAGCGGTTCAAGCCGGGCGACCGCGTGGGCATTGCCTGGCTGCACCAAACCGACGGGACGTGTGAGTACTGCCGCGCCGGCAAAGAAAATCTGTGCGACAACGCGGAATTCACCGGCTACACCGTGGACGGCGGTTACGCCGAGTACGCGCTGGCGGCCGAACAATTCACCTACACTATTCCGGAAGGATTTGCCGACGAGCAGGCTGCGCCGCTGCTGTGCGCGGGCATCATCGGCTTCCGCGCGCTGCGGCTTTCCGGCATCGAACGCGGAGGCCGCCTGGGATTTTACGGATTCGGGTCGGCGGCGCACGTGGCCATCCAGGTGGCGCGCCACTGGGGTGTCAAGGTTTACGCCTCAACGCGCGACGAGAGGCACCAGAAGCTGGCATTGGAACTGGGCGCCGAATGGGCGGGCGGAACCTTGGTGGAGCCTCCGGTGAAGCTGGATGCGGCGATCGTTTTCGCTCCGGCGGGAGAGATTATTCCTGCGGCGCTCGAAGCTTTGAAGAAGGGCGGAACGCTGACGCTGGCTGGGATCCACATGAGCCCCACGCCGCCGCTGGATTACAACCTGCTTTACCACGAGCGGGTGATCCGCAGCGTGGCCAACAACACGCGGCAGGACGGCGAAGACTTCTTGCGCATCGCCGCCGAAATTCCGATCAGAACTGAGGTGGAAGTTTTTCCCCTGAGCGATGCGAATCGCGCCCTTGACCATCTGAAAAACGACGCGATCCGCGGCTCAGCGGTCCTGCAAGTGAATCCGGCGCAGGCGTAGTGAAGTGGTAAGAATTGATCTGGAACATCGTCGCGGGATATGCGGGGCGTCTACAGCGCCTCTGTTATTCCAATTCCTCGATGGAAACCAGGAACCAGCGGAACAGGCCCTCACGGTAAGGAGTTACCTGGTAAACTAAACGGCAAAGAACATCCCTGTTCCGTTCACGGCGATAAACCCTGGCGTCAACAAACTCCGTTCTAGGGTTCATTAGAAAACCCCCAATTCCGGGTTTCGGGGAGCGAGCTGCTGGTCAGGCATTAGGACTTAAGGACCGATCCCAAAATGCTCGCTCCCCGAATTCAGGGTCCGGCATTACTTATAGCAATCCGCACGCCAAAGTCTCAAGCGTACGCGTATCTGTCTGAATCACAAACAGATAGACAGTCTATTAGCTCCCTGGTCAACGGGTGATCAGCAAACAAATAGTCGCCAAATGCTGACACTCGTCTCTACACCCATGCACAATTGGAGTCAGTTGGTGTCTGAGCAGACGCGAGAGGCCTGTCGGGCTGGCGGGTGGATGAGAAAATTCCCATCCTCAGTCTGAACCTGCCCGGCAAGAGAAGACAGCTTTACCCCGGCATCCGTGAGTGGGAACACAGAGCCTTATTAAAATCGACAAGCGGGGAGCCGGGCCGCAGGACGCCGGCCTAGCGTTCGATCTTGAAGCCGATCTTGACTGTGACCTGAAACTCCTCGATTTTGCCTTCCCGGACGCGGGCGTTCTGGCCGGCGACTTCAAGCCAGTCCATGTGCCGGATGGTTTTAGCGGCTTCGGCGACAGCGGCTTTTGTGGCTTCAGAAAAACTGACGGGTGAGGTTCCCACCA
>JBAUWE010000485.1:0-3291 GCA_049583595.1 Terriglobia bacterium
ATCGCCTCGCGCAGTCCCTTTCGCTGGTACGGTCCCGGACATAGTTCGCCCATGCAGTGCGCCAACTTTGAGAAGGCGTTCGGCCGGCGGATGCGGCGACGCTTTGTGCTGGGAGTCACCTCGGGAACAGCCGCGCTGCAGTGCGCTATGGCGGCGCTGGGGCTGGGCCCGGGCGACGAAATGATTCTCCCGGCGTGGACGTGGTATTCCTGCTACAACGCGATCGTGCTGGCGGGAGCGTTGCCGGTGTTTGCGGAAATTGACGAGTCGCTTAACATCGATCCGGACGACATCGAACACCGCATCACGCCGCAGACCAAGGCGATCATGGCGGTGCACCTGGAGGGTTGTGCGGCTGACCTCGACCGCATCCTTCCCATCGCCCGCAAACACGGGCTGAAGGTGCTGGAAGACTGCGCGCAGAGTCTGGGCGCGGATTACAAGGGCAGGCCCGTAGGCTCCATCGGCGACATCGCCATTTACAGCTTCCAGTTCTGCAAGACCATCACCTCGGGCGAGGGCGGCGCCGTGGTTACGGACGATCCCATACTGTTTGAACGCGCCTGCCGCTTCCACGACCTGGGCCCGTTGCGCCCTGCTTTGAAAAAAGAACTGGGCGGCGAGCGGGTTCCGGCTTTTGCGGGAACCAACTTCCGCATGAGCGAGTTCACCGGCGGCGTGATGGACGCGCAGCTGGCCAAGCTCGACACGATTGTGGCGGCTCTCCGGCGGAACGGCGGCCGCGTGTATGAAGGCCTCCGCGATTTGCCGGAGCCTCACTACCGGCATGCGCCCGATCCCGACGGTGATCTGAAGGAAAGGATCTACCTGAGCTTTCCCACCCGGCAATATCGCGACCGCTACATCAAGGCCATGCGGGCAGAGAACATTCCCGCCGGACCGCCCAGCGGTTCGGCGATCCTTCCCATCACCCCGCAGGTGAAAAACAAAGTGACGGCCCACCCGGCATGGCCTTCGTTCACCACGGCGCGCGGCCGGGAGATCCAGTACGGCGCTGAAGCCTGTCCGCGAACCCTCGACATTCTGCATCGCTTCGCGGCGGTTCCCATTGATCCAAAATTCACGGAGCAGGATACGCGGGACATTGCCGCCGCTATCAACAAGGTCTATCCGGCTGTCATGGGTGCATGAGCCGCGTGGCTTTGTTGGTGTGAAATAAAAACGAGGTCCGGTTAGTGAACGAGCCTTCCTGCTCATATTCAGCAGGATCTATTTCAAAACCCAGAAGCTGTGTGAGCCGCTGTGAAAGCCAGGACGACATTTCATGCGGGTTTTAATCACCGGTTTGATCCACCCATCGCACACGGTCGACGGAAGCAACGGTGCTTGCCGAGGATTTGCCGGAAGGGCTGATGGTGGTGGAGGGGAACCAGGGCGGGGCAAAGTTGCCGGCAAACCGGCGGTCAAAGAAAACGTTCCTTGTGCTCGAGTTGATGTTCTTGATCTCGTTCTGGATTCGTCCTCCGACGATGGTCAGCGTGCTGATGCTTCGGCCGATGTTGACGAGGCCGCCCGAGCCGCTGTCTGAGATGGCTGCCAGGCTGGCGTCGATCTCGAGGTTGGATGAACTCTGCTGGTTGTCCAGTTGAATGTCGCCTTTGGCCGTATAGAGCCCGAGAACCTGGCCCTTGTCGTTGCCCGGAATCAGCGTGTCGGCGGGAGTATTGGGGATCTGGTTCTGCGTTGTGGTCACGGGCCGCGTCTTGTAGAGCAGGTCGCCGGTGACGGTGATGTTGTTGGCGGCGACGACGTCAAGGGCCGCTCCGTCCTGAACGGCCGCCTGGCCATTCCCAGGGCCGCTGAGGCTGGTCACGTTCCCGTCCACGTAGATCATGGTTCCGGGCTTGCCGGTGTTGTAGTCCATCGGGACGCCATTGACCACCTGCGACGACGAACCGGAGGCAACGGTTGTGGTGCCGGCGACGGGATCGAAGGTGACTGTCGTCGTCGTTGCACTATGGCCTGAGCCCTGGACAATGGTCACCACCTGGCTCCCGCCGGGGCCGGCCGCCAGTTGCACCTTCGCGTTGCCTTCGACCAGGATGCCGCCTCCGGTCATCCTGGGCGGGTCAGCGGACGCATCATAAGAGAGAAAAACGCCGCTGCTGGCGCCCGAGGCCGGGTAGGGCGCGCCATTCACATCACGGAGGGCGGCATTCATGTCGGCGCCCGTCACCTGGGAGGTATTGGTTCCGCGCCCGTCAAGCACGGCGCGTCTCTGGCTGAAATCATTCGAAGGCAGCGGAACGGCCGCCTGTCCCCATTGGAATCCTGCCTGGTACTGTGGGCTGATCGATTGGCGCCGATAACTGGAGTTGCCCTTCGAAGATTCTGTGCAACGGGAGGAGAACTGGAACCCCGCGTTGCCGGAGTGGCTGCCGACCGGGTCAGTGAAAGTGTATGAGCCTGACGTTCCGAAGGTCCATCCGCCGTTGGTGAACACCGGGCCGCTGATGAGACCCGGGACCAGATAGGAGCCATTGCATATCGACTGCTGATCGATGAACATGCCATAGGCAGCGAAGCTAAGCGTCATCCCGCTTGCAGGGGTGAGCGCCACATTGAATAGAATGTCCCCTGTCTCGCCCACCGTTGCCTGTTCCACTCCGCTGGACTGGCCAACCGAAGTCAGACTGTAGGCGTACACGTACTGGTAAGCAGACGGAAGCCCCGTTGAAGGGTCCGTGGCCGTCGGTGTTACGCTGGCAAGGACGTAGGTAGCGCTGGTGATGTGGAATGCCCCCTTCCACGAATCGTCGGCGGCGCCAAGGTTCAGCGTCTGGGGGCTGGCGTACGTGGAAGTGATGGATGAGGCGGTGGTGGCATCCGTTCCCGCCGGGATGGGAGCGCTTCCCGCAGTGAAAGTGTTGGGTATGGCTGCCATCGTTTGATTGATCAGGTCCTGCCGCGCGATGTTCAAGCCGGAATCGGCTGCGTAGAACGAGCCCCTGAAATTTCTGTAATAGCCGTTGATCAGCATGTCGGTGCTCGTGGTGAGCACGGCCCCAAGAACCAGGACGGAGAGCACCAGAAGGAGCAGCAGCGTGATCACCAGCGCGATCCCGCGGTCAGTCGGGGCTCCATGCGGAGCGCCCTCGCGGCAGTCAGCTTGCGCTTTCGCAGGGCTCTTCTGGAAGAATTCCGATCTCATCATCAGCATCCGTTCTTCAGGCTCATGTCGTGGGGGTCGCTATCGACTGACCTCCCAGCTTTAATTGGGCCATGATCAAAACCGTTTGTGAAGTTGCCGGAAAAATCCTGCCCGGGCTG
>JBAUWE010000486.1:0-1554 GCA_049583595.1 Terriglobia bacterium
CGCCAATGTGCAAATGAAGTCCATCTCTATCCAATTAATCAAAGGTTTCTAGTGTCACCCTCAGTGAATACGGCTTCCGCGTAGTGCCTCCGAATGGATTACTTCCACCCGACAGGTGGATCGCCTGCCCCGCCCGTGATGGCGGCCGAAACTTACTTGTTGTAACGGGGAGAAGCCCGGCCTGAGTCCATATCGGGGTCGGATTTCTGGCTCCGGCCACCGGTTCGTCTTGTCGTGAGTTTCACCCCACGGAACAGCGTGCAGACACTCAGAACGCAAACTGCCAGTGCGCCTCCCCTGGGAAGTGCCCCGAAATAGCCGCTCAGCGGCAGAGCAAAAATTTCAGGATTGGGAGAGGCAAAGCCAGCATTAAATCCAAGAAGCGAAGCCACTACAGCGAAGCCACTGCCAGGAATATTCCCAATACACTCACCGAACGCCTTCTTGCTACCGAAATAGACAACACCACTTGCTTGCTCTTTCTATCTGCGCCATTCCTCTGCGGTGGATACTCCCGGACACTTCACCACGAAATTGCCCATGGGATCGCGGCTGGCCGCCATCTCATGCGCCACAAAATAGCCGAGAACTCGTCTTAGATTTGGCACAAAGACCGGTCAGGTCCAGGGCCGCCCCCGCTTCATTGAGTCAGACGGAGGATGATCTTCGAGGCAATCGTCTGGAAAACAGTCTCCAGGTCGTTCGCCGTAGGGGCGAACGCCGCCAATCCCACCGGCTCGTTCGCGTCGTAGGTGGGGCTGGCAGGATCATTGGCAACCTGCTGGAGGTAGCTCTGGTTGATCTTATCGCCCAAACCGATCGAGTAAATGGTGATCCCCTGGCTCCTCATCGTGTTAGCCAGTTGTTCTGCGCGATACATCGCGTCGTTGCAGATGTGGGTTTGAGTAAGTGACTCATTCCTCCCCGTAAGCTGGTCGGGGAACGTGCTCGCGTTACAGGTGGTCGTCTGGCCATTACTGGGGCTTAGGAATGACACCCCACTGCACCAGCCGGCCTGGGCCTCAACAGGAGAGCAGCCGCCATAGTTCACTAAAGTAGACCCGGATCCCCATCCCCATCCGCCTCCACAACTCAGCTTGTCCTGATTCGTGTTCGCCCAGCCGTCGGTGAAGAAGACGGCTACTTTCACGGCGTTGGTTCCGGGGTTCGACACTCCGTTGATCTGAGACTGCCCATCCAGCAGCCCCCCCTGGGCAAAAGTCGCGCCCCCGAAGTTCATTCTGTTCAAGGAACTCGTAATTTGATAGTTGAAATTCTTGGACATGGGCACGTCAACACGTGACGTCGACGAAAAACTCACTTCTGAAAGCCGATCGGTATTTTCGAGTAAATAACCCAGAAAATCCTGCACGGCGGGGCTCAAAGCATTGGAGCCGCCATTATCGTTCATGGATCCGGATCGATCTAACACCAGCGACAGGATGATAGGTGGTCGTGTGGCCTGAGAGACAGAAGATATGTTGAGAGTCTTATAGGCCGGCAGAAGTTTAATGAAGAAGGTCTTCATCGCTACCTGGGGAGTGACGGTCACAG
>JBAUWE010000487.1:0-8031 GCA_049583595.1 Terriglobia bacterium
AGGATAACATCGAGTCCATTTACACGACCTCCACGAATTACTGAAATTGAGCAAGGCAGCCTGTTCTGTCGCAGGCGCTTCAGTGCAAATTCACTATATCACCGCGCACGGTATCTGGACACGGTACGCTTACCGTCCAGTGTGCCCAGCCAGACAACTCCCGAAGAGCACGCTGGGCCCGCCAGAATTGAGGCATCCTCAACTCCAAGTCCTGTCCCAGGAGCGTTCCTCATCCCACTGGGTTGTGGGCTCAAAGTATCCGGTCCCGGGCTTCAGGTGCTTCCGGACGACGTCCTCGTTGAGCGTCACGCCCAAGCCGGGTCCTTCCGGAACCTTGATGTACCCTTTGTTGACAATGGGCTTGTCAACGCCCTCGACAAGGTCCTGCCACCAGGGAACATCGAGGGAGTGGTTTTCCATGGCGAGGAAGTTCCGTGTGGCTGCCGCGCAGTGGGCGCTGGCCAGACAGGCAATGGGTGTTCCCGCCATGTGCATGGCCATCGGTATACCGTACTTAAAAGCCATATCACCGATTCGATGCGTCTGGAGAATTCCACCTGAGGATGAGAGGTCGGGGTGGATCTTGTCCACGGCATGGTTCACACACAGTTTCTCGAAATCTTCTTCGCGGTAGATGTCTTCACCCGTGAGGATGGGTGTCGGGCTTTCATCGGTGATGCGCTTCAACAGGTCGGTGTAGAACCAGGGGATTACATCCTCCATCCATTCAAGGTTGTACTTTTCATAAGCTTCTCCCAGGCGGATGCAGGACTTGACCCCGATGTGGCCCAGATGGTCCATGCATAGAGGAATCTCCATACCCACGGCTTCGCGCACCGCTGCCACGAATTCGGTCAATTTCTCAATACCTTTGTCGGTCACTTCCGTTGCAATAAAGGGATGGGGTTGGAAATTTTCTTCCCACCGGCTCAGCCCCGAGGGACGTGTTACGGTGCCGGGAATGTGTTCGATCAGATTGATTCCAAGGTCCATTTTCAGCCAAGTCAGTCCTACCTCCTCTTTGCGAGCCTTCATCCGCTGAGCATAGATTTTAGGGTCCTTGGATTCGGTGGTGTCCGCGTAGACCCGAATCTGGTCGCGCCATTTGCCGCCCAGCATCTGATAGATGGGAACGTTGTAAACCTTCCCCGCAATGTCCCAGAGCGCCATCTCGATGGAGACGACGCCGCCAGCCTGGCGGGCATCGCCGCCGAACTGCTTGATCTTCTGGAAGATGTAGTCGACGCGCAGAGGATTCTCGCCCAGGATACGGCTCTTCAGCATCAGCGCGTAGGTTGCGCTCGCGCCGTCTCGCACCTCGCCCAGTCCGTAAACGCCCTGGTTGGTGTCAATCCGAATGATGGGGCAGGGGCTGGGGCCCGGCTTGACGATGGTCGCAACCCGCAGGTCTGTGATTTTCAGGGTCGATGGACTTGAGCGCGTATTAACGTTCTTCTGAATCTGTGTTTCTGCGCCGGCTTCTGCGTCCGAACCCAAAAGGGCGCCGCCCAGCATTGCCGCAGACGTTTTCAAAACTCCCCGGCGGTCAATCCTCATACCATCCTCTTTTTTAGACATCGATCCATCACCTCCTCAGTTGTCTTCGACGTTCCCGTCACACCTTTCGCGCCATTCCCGGCGAGATGTGGTCTGCAGGTTCGCCCTCCTCATTCGCTAAACGTAGGGAATATGCCTGCTATCAAGGATTCCCTTGATGTAACCCACTCCAAGAATTTTGCCCAGGATGCCGTATCCCGGGTGGACGTTCGTCTCCCCGTCAAGAATCGGATCGTGGTCGGGCCGCAGTGGTACGTGAACGCCGCTGTCATGCAGCGCCTGGTACACCTTGCCGAAGTCGATGGCTCCATTGTCCTGAAAAGTCTCCACAAAATTGTCGCGGGTACCTCGGAGGTTGCGCGAGTGGATGTAAAAGATCTTCTTCTCGCGCCCGAATTCCCTGGCCACAGCTTCAAGATCTGCGCCCATCAGGTAGTAGACGGAAATTTCAAACGTCACGCCGTTTACCGGGCTCGGCACAATGTTCATCACGCGGCGGTAGGCGTCCGGGCTGATGATGATGCGCGCAATGCCACGGAGTTCGGGCACAGGCGGATCGTCAGGATGCAGGGCCATTTGCACATTGGACTTTTCAGCTTCAGGGATGACGGCCTTCAGAAAATAGGTGATGTTGTCCCACATCTTTTCTTCTGTGATTCGGCCCCACTTGGTGAGCCCCGAAGGGACATCGCGGATGTTAAATGAAACGGAACTGCAGCCACCTCGTCCCGGGACATGCATCCCCGTGCGGTACCAGTCGATGCCTGCCATGAAGTCGTAGCAGACCACGGGAATGCCCGCCTTGCCGATCGCATGGATCGCCGCGATATAGTTTTCAATCTCCTCGTCGCGACCCGGCAGTCCGAGTTTGATCTTTTCCGCCGGCACGGGATGGCTCTCAATGCCTGCAATGGTCAGACCGGCGGCTTCGTAGTCCGCCTTGATTTTCGCCACGGTATCCACGTAGCGGGAGCGGGGAACCCGGCCGAGTTGAGACGCAGTGCCGGCAATGGCATGGGTCACGCCAATCTGCTTTGAAATCTTCACCCGGTGCTGATCACCGGCGCCCCATATCAGGCAGATCTTGAACTTGCCGTCCGCTGAGCCCGGCTGGTTGCCTGGTAATGGGCCTGGCGATCCTTGGGCGACCGACGGAACAGTAGCGGCGGCAAGGGTTGCCAGAACTCCCTGCATGCATTCTCGCCGGTTCATCTTGGACATGCGGATATTCTCCTGTGGGGCTTCCGCCCTGGGGAATTTCATGCTGGAGCCGAGGCCGATCTTACGCGCTGCCGGAGTCAGGACGGCAGTTTACCCGGAAAGGGACGCCGAGGCAAGGGCAAGACTATAAACCCGAGGAGTATCTTCGAAGCATATGGGGATGCGGGTTTCAATCCAAATTGCACTCTGGGTGTGGTAGAGTTCTTCCCCTGGACCACATGACTTATGGAATGCACGGTAAGGAGGAGGTGGTAACGGCCCGATCCTAATCGGGTTTCCATCTCGAAGGAAAGATTCCTCAGAGAACTGCGGCAACTTCCTGAGCAAGATCTTTCCCGATGCTGCGGGAAACCGGCGAAACCGGCAGTCCCACAACGGGACCGGAATTCCGGGATAGGTCGTTTCCCTTGAAGACACTGGACAGGAATCGTGGAGGCATGGTGTGAAATGGTACCAGCCGCCAAACTGTAGCGGTCCTTTGTGGTCATCCATTGTTAGGGATGCAACCGCAAGATTTAATGGCGCCATCCTCGAAATTGTTAGTGTCCGCAAAGTCAACAGCAAGGCTCAATGAAGTCATTTTATTGCACCAGGGAGTGTGAACTCATGACAAGCCAACGAGGCCGCGGTTTAGAAATCCTATTCTTGATTGGAATCCTGATGGCTTCTGTTACGTATTTGGCCGGGCAGCAGAAGCCACGGTATGACCTGTTGCTGAAAGGCGGGCATGTGATTGATCCCGCCAACAACATTGACCGGCTGATGGACGTGGCAGTGGCCGACGGCAAAATTGCCGCAGTCGAGCCGGACATTCCCTCCGCCGAAGCGGGCAAGGTTGTGGACGCCAAGGGCCTTTACGTGACGCCGGGACTGATCGACATCCATGTTCATATTGGCTATGGCGGAGTGCCCGACAACTGGTATTCGCCGAGCGCTCGCTCGCATACGCCGCCGTTCGGAATGCCGCCCGATCTGATGTTCAATTCCGGAGTGACCACGGTGGTAGACGCGGGGAGTTCGGGTGCAGCGACCTTTCTGCGTGAAAAAGAGATGGTGATGGACCATGCCAGGATCCGAGTGCTGGCCTTTCTGAACATTGTTGCGGACGGCATGAACGGCGGGCTGGAGCAGACGGTTGACCAGATGAACCCGAAGCTGTGCGCGGAGACCATCGAAAAGAACCGTGACCTGATCGTGGGGGTGAAAACGGCGCACTACTGGCCAACGAGACCCTATGACGGGGAGCACCAGCCGTGGACGGCCGTTGACCGCGCCGAACAGTGCGCACAGATGGCGCATGTGCCGGTGATGGTTGACTTCTGGCCGCGGCAGCCCCTGCGCTCGTATGCGGAATTGATCCTTAAGAAGATGCGTCCCGGCGATATCCACACACACGTTTTCGCGCAGCAGTTTCCCATCATCCTCTCCAACGGCAAGCTGAACCCCATCATGGAAGAGGCGCGCAAGCGCGGGGTGATCTTTGACGTTGGGCATGGCGGCGGCAGCTTCTGGTTCCGCAACGCGGTGCCGGCCGAGGAGCAGGGTTTCCTGCCGGATTCGATCTCGACCGACCTTCACATGGAAAGCATGACCTGGAAGGCCATCAGCATGGTGAACGTGATGTCGAAGTTCCTGGCCATGGGCGTTCCTCTCGCAACGGTGATCCGTGAATCGACCATAAACCCCGCGAAAGAGATTCATCGGCCGGAACTGGGAACGCTCTCGGTGGGCCGGGTGGCGGATATTGCCGTGCTCCAGGAACTGCAGGGAAAATACAGTTATGCCGACGACGGTGATGCCCGGATGGACGGGAATGGAAAACTGGTCGCCCGCATGACGGTGCGGGCCGGGCGGATTGTGTTCGACCCTTCCGGACTGAGCATGGTGGAATGGCGGAAAGCGCGGAAGCAGTACTTCACGCCGCCCACCGTGGGCGACCATCTTCCTTCGAAGGCGGATGATTTCCCCCGGTAGCAGGAAGTGACGGGCGGAGGCCGACCGCGCAGCATGCCGTGCGCTTTGCCGCCCATCGATAAGGAGTTTTCAGTTGGCGTAAAGATCACACCAAACCGGGTGCGAACATGAA
Source organism: Terriglobia bacterium (assembly GCA_049583595.1). Lineage (GTDB taxonomy): Bacteria > Acidobacteriota > Terriglobia > UBA7540 > UBA7540 > SCRD01. The sequence goes on from JBAUWE010000487.1 coordinate 4,865, forward strand.
ACGGAGAACTTTTCTCAAAAGCGCGTGGCTGGGCTCTGCGGCTTCGTTTGTGGGCCGCCTGAAGGCGCAGGGGCTGAAGCGATTCACGCAGCCCAAGCCGCCGCCGATCAAAACCCACCCGCTGCCGAATTACAAGCTCTCGCCGCTGGGGATGCCGGGTCTCTATCCGGGCCGCGTGGTTGAGGTGGTTGATCCGCATGCGATTTCAAACAACCACGTTTCCCAGCCCCTTGTGCGCCGCATGCTGGAACGCGGCATGCAGGAACTCACCGGAAAAAGCTCCGTGCAGGACGCCTGGGGGCTTTTCATCAAACCCTCGGACGTGGTGGGCATCAAGATCAATCCTTCGGGTGCTCCGGCGTGCTACTCGTCCCCGGAAATTGTCCGGGAAATCATCCGAGCGGTGGAAAGCGTTGGAGTTCCTGCGCACAACATCGTGGTTTACGACCGCTATTCCTATGAAGTTCAGCTTGGCAGTTATCGTGCCTTCCTGCCCGTTGGGGTTCGACTGGTGGGCATCGAGAACGGAGCGTTCGACGTTTCCGGCTATGACATGAACGTTTACTGCCAGGCGGATTTCTTCGGCGAGTGGGAAACCCGCTCTTACCTTGCCCAGGTGGTTTCGCAGGAGGTCACCAAGATCATCAACGTTCCAACCCTGAAGGACCACTCGGCCGCGGGCGTCACCGGCTGCCTCAAGAATCTGGGGTACGGATCATTCAACAACGTCGCTCGCTCGCACCACCAGCCCATCACTTTCACCGACCCGCTGATTGGGGTCATGTGTTCGGTCGAGCCCTTGCGGTCAAAGGCCGTCCTGCACATCATGGACGGCATGCGCGAAGTGTGGCACGGCGGGCCGCTGACCCAGGTGCAGAGCTTCATTGCGCAACCCGGGATGCTGATTCTGGGCACCGATCCTGTGGCTGTCGACACGGTTGAACTGGACCTGATTACGAGAAAACGGCAGGCGGAAGGAGCCCTCTCGTTGTGGGACCGCAACCCGAAGAACATCACGTTTAACTCCAACGAGTTCTATCACAATTCACAGAAGAACCTCTTCTACCGACAGCCGGGGCACATCGCCGCTGCGGGGAAGCTGGGACTGGGAATTTCCGACCATCAGAAAATCGATCGCCAAAGAATCCAACTGGGAACCTAACACGCCATGAATCAGCACAACTCCGGCGCCACTGAATGGGTTGCATTGCTGGGCGACAGCGCCCGGACGGGAGGCCTGGGGTTGAAGGCGGCCCTCGAACCCAAAGGGATTCGATGGCGTCTGCGGCTGGCCAAGTCGGTTCGTTCGGCACCCGTCCTGGGCGGTGACCTGCTTTATGTCACCTGCCTGGACGGATTCCTGCACGCCATCGATACCACAACGGGCCGGCACGCGTGGAAGTTTGACGCCGGGGCGCCCAGCCACTCCACCCCGTCCCTTTCGGGCGGCAAAGTTCTATTCGGTTGCGACAGCGGCAGAGTGCGAGCGCTTGACGGCATATCCGGCCGAAAGGTCTGGGAAGTGGCCGCGGGCGCAGAAGTCTGGGCGTCGCCGGTGGTGCAGGGCGGGAAAGTTTTTTTTGGTTCGGCGGACGGGAACTTTTATTCCGTTGATCTTGAGACCGGCAAACGCGAGTGGACGCGGCCGGTTGGAGCTCGAATTTACTCGACGGCCTGCGCGACGCCCGGGCGCGTCTATTTCGGCTGCAGCGACAAACGGGTTTATTGCCTTGAGCCGTCGTCCGGCAAGGTGCTGTGGAGCACCGCCACGGGCAATGTAGTGGATTCTTCGCCGGCGGTTGCCGGAGATACCGTTCTGATTGGCTCGGAAGATTTTGCAGTCTATGCGTTCGACGCCGCCACGGGCTCGGTTCGATGGAAGGTTGAAACAGGGCTGGGCATATCCTCTTCCCCGGCTGTGAGCGGCGGCACCGTCTTCATCGGCAGCAAAGATCATTTTCTCTATGCCCTCGACGTTCGGACCGGAAGCCTCCGGTGGAAGGTCAATCTGCGGACGTCGGTGACGGCCTCCCCGGTTGTGGGGAAGGGCGTTGTGTGCATCCAGGCGGGCGGGCTGGTTGCTCTGGATAGCTCAACCGGGAAAACCCTCTGGAGGGCTTCTCTGGGCCGCTCCCTTCAGTCGGCCCCGGTCCTGGCGGGGAGCCGGACCTACCTGGCCGGAATTCAGGGGATTGTTTATGCGCTGGAGTAAGGCATTCCCGGCGAGCGCCGTGTTGTTGGTGATGGTCGTGGCTCAGGCCTGGCCCTCCGTCCATGGAGACCAGCTTGCTTACAGGAAGAAGTACGCCATGGGAACGGTTTTTGAGATCGTGGCCTATGGCCCTTCGCCCGACCGGACGTCGCATGCCATCGAACAGGCATTCAATGAAGTGATTCGCCTCGACCACGTGATGAGCGACTACATTCCGTCGAGCGACCTCAGCCGCATCAACCGCACGGCGCACTATCGGGCCGAACCCGTACCGGCCGACCTTTATCAGGTCATCCAGCAGTCGCTTGTCTATTCGCGCCTGTCGGCAGGCGAGTTTGACATCACGGTGGGGCCTCTTGCCAGGTTGTGGAAAGCGGAAATCCGGGATGACACGGTTCCGACTGCAGCAGAAGAGCAAAAGCTGCGGCGCTGCGTGGGATGGCAGAAGGTGATTTTGGAACCGCCTGACCGTGTGGAGTTCCGTTCCTCCTGCATGGCTATTGACCTGGGCGCCATCGGCAAGGGGTATGCCGTAGACCGGGCCGCCGCCGTGCTGCGTTCTTACGGAATCGACCGGGCGCTGATCAATGCTGGTGGAAGCACCATTTTTGCCATGGGTTCTCCTCCCGGACGTTCTGCCTGGGTTGTGCATCTTCGAGACCCTTCCGGGAAGTTGGGTCCGGAAGTCAGGCTGAATGGGAACAGCGTTTCAACTTCCGAACAGACACATGACCCCAAACCTGGAAAGACTCCGTTCGGACACATCATCGATCCCGCGAAAGGCGTTCCGGTGAAAACTTCTGACAGCGTCAGCGTGGTTGCCGGCACGGCCACGGCTTCCGATGCACTCTCCACCACCCTGTTGCTGATGGGCCCGGCGCGGGGGAAAATGCTGGCGAAGAAGCTGCCCCAAGTGGCAGCCATCTGGATTTCGCGTCAGGGTAAGTCTGAAATG
>JBAUWE010000488.1:0-3064 GCA_049583595.1 Terriglobia bacterium
GGGTATGGCTCGGCCTCACTCCGGACGACTCGCCGCTGTTGCTGAAGGACACCGGCACCCAGGATGTTGTCTCCATGGATTTCCACGCGCCGTAGGCGCACCTGGCCTTGGCGCCCCGCGCGACGGGGTAGTCGGCGCAAGCCCGACGCTCGCAGCCGGGCGACTTGGCGCTGATCAGGAAATTCCAATGAGGGAGGGCATTTGGCGCCCCCCACCAGGGGGCGTGGCCTGGCCCCGCAAGCCTTCTATAGCTTAGGTAAGTAGGCTATTTTAGGGGACAAAACCCCCAAAATGGGACGTATGGGATTTTCGCCCGCCAAAATCACAAAAAACTAAGTTGTTGATAATAAGCAACTTATAAAATTTATAGGTGCTCGGAAATGTCGTTGAAACAAAAAAGTGTCTCATTATGAAACAGTAGGTAAAAATTACAAACGCCCTGTGTTCACTCGCTTCCATCGCCCCGCCCCGGCCATAGCAGAAAAGGCCGCACCTGCTTTCGGGATATCCGGTTGACTCCTTTCCAGCCACGATAGACAATCTGGATATGCGCACAATTCTTGCCGCGCTTCTTCTTGGCGTCATCGCTCTCATGAGCCTGCCGACTTCTTTGCCTGCTCAGCATATGGCGCAGGATGACGGCGAACTTGAGAGTTCATACCATTACGTACCGCCCTCGGCCCGGCAGTCGGTCGAGATCGGCAACTTCTATTTTCGCAGAAAAAATTATCGCGGAGCTCTCAGCCGGTTCGAGGAGGCTGCCAAAGACGATCCCTATTACGCACCTGCTTACCTGGGAATGGGCAAGGTTTATGAGAAGACGGGCAGGAAGCGTAAGGCCCTGGCTGCTTACCACCAGTACCTGAATGCCCTGCCCTCACAGAAGCAGGCCGATGAGGCGAAGGATGTGCACAAGGCCATCCGCCAGATGGAGCGCCAACTCGCCCGTGAGAACAAGCGCCAGGCGGCCGCAGAGCAACCAGCTCCCTCTGCAAGAAAGTGAATTACCCGGCCAGGATGGGACCTTTCTTGTCCAGGTAGGTATGAAGAATCTCTGTGGCGCGGTCAGCGTCCTCGTCCAGGACCATGAGAGAAACTTCCAGGACCGGCAGCATCTCCGCCGAAGTCTCGCCGCCGAGGACAGACCGAATTCCGCGCGCCCGCAAAAGGTTTCGCGCAAAGTTCGCGTCCAGTGACGCTGTGCCTCCGGAAAAGACCCGGATTCTCACGATTTTGACCTGCGGATCTTCATCCTCCGATCCGGCACCCATCAGCGCCTGCAGCCACCCGCCAATCCCTTTGCTGTCAGCGGAGGAGTCGGCTTCATCATCAATTTCAGGGGGAGAGCCGGGAACCAGACCAACTTTGCAATCTTCGCACTCGGAAGTGCCTTCCACATACTCCGTCAGACATTTGGGACAGTAAGGCATGGCGGCGCACCGCCTTTCCGGCCGATTTGAATGGCCTCCAGTCGCGGTCATCCTTAGTATAACCCTCCAGTCCAGAGGGGAGCGCCTCAAAGCGTTTAGCCCCCTACAACGGCCTGGGCCAGGGGGGCAAGCCGATTCGCCCTACCTACCGCATGGCTCTGAGCTATAATGCCATCCCACGGCCCCGGTCACGGGCCGGCACAATACATCCGAAGATGTCCGGAGGTTCCACCTCATGCGCTGCAAAAGACTCTCCGATCAACTGCGCCTGGCCCTCGCGGCCATCGCAGCCGTCGCCGCCTGCGGCCTGATGCTTTCCTGCAACCCGCAACAAACCACCACGCAGAATGCCCCGCCGCAGTACGACCTGCTCATCAAAGGTGGGCGGATCATCGACGGCAGCGGCAGCCCCTGGTACGAAGGCGAGGTGGCCGTGAAAAACGGAAAGATTGCCGCCGTCGGCCGCCTGGTCAACCCGACCTCCCGGCGGGTGATTGATGCTACGGGACTCGTCGTGGCTCCGGGCTTTATCGATCTCCACACCCACAGCGATTACACGCTGCTGGTGGACGGCGACGCACAAAGCAAAATCCGGCAAGGCGTAACAACAGAGATCATCGGCGAAGACGCTTCCGCCGGGCCATTCACCAGCTCCAGCCAGCCGGACGTGAGCAAGAGCCCCCGTCCTTCCGACTTCAAGAGAAACTGGGAGACGCTTGCTCAGTATTTTGACGTGCTGCAGAAGAGCGCCATCTCGCTGAACGTGGCTTCCTACGTGGGGGCGGGACAGGTGTGGATGGGCGTGATTGGAAACGTGAACCGCAGGCCGACGCCGGCGGAAATGAAAAAGATGGAAGACCTGGTGGCACAGGCTATGGCGCGGGGCGCCATCGGACTTTCCTCCGGACTCATCTACCCGCCCAATTCGTACATGACCAAGGATGATCTGATCCACCTGGCCCGAGTGGCGGCGCGCTACGGGGGCATCTACACCAGCCACATCCGGGGCGAGGCTGCGAACGAACCTCAGGCTCTGGCGGAAGCCATTGAAATTGGCGAGAAGGCCCACCTGCCCGTCCACATTCTCCACTTCAAGATGGACGGCAAACCGAACTGGGGCCACGCCATCGACCAGGTCAGAATCATCCAGGCGGCGCGCGACCGCGGCATCGAGGTCACCGCCGACCAGTATCCCTACATCGCCTCCATGACCCACCTGGAACAATGCCTGCCGCCCAGGTTTCTGGAAGGATCGCTCGATCACCGCGTGGAGCTGCTGAAAAACCCCAAGGTTCGCGAAGAGATCCGCCGTGATATCACGCAGGGGCTTCCGGGATGGGTCAACAATGAAGTTCAGAGCACTGGAGGCTGGCACGGCGTGATGGTGGCCGCTGTCGATAAGGCGGAAGACAAGCCGTACGAGGGCAAGCGCATGGACGAGGTGGCGAAGGCGATGCACACCGACCCGGTGAACGCTCTCTGCAACCTGCTGGTGAACGAAGGTGGAACGGCCTACGCCATCTACTTCGGCATGAGCGAGCCGGACGTGGAATTGATTATGAAGCAGCCCTGGGTGGGCATTGGGTCAGACGGCGCCGCCGTCAGCCCCAACATGGCCTTTGTCGGCAAACCTC
>JBAUWE010000489.1:0-5785 GCA_049583595.1 Terriglobia bacterium
CCAGCAAGCGCGCGGGCGGAAGATAGACACGGCATACCAGGAAATTTATCCGTTTGTTGCCAACCTGGCTTTTCATACCCGGCTGATAGCCTTTTGGCAAGACCGCGCCCAGGAGCAGCGTCAGGCCCTGGATTTCCTTCTTGCGGGAACCCGCCACGCCATTGGGGACCTGCAGGAAGAACTCGCGGGCAAGCGCCAGGCCCTTTCGGCGCCACCCGTGCCTCCCTACAGCAAGTTAACCATCCGCGACCGTTATTTTCGGGAAGGGCACACTCCCCTGCTTCTGCTTGGGATGCTTTACAACCAGCGAGGACCGTTGCTGCGCTGGTTTGCCGACAGTGCCACGGATTACGGCACGCAGCTGGTAGCCGGCGCCACGCGCCAAAACGTGGAGCACCAACCGATCTGGAAAGCCTATCAGAAGTATCCTGACACTCACCGCGTGGGCTGGAATCATGCCGACCACATCGTGCGTGACAGCAGTTCCTGGGAAGTGGTGGGCCCAGCCGTCAATGTCTGCCTTGAAAGCCCGCACAGCCGCGCGGCCATCTCTGAAATGATCGACAAGTACGAACATGCCCATCTTGGCGACCACACCCATCTGGTCCAGAGCATGGGGTTCGAGTATTTTTACAATTGTTATTGCCACTATACCCGGGAAATGTGGAGTGTCTGGCTGCGGCAAAAGTATGGAAATATTCAGTCAGCGAACCGCGCGTGGCAGACAACGTACGCGAACTTCAGTGACGTGCCGATGCTGCATCCTGAAGAAGCCAGCTCCCACCGCGCGCTATGGTACGACTGGTCAAGTTTCAACCTTGACCGGTTTTTGCAGCAACTTCGCTGGACGCGGGATGAAATTCGCAAAATTCAGCCACAGGTGCCACTGACCGTCGGGTCCCCCTTTTACGCTTTCAGTCCGCGCTTCTGGACCGCAATTGATGAGGAGGCGCTTGCGGATTCCGGCATCACGGCCGTGGAGCTGGAAGAGAACTACCGGCTGGACACTCTGATGCCGGAGTATCTGCACGCCCTGGCCGGGTCGAAGCCTGTCGCCGATTTTGAGTACCATGGTGTGGTCAATCAGCTCCTTCCCAGTTTCCTGCACGGAGACGCAGCTATTTCCATGTGGTGGTGGAACAATCACGTGCATTGGACGCCGCATGAGCCGATCAATGAGTGGGCTTCGTCCTTCCCGCAGAGCTATACCATTCCGCTCAGTGACATTGCCGAGGCCATGCGGGTTGCGTTGGATGTCCGGCGTTTGAGTCCTGAAATTATCGCACTGGCTAACGCTCCCCGACCGGTTGCTCTTCTTTACTCGAAGACCTCCATGCTCCAACATCTTCCCGGGGAATCTGAGGAGACCGGAACCTTTCCCTACCTGTTCTCCCTTGAGGAGCTTTATGACTCATCGCAATCCGCAGGGGCCTATGTCGGCCTGACGACGGAAAAGAAGATCCTGCGTGGCGATCTTGCCAGGCGCAAGCTTCTCGTTTTGCCCGCAGCCAAATTCGTGCCGTCCGCAGTTACGCGCCGGATCATTTCATGGGTTCGAGATGGCGGAACTCTGCTGGTGTGGCCGGATTCTCTGCTCGCGGACGAATATGCCAAGCCTACAGCCACCATGGAGTCGCTGGGCCTGCATCTGCTTCGCCGCGTGCCGCCCACCCTCCAGCGGGGAGAAAAACAGGTGACCGAATATAATCTCGCCGATTTGCCCCGTGCCTCAATTAAGCTCGAGCGGCGGGACATTTTCTCGAAGACAGCTCCGGACCTTGAAGCGGTTGGTGAGCGGCAGGTCATCCGATGCAACCCGCGCTCGGTGCTCGGCAAATTTTCTGACGGCTCTCCCGCATTGATCCACATCACACTCGGGAAAGGCAACCTTTATTGGCTTGCTTCGCCCCTCGACCCGGTAAGCTGGGCGCAATTGCTTCCACTTCTTGCCTCACGGGCAGGAGTTCGTTTGCCGTTGCGCGTGAACTCCTCCGGCTCGGACGTCCTCCCGGCGCTGGAGTTTCGCGCGACACCTTACTCCGGCAACTACCTGGCATACTTTTATAACAATTCCAACCAAACCCTGCGCTTCAATCTCGAACCGGAGTTCCACTTCACAAAGATTCTCAACTTGCGCACTGGAAAACCTTTGGCAGGGCCGGCGATGGTCCTTCCCGGACATGCAACGTCCATTGTTGAGTTTTACAGGTAGACGCGGTCGACCCGGTTTTCGATTGACACCGGCCTTATAAGAACTTATAAATCCCACGCTCAGAAATAGGCCGCCTGTCATGGCCTGGCCAGGCTCGTTGACTGTATGCAAACTCTTGCACAGTAACGAATTAGATAGGAATTTGGTTGGCACTTGACGAGAGCCTAAGATGGTGTATAGTGGGCTTGTCTGCGTTCAAGTAAATTGGGTGGACTTTGCTAACTGCTCGTGGGTTGGGTGCCTCTCTTGGTGCCGCTCATCGGCAGCTGAAGCGCAAGGATCCCAAGTGCGAAAGGTGTTCCCCGAGGCGGGAATCGTGGAGGGCACATTCGTGCTTCTGGAAGTGTGTCCAGGCTGACGGTCGGCATTTGAAGAGATTGAGGGTGGTGCCGTTAGAAGAGGGTCCCCCGTGACCGGAGCGGGCAAGGCGCAGTCGGTGACTCATCGGCCCGAGGGATAGAGGTTCGAAAGCCCCGGCGGAGGAAGTCCGGGCATTGTTTCTTTGCTCTAATAAGGACGAGCTAGTGCTCCTCTTCTTCCGCGAGGGTTCCTCCAAGGGCATTCAGATTGGGTCGCACCTTAGGAAAGCATTTGCAAAGAGCGGATTCCTGCAAGGAACTCTGCCGAATGTTTTTCCTGGTTGGCGCGAAAAAGGAGGAGGAAATGGCCGCATGTGGGAACATCAGGCGCCGCGTCAGCGCGCGGTTAGTGGGGAAATGGCGAGAAGATTCAGGTGCCGAACTGGTCGAGGCAGCCTTCGTTCTTCCGCTGCTTCTGATGCTGATGCTGGGAATATTCTGGCTAGGGCGTGCCTATGACGTATACGAAACGATCACACGGGCCGCGCGGGAGGGGGCCCGTTATGCTGTCCTGCCCTCTTGCGCTACCTGCAACCCCGCAAACCAAATGACTGAGACGTACACCGCTGCGGGAACCACCAATTCTCCGGCTTGTTTATCAGGCACTACTTACGAATTCACAAACTACGTTGCGCCCTCGCTTCTGGCCTCGCATCTTGACCCGAACAACACCGTGGTTCAGCAGACCTTTTGCCAGCAAGCCGTGGTGATGAATCCAACCAGCGACTCCAGCTCCCGGCAGTGTGGAATAGAAGTCAGCTTTAAGTATCCACTCCAGCTCGCTATCCCTTTTACGTCCTTAAACGCCACAACGATCAATATTCCGACCAGCGTGACGATGCGGATGGAAAATCAGCCTGTCGACGGTTCAACCGGTCTGCCGGCTTGTCCCTGAATTTTGAAGAAGAGGGCTCATTGAGGAGTTGTCCAAATGAAAGGATCATCCAGGAACGACCACATCGTTAATAAAACCAAACCAGCCGCCTCCGAACCTGATGAGAGGCGCACGGCCTGTGCAGATTCGTGCCGAGGCCGCTTGCGGCCAATGTTCCGAAGCACCGAGGGCGCCGAACTTTTTGAGTTCGCCATGGCGCTTCCCTTGTTGCTGGTCCTGGTTGTAGGTATTATCGATTTTGCCCACGCTTACAACACCAAGCACATAACATCGAACGCCGCTCGAGAAGCTGCTCGTCTTCTTTCTTCCACCCCCCTATCCGATTCAAGCTGTCCGACTGCATGGACCATCAACTCTCCGGGCAGCGGAACGCCGTGCGCAGTCACCTCGACGGCGAAGACCGTGTCCAATTATCTGGCAGCATCCGGATTGAATCAGGGAGCATGCCTTAATTCAACCTCGGCTACATTCGCTCCGGTACTGACCTGGACGTATTCGTGCAACAATGTGACCTTGGTTATTTACAAAGCCTATCAGACCCCAAACCCCTCTAACTCAACCTCCCCAATCCTAAGCACAAAGGTCACACTTTCTTACCCATACACTTTTATGTTTGGCAGGATTATCGGCCTTCTCCTGCCGGGCGCGACCGGCCCTACAGGGCAGTACATATTTACGTCCGACGCCGTCATGCAGAACATTACGAACGCAAACTAGCGCTGGATTTGCCGGGAGGAAACGATGCGACACAGAATGAGTAGCCTGAGCTCGAATGATAAGGGAGTGGCGCTTCTTGTTATCGCCGGGGGCCTGGTCCTGATGCTGGGCATGTGCGCGCTTTCGATTGACCTGGCAGCAGGTTACCTGGCGCGAGTGCAATGCCAGCGTGCCGCGGACGCCGCAGCCTTGGCGGGGGCGAAGGCACTTAGTAACTGCACGACAACCGGTTGCACTGCAAACAGCGCGGAGGCGACTCTGGCAACGCAGAATGCCCTTGCCGTGGCCGCCGAGAATCCCGTGATGGGGCTCGCCCCAACCTCCACGACGCTTGGTACTACATTCGATTATAGTCATGATGTTCTTGCAAGCGGAGGGAGCGGGGAACCACAGATAACTGTCACTGTTTACAGGGATTCAGTCCACAATGACGCCATGCCAACGTTCTTTGCCAAGGTTTTCGGCATCAACTCCATGGACATCTCAGCTTCAGCCACGGCAGAGGCTTTTAACCCTGGGGGAACCGGCACCAATGTCGGTGTGGGCTGCGTCAAGCCTTTCCTGGTTCCGAACTGCGACCCCAACTTTCCAGTTGGCACGGGGAATGCTGAAGCCAACACAAATTGCCAGTGCGGAGGCACATGGACAGCCAGCAATCCCAACGGCGATTGCGTGGGAGGCCTCGGCACCGGCAATTATATGTCCTACTATGTCGATCCCAGCACGGGCGTCGCTGTCCATCCTAAGGATTGCGTATGGGATTCGGCGAATAGTAAATGCGACCCGACCAGTGGCGATATCGGTGCCCCGTGGGTACTCCACGACAATGGGGGGACGCCAAGCCAGTGGTATACTATCGCATTTTCCTCGCAGAGCGGCATGCAGTACAGCCAGTACATCAGAGAATGTGCTCCCAAGTCTGTTGCCTGCCAGGGCACCCTCAACTCTCTGAACGGCAAGAAGGTTGGTCCCACCGACGCCGGAGTTAATTGCCTGATCCACTCTTGTGGCTCTGGTGGTTGCAGTGGCCAGTGTCCCGCCACCGGAGTGGTCAACAACTTGCCCGATGGCCTGAACAATGGGCAGGATTATATGTGCGCGCCCTACGCGCTGCCGGGCGCTGCGGCCCAGGCAACTTGCCCCAACAGCACACCGACATCACCTTTCACAATCGTGGCCGGAGCCAACAATCCATACGGATACACTGCAGGTCAAACATTTGATCTAACCAATGGAGCAAGCGATTCATTTGCAAACGTCGTGTTGTACGACGGAGCCACGCTTTCACCGGGCGGAAGCACGGTTACTGTCCAGGGGTACATGAGTTTGTTCTTTCAAGACGTACTCCACGCTTCTTCTACGGATACGATCAATGCCGTTGTTGTGCAGGTTGGAGGGTGCGGAATAGGCGGCTCAGGGAGTTCGACACCGGGTGTCAACAGTTCGGGCGGAGGGTCATTCATTCCCATCCGGTTGATTCACAATTAGGTCGACGACTGACGATCTTATTGATACCGTCGTTGCTCAGATTGGCGGATGCGGCGGCTCATTGGGAAGCTCTGTAACAACCTCTGTGGCCGGTGCGGGAGGGCTGTTTATCCC
>JBAUWE010000490.1:0-9579 GCA_049583595.1 Terriglobia bacterium
AGCGCTGGTAGCGCACGGACATCACGTTGTTGTTCGACAGCTGAAAGTCGACGCGCGGGCTGATATTCAACCGGGATGAGGGGCTGGAGACCGCTTCGCTATAATTGATACCGGGAGGTGCCGTGCCTCCGATAGTGTAAGCAGGGTTGAGTATGACGGCGTTGATAATCGACGTGCTGTCAGTGCTGCGCCGGAACATGTGGAAAAAGAACGAGGCTTTCTTGCTGATGGGGCCGCCGACACTCCCCGCAAACATCTGAGAGTGGTACCCCGGAGTGCTGGCCACAAAGGGATTTCGTGAGTTAAACGCCGAATCGTTGCCGAACGTGAAGAAATCGCCGTGAAATTTCTGGTAGCCCGGTTTGGTCGTAATGTCAATGCGGCCGTAACCCAGCCGTTCATACTGTGCTGAGAACGGATTCTGGTTGACGCGAACTTCCAGAATGGCTTCCTTGGGCGGAAGGTCGCCTCCCGAAAAGCCGTCGATATAGATCTCGCCGCCATTGGGCCCGGCCGCCGGGCCTGCCAGTTGCTGGAGCTCAGCTTGCAATTCATCGGGGTCGTCTGAAAGGGACTTCAGTGCCTCGCCTTTCAAAACAACAGTGCCAACACTGTTTTCGGGGCTGACACTGAGCTCGTCACCCTCGCTCTCCACGGTAACCTGCTGCTTTTCCATGGTCACAGCGAGCTGGGCGTTCACAACCTGTGGGTGGTTCGGGGCAACCTGAAGCGCGGACTTTGTGAAGGTAGAAAAGCCCTGGATGCTGACTTCCACGGTGTACGCACCGGGTGAGAGATTGTGGAAGGTATAGCGCCCCTGTTCGTCGGTCTGCGCCACCTGTGTCGAAAGGTTCGGGCCGGTCAGAGTGACGGTCGCCGCAGGAATCGCGGCACCGGACGGGTCTGTCACCTGGCCGCTTACAGTGCCATTTCCTGCTTGCGCGAAAACCGCAGCGGAAAAGCAGATCGACGCCAGCAATGCCCATAAGGGTCGTTTAAATTTCTTAATCAATTCGATCATCTCAAAATCCTCCGAAACTCACCTTCCCGATGGAACTGTTCCGTCAATTCGGTAAGCGCCCGTTTTGCCAACCCGCATCACGGTCCTCCACTGCTTTCACCCCCGCCGCCTTCTCCGCCGCCGCCACCCACACTCATATTCCACGGGCCTAGCCCAACTTCTTTGCTGCCTTTTGGCTGTGCTCTGAGGATGGGCTCTACACCACTCAGGACGGCGATGGCGGTAACCTGATCTGGTTTGACTCCCTCTGTACTTACAATGATGAGGGGCTCGCCCGGTTTTAGTTGACTGAGCGAGAGGGCCGGCATTTGCTGCAACATTTGTTCCAGGTTCCCTGGGTGTTCTGCCGGCATACCACCCTCTGTGCCGGAGCCTCCCGGCCTTCCAGGACTCTGGGGACCAGCCCGGCGGAGGGATCCTTCGCCAGGCTTGCCTGCATTCTGCTGGTCACCGGCAGCTTTTTCTGTGGAACTGGCATTGAACCTCGCGATCGTGTTCGCCACCGCCGGTGTCAACTGATGTAACTTGGAATCGGCGTTCGTTTGGACCAGCAGGGGTTTTCCTGTGGCCAGGTCCTTAACGGTGACCGTCTTCTGTGGCGCATCAACGGAAATTACTGTCGCTCCGAGATTCCGGAAGGTCCCGGAAACCACCTTTTCGGCTGTTAAGTGAGTCCCGCCGGCGCTCTTCATCCCGAGAGCGCGTAGCTGGTCGCCGACATTGATTTGTGCGAGGGAGGCAGGCTTGGCGTCACTGAACTTGATCGAGTCGGGTGCATAGCGTAGCAACGACGCACTGGGCGCCAGGGTGACGACCACTGAGTGTGTTAGATTGCCTGGTCTGGGGCGAGTGTTAGGCACCGCCAGGATAATTTCTTTTGTCGCCGGGTCAACGGCCTTGACAACGCCAGCTATGCCACGCTTTTCCCATTGAAGTCGCTCAGCCTCTCGGGCTATTTCCAGGGCTGTCCTGCTCATGACGACTACAGTTTTGGCGGAGACAGATTTCTGATCCTCCGACACGGGCCCGATGATCAGGACACGGTCTCCCAAATGGATGTCGCTTTCGGCGATTTTGGTGGCCTGTTTCAGGCTCTTCGAGCCAGGCGGGACCTGCAAAACTGAAATTCCCTCTGGCAGGCTGACGGTCAGGTTTGGGCCTCCATCGGTGTGGAGGGTCAGTTGCCCTGACCGTACTTCTGTTACAACGCCGATCGGCCGAACCTTCTGGCCGCCCGCGGCGCCTTGCTGCGGAGGCCGCGCTACTGCTAGTGTCTGAGCCAGGAACAGACACGGAACAACCCATTTAAAGCAAGATTTCCAATTATTCATTTTCTAAGACTCCGGGTGTTACTTAAGTGTAGACGTTTGTGCCGATGGCCGGGTTTCGGTTTTTAGACGGGTTTTACAATTTTTTCTGGCATATACCGAAAAAATCTTTTCCGTGGCAGGAATCCCCGGGGTGGAACGGAAAAAACGACCCTTAATCTTTCTTTCATAATGGCGGCTGATGGGTCCAATATAGAGAAAGCTGGCAGCCCGGGTGGCCAGAGATTAAGCATCTGGCAGGACCGTGGCCGGTTCGGAGGGCGTGAATGACACACGTGGGCGAACCCAAGAGAATTGTAATCGTAGAACCCTTGAAAGACCCTGTTCCAAGGGAGGTGCCACATGAGCCTGAAACACCTTCTCAGCCGCTTCAAGAACCGGAAGAGTGGCCCGTCGATATGCCACCCGGAAGGCCATCCTGAAACGGGTTTTGAAGGAATCCCTGACTTTGTTGAGCCCCTGCTGGGATGGCGTGCGTGGAAGGTTTGGGCCCCCTTGTCCGATTCTGATGCCTGCCCGGGTTTCAGCAGCGTTATTTTGGATACGCCGTGGGCTCCGCGAAGAAGGTTCTCGGCCAAACACAGCTTTGATCTGGGCGCAAAGTGTCGCGGTCTTTTGGGGCTTGACTGCTCGTGCGGCATCTATGCCTTTAACGACCCGCTTGAGGCGTTTGTTTATCTGATGAGAGTTCGTGACAGGCTGCTGGGCATGTCAGTTGATGTTGCTATCGGTACCGTGAGCCTGTGGGGGAAGGTTGTCGAGTGCGAATTGGGATACAAAGCTGAGTACGCTTATCCCGAGCACATCTTCCTTCCTGCCTCCTTTGCGCGTTTCCTGCCCATGGTGAGTTCGGCGTTCGGAGTTGCGGCCGGGGTTTATGCATCCACTTGTAGGGACGAACTCAGCCTGACAATTTCCTCGGCTTTCGGCGGCCAGGAAAACACGACGTTGCACCTGAAGAATTCTGGATCGCTGCGGCCCCGGGACTTTCCGTATGAGGTTGGATTTTACGACCTTGGAACCCTCCCCGGGGAGGGGAACAGGTTCCTCTAGCCCGTCGAGACTTCAGAATTTCAGCTTCAGGCGCTCCTGAAGAGCCCGGGGACGTCTATCTGCTCCAGGGTGTGCCTGCTTAGTTCTATGCCGGCAGGGAAATGACTGTGCTATGATCGTGAATGCTGCTGAGCCAGCGGTTTTCGGCTGGGCAAAGCCGCATTGGGTTGCTCCAGAAGTCGGTGCTTCCCAGAGTGCTACCGTTTGGGTAGCGTGAATGAGTGCCTGCTGGCAGGTTTGCCTTCGAACACATCGCAGGGGTCCTAATCCCAAAGCCGGGTTCATCCAAGGCGCATGGTTGTGTTTCCGCTTTAAAAGCGGGTGCCGGTCAAGGCAGATCGAGATTGTGCTGGTAGCGAGGTCCCGGCCTGACGGTGGCCCGGCGAGAGAAGAGAATTCCTGCGGTGCATCCTTCGTTACGGATTGCATACAGGGACGACATTGGGGGGCATCCGGCCAAAAAGTCTGCAGGATTGCGACGGATAACCCGGAGGGTGGTTTTTGTCATCTGATCATTCGATTGTAAAGGCAATAGGATCTAAATTAATGGGTTTGAAATTCAGGTTTGCCCGGAGCAGTGCGGCAAGACGCAACACGCAGATTCGATGGGAAAGAGTGGCCGCCGGCTTGCTGCTGGCATCCGTAACGGCATTCATGACGATAGCCTGCGGCGGCTCATCAAACAGCGATCTGCAACAGAAAGCGAATACGTACGGAGCGCTGTACTCATTTATCAGTGACACCCCTTCCTGTGACGTCCTCTCCTTTGCTGCATTCCTGGCGGAAATGAAGCTGCATAAGGCCGGTAAACCCTCCACGTCGCTGGTGACCGTCTGGCCAACGTCTCTTGCAGGCGCGTCGACATCGCCCGTGGTTGAAATAAGCACTCTGCGCGATACCATGACCTTTGCCAACCTGACATCCATTCCGCCGGGATCTTACGATCAGGCGGTTATGAAAGTGGTTGTGAATACATCTTCAACGTATGATCCGACACAGAGCCCTCCTGTTAAGAGGTTTTCTCCGACACTTGCAACGGAATCCGTCACCATCAATCTTCAACCTGCCCTGACCATTACGTCTGGCAAGGTCAGTGCAATCAAGATTGACCTTAATCTCCAGCAGTCGCTGAACGTGGATTCACAAGGGCAGTTGACGGGGAGTATTAACTGGGTTTTTTCGGGCTACCCGATGGTGGCTTCCGGTCCCAGCGGTTTTGGTGAGATGGACAGCGAGTACGGGTTCATACGCACTGTGAACAGTTCGAGTCCGGGCGCGGGATTTAACAGCAGTTTGGTCCTGCAGACTCACACAGCTTCCGCGGTAGGGAACGGGCCGGCGCTCACCATAAATCTGAACGACAACACGGACCTGTGCATGGACGGCGCCTGCGGTGTTCCTCTGTCGGATGTCGACCAATTGACGACTGGCAGCTACGTGGAGGCTGACGTCTATGTTGACCAGAAAGGCAACGTGGTGGCCAAGCGACTCCAGGTGGAAGACCGGGAGGCCCTCAGCGATAACCTCCTGGCCTACGTGGGGCCCGTTCTTGATGTGGCAAGAGACGGCAATGGAAACGTCACTCAATTTGACATGCTCGTGCGTGAGACGGAGCCTCCTGACGCCACGAACGTTCCCAACAGCACGCCAGTTACGGTTTACGTTTCTCAGCCCACCACGTTTAATCCCCTGCTGCTTTCCCCCGGGCTGAACAGCCTGGCCTCCAGCGGCAACCTCACCTTTGCTGCCAATACGATTGTGCCCGGGCAGGAAGTTGTGGTGCATGGCGTCTTTTCCAAAGCGTCCGGTGGGACAACCACGGTCAAGGCAAACTCGGTTTATCCGCGCTTTCAGAGTGTCCAGGGAATGTTTTCTTCCCTGGCGGGGTCACCCGGCTCTGACAACAAGACGGGCGCGTTCCAGATGGCTCCGTGCGGAGGCCTTCTCAGCAGCAATCCTTTCATGGTGGTGACGGATGCTCAGACGGTTTTTGAGAATACCAGCGGTTTGAGTACGCTTTCACCCACCACCCCCATGCTGGCCCGTGGGCAGATGTATCTTGATCTCAGCGGGAGTACTCTTAACGGAGTTCAGATTCCGGCGGGAACCCGGGTGCTTCTGGCTAACAAGGTTCGACAATTCTAGCCTGGGCTGCGCATGTGCAGGTTCCAGGTTTACCCGTGCTCGGCAGCTGCTGGCGAGAGCACCGGAAAGTCTCAAACAACAGTTAATTTCCCGATGCGGTCTTCTCTTGCGCAGGCAACCGCGTGAACCTTAAATCCTTCCCGCATTTGAGCTTCGTGACAAAGATAATCTGTCCGGCATGAAAGGCGAAATGCTCGGCAACCTGGCATACGGCCTGGAGCCCGGTGACGCTGTAGCCCTGGATGGAAAACTTGCGCAGGAGGTCATGTTGGCCGAGGTTTTCCAGAACCTCTTCAGCTTCCTTGACGGTCTTGCGCAATCCGCCCAGAAGGGCACGGCGTGCAATCGAGCCGGTTTCCGCAAACTCGCGGTCACGATTGCGCTGGTCCGGCCGCTCGCCCAGTCCGCTGATGATCCACTGCCGCACATTTCCCTGCAGATGTAAAACCAGATTCCCCACGCTGTTGGACGCCCGGTTGGGCCGCCACCAGATTTCTTCTTCCGAAAGCATCTTCAGGCAGTGGGCGATACGGGGAGTGTAAGTCTCCACCAGAAGATGGCGCACCTCCTGAATGACGGAGCCGGTGAAGTTATCAGATTGTTTTTTCATTGGATTCGGGTCCTGTTCCCTGAATAGATTTCCGTCATCAGACGCTCTTTCCAATCCGCCTGTTCCCAGTAGGTCAGCCAGAGATAGAAAGTGGCATAACTTCGCCACCCCGCCCATTTTTTCCCGATCTGCTCGATTCTGGCGGAGGTGGGCGCTTTGCGCAGGCGGTAGAAAAGCTGGATGGCCTTTTGCAGTCCGACGTCGGCTGAAGGCAGGTGATCCAGTTTTCCAAGAGCCCGCAGGCAGACGTACTCCGCCGTCCACGGACCGATTCCCTTGTGTTCCACTAACAGCGCGCGAGCCTCATCCGACGCCACAAATCGCAATCCTTCCAGATGAACCCTGCCGTCGGCCACGGCGCGTGAAATGCCAATGATGTACCGGGCCTTGGGTCCGGAAATCTGGAGGCTTCGAAATTCAGCAGGTGTTACCGAGGCCAGCGTGTGCGGCTCCGGAAAGGCGTGATAGTCCCGGCCCTCGAACTCAATCGTGTTGCCGTAGGTTTCAACCAGCGCTTTTTTCACCTGGTGGGCAAAGCTCAGATTCACTTGTTGTTCCAGGATGGCGCACACCACGCATTCATACACGGAGGGTGCTTGCGGAATGCGCATACCGCGAAAGTGTTTTATCAGTTTTGAGAGTACCTTGTCGCTCTTGGCCATCCGGTGAAAGGGGGCCAGGTCAAGGGCCGTAGAAAATTGCCGTGCCACCATCTGGCGGACGCGATGGCGGGCTCTCCCGCCACCTGGCCCCTTCAACACCCTGACACTCAGCGCAGGAGTGTTCAAAATCCGTTCCTCCGACACTCCGTACAAGACCGGCTGCCCGTCAATTCTGACGGCGCGCCGGTACTCACCGTCCTGGAAGTGGTCCATAAGGGGTTCAAAGCCCCGGCCGGTCAGGCCTGCAGGGGGACTCAGAATAAACTTCAGGGTACGATGAAAATCAAAGGGTTGCAGGGGTTGTACCAGCACAGGCGATGAATTTGGTCCTTGCTGCATGGTTATTCTCCGTGGCGCTGCGCACAAACCGCT
Source organism: Terriglobia bacterium (assembly GCA_049583595.1). Classification (GTDB taxonomy): domain Bacteria; phylum Acidobacteriota; class Terriglobia; order UBA7540; family UBA7540; genus SCRD01. The sequence continues at coordinate 7,192 of JBAUWE010000490.1, forward strand.
GCCTGGGGTGGAGGCCGGCAGCGCTCTGCTATTCTGGCCGAGGCTGGCAGAATTCGCAACCTCGGGCCGGAAAGTGTGCACTAGCGCCGCGGGCGTTTCCCATTCCGCGACTCCGTTGGTATCTTTTTCAATTCGAAGACATCTCAATGAGAGATGAGACATGGTAGTCTTTATTTGGAGAACATTTCCGAAAGGAATCCTGGATTTATAATGGCAAACTCTCCCGATACTGGTCTTGTCAAGGATGAATCTGTCCTGGTGACTGAGGCGAAGGCCGGCAGTTATGAGGCCTTTGAAGAATTAGTCAACCGGTATGAAAAGAAGATTTATCGCCTTGGCCTGAACCTGACGGGGAATCCCGAGGATGCTGAAGATATGCTTCAGGAAACCTTCCTGAAGGCTTTTGAGCATCTGCCGAATTTCCGTGAAGATTCCCGTTTCTATACCTGGATTGTGCGGATTGCCATCAATCAGGGACTGATGAAGCTCCGGAAACGGCGCAGCAGCAAAGAAGTGCAGATGGAGGATGCCTCGAATGATGACGGCGAGGTGATCCCAAGAGAGTTTGCGGATTGGCGGCCCAATCCGGAGCAGGAAATGGAGCGGACGGAACTAGAAAACATCCTGCAAAGCGCTGCGCGCGCTCTGCCCATGACTTTTCGAACGGTTTTCTTTCTCCGGGATGTGGAAGGTCTTTCCACGGAGGAGACCGCGGAAATGCTGAACTTGTCTGAAGGTGCGGTGAAAGCGCGCCTTTTCCGGGCACGCCTTCGCCTTCGCGAGGAGTTAAGCAAGATTCTTAAACGAGGTTAAGCATAGGTGAATTGTAAAGACGCGCTCAAACAAATTACGGGTTACCTCGACGGCAATGTGGACGATGAACTGAAACGCATGCTGGAAGTACATCTCAAGTGCTGCCATCACTGCCAGGTTGTCTTTGACACGACGAAGAAGACCATTCAACTTTATTGCGATGGCAAACTCTTTCCGCTTCCGAATACAGTCCGCAACCGGCTGCATGACGCGTTGCGCACAAAGTGGGAAGCCCGATCCAAGTAGCTGCCAGTAGGAATGAACGCCGCTCTTCTTCCTCGCCCTGAGTTGTCACTGTACGGCCTTATCTGGCCACTTCACCGATAACGCTTCCTGATTCTGGTCCGCCCTTTGCTTTGCCTCCAGGGCCTCACCAACCTATAATTAGAAGTTTGGACATGCAGCGCGGATGCGATCTGTGTTCCCCTGAAGGGCGTTGATGGGGCCGGGAGGTACGCAAGATTCCAAGGAAAAGCATGAAAAAGCGGGTTCCGAAGCAGTGTGCCGCAGTTCGTCCCGTTCAGGACCCTTCCTCTCATGACGCCGGGCGCGTTCCGAAAGGTTCGCCGGTCGGTCTGCTTGACCAACTGCCGGAGGGCCAGGCTGAGAACGGCGCGATTGTTGTGCGCGGGGCCCGCGTGCACAATCTGAAGGGTGTGGACTGTGAGATTCCCCACAACCGCCTCACCGTGGTGACCGGTCTTTCGGGTTCCGGCAAATCCAGTCTGGCTTTTGATACGCTCTACGCGGAAGGACAGCGCCGCTACGTGGAATCGCTTTCCGCGTATGCGCGACAGTTCCTGGAACGGATGGAAAAGCCGGACGTTGACGACATCGATGGCATCGCCCCGGCTGTTGCCATCCGGCAGAAAAACATGACGCGCAACCCGCGCTCGACCGTTGCGACTTCAACCGAAATCTACGACTATCTTCGTCTCCTCTTTGCGAGAATCGGGACGACTCGATGCCCGCAGTGCGGCCAGGTGGTTCAAAAAGACCATGTGGACGGTATTGCCGACCAGATTCTGGGCCTCGAAGAGGGGTGCAGGTTTTACGTCCTGTTCCGGGTGAACCCGGAGCCGGTTGCGGCGCCTGCGGCCGAGGAAAAGCCCGCCCGGGGCAGGAAGTCGTCCTCGCGCGGGCGCACGCGTAAGCAAAAGACCTCAGCGGGTTCAAAAAAGGCAGCCGGCACGGCCTCTGCGGGTGTCAGCGATTCCCTCAAGCATCATCTGTTTCTGCTTCGCCAGCGGGGGTTTAATCGCCTTTTTCAGAACGACCGGATCTTTGAGTTCTCCACTCCGGAGTCGCTGCTTGATATTGACTTCCGCCAACCCGTTTACGCCCTGGTTGACCGGCTGGCGGTGAGCCCTGATATTCGCCAGCGATTCATTGATTCCGTGGAAATCTGCTATCGCGAGGGAGGCGAAGCCATCATCAGCCTGCTGCCACAAACACCTGATGGGAAGGCGGAGGGACTGAGCTTCAATGAGCGCTTTGAGTGCAAGCGATGCCGGATTGTTTTTCCGGAGCCGCAGCCGTCGTTTTTCTCTTTTAATAATCCCGCCGGTGCGTGCC
>JBAUWE010000491.1:0-5458 GCA_049583595.1 Terriglobia bacterium
GCCGTCGGAGGAAAAGCCAAGGTCAGAACCGGACTCGGGAGATCCGACCGTCCGGGATCGTAGGGGGGCTTGCGGAAACGTGATGTACGGTCTGATGGCCATTTGCCACGAAGCCGGAAAGGGCGGAAACATTGGAAGCCATTGACCTAACACATGTGCGCGCCGCATTTCTACCCGACTACGGGGGCGGTCGGGCAACTGGCCGTCCTACCGTGATCGATCAAGGCCTGATTTTCAATTGGTTAGCGGCAAACCAAAAATGGGCGCCCTGTCGCAAGCAATTGATAGATATAGATATTTTTGACCTGAATAGTTACAGTGGTAGAATATGTTTAAGTGTCTTTGCATCGGCGTATCCGCGCTGACGGCACGCGCCCAGAGGAGGAATTATGAGCGAGCAAGTGGAGCTGATCTCGTTGGCGGATTTGATTGAGCAGATCAAAGCCGATCTTTTAAACAAGGGTGCCGGGCACCGTCCTACATTCTTCATCGATGGAGTCGAGGTCGCCGCCCAAGTCGTCGCCCGCCGGGACAAGGCTGAGGGCGGCAAGGCTGGCCTTGGGATCAGTCTGGCGGTCCTTGGACTCAGGGCCGACGCCGGGATCGACACCAAGACCACGCTGGGCAACCAATTGACCCAAGCCGTCACGATCAAGCTGTCCCCGTTGCTTACCAAGGAGGAATACCTCCGCCAACTGGGGACGGCCGAGCGGGAGAAGGTAATGCAGACTGCGGCCGAGGTCGTGACCCGAGGGACCGTCGGCGGGTCCAGCAACCCAGTTTAACCAAACGGCGGATGACGCCGAGCCCCGAGCAAGGTAGGTGTTAGAGGTGGACGCATCCGAGCTTCGTATCGAGCTGGCACTGGACCCGCAAGCCTGGTCGCTGACCTTGCGCCCCAGCTCCGGCGTCAGCGGAGAGGACGAGCGCTTTCCACAGCCGCTCCCGTTCACGGCGCAGGACCTTGATCTCTTTGAGCGTGCCCTGGACCTCAATGGCGGTCGCAATCTCCAGCGGGCCTTCAGCGCGGAAGAGATCGCGCAGCTCGCCGAGCTGAATCTCCTCCGGACTCACAATCCTCCCGCGGATGCGCTCTTGAGTGGACTAGACATCCACCGGGAGCAGCTGCGGGAACAGGTCCGCGTTTGGCTCGCGGGGATGCTGCTGGAGCCGCTGGGCGCCTGGATCAACGAGCACTTCGCCGCCCAGCGCACCGCCGATCGCAACCGGCGTCCGATCCTGTATCTCCGTCTGGAATTTCGCCCGGATCGCGACGCGCCGCTGCTGCGTCTGCCCTGGGAGCTGCTGCACCAGCAGCACCGCCTGACCAAGGGCGACATCCAGGTCGGGCGCTATTTGCGCTACGACGCTGCGCCGGGGCTGCCTGCGCCGGCCGCCCGCCTGCAGCTCCTGGTCCTGGAGAGTGATCCGGTCGACGACACCCTGTTACGACTGAATCTGAGCGAGAGCGAGCGGATTCGCGCCGGCCTCAACGACCCGCCACTGGCCGACCGCTTTGTGCTCAAGCCCATCAAGCCGGCCAGCTATCGCCAGGCACAGGATGCCATTCACGCCCTGCGCGGCCAGCCTGCCATCTTCCATTTCGCAGGTCACGGCGACTTCGGCTGGCGCTGCGAGGGGTGCGGTCGCGTCGCCAACACCCGTGAAGGCAATCCCTGCGGCGGGCGCGATTGTGGCTTTCAACGCCACGGGGAGCCAAAGGGATTCCTCGCCTTCACCAACCCCGAGGGGGGCAGGGCCGATTGGATCGGCAGTGAGGGCCTGCGCAATCTGCTGAAGCGTGCGGATGTGCGGCTGGTGGTGCTGAACGCCTGCAAGTCCGCCACCGGCCGGGGTGGCGCCGCCGTCTTCAACGGCCTTGCCCAACAGCTGATGGACATTGTGCCGGCCGTGGTCGCCACCCCGTTTCCGCTGGCCACCAAGGCCGCCGAGGAGTTTGCCCGCCTGCTCTACCGGGAGCTGAGCGATGGTCTGCCGCTGGTGGAGGCACTACATCGGGTGCAGGAAGCCTTGGCTGAGCCGTACCCGGACGAGTGGTATCGGCCCGTGCTCTACCTGCGTTCGCAGCAGGGGGATGGAGGCCGGCTCCTGAAAGGCGCGCCCGCGCACCGGGCACCAAAGTCGGCAGGAGGCGTAACCCCCCACCCGCTCAAGCAAACTGGAGGTGCGGAAGGCGGATTACACCCGTCGACGGGTAAGGGAAGAGGCCACAACGGACATGCGGCCCGCCACAAAGCGGAATCTCCCATCTACGATTCGCCACTAAAGTTCCGGGATTGGATCATAGTCGCTGTGCTGTGCAAGTGCAGCAGTGCAGCTATCGCGCGACGGCTGCCGCACCCGACTATGGACCTATCGCATCTAATCGCAGACCCAGGAACCTGGGAGAGTGACCCAAAGATTTATCAGTCCATGCTTGGAATCGCGAGGGAAATAGCAGGGATCGAATCATCTCAGGTTAGCGATGAGGATCTAAGGGAGCTTACCGCCGAAGAATTAATGAGCATCTCCACCAATTCTTGCTTCAAGTCCGCCTGTAAACTCGTAAAAGAACAATACCAGATGGATATGGAGCAGAAGCTGCTAATTGTCCCGAACCTACAACAGGCTTCGGCCGAGGGGCGGCCACTTACATCGGACGAGCTAAAGCGGATTTATGCTTTTACTAGCATTCTGCGAGCACCAAGCCAAATGGGTCGCTATACCATTACCTCGTTCGGTAAGCTGCCTTGGTGGAAGATCATCCTCCGTGTTCAGGATGTTTCTGACAGCGCAGTCCATAAATCACACCTCCACTATTCCAACCTCCTGTTAGCGAAAGAGGTCAAGTACCATTTTAGAAATACGTTCCATGACTTCGTAGATCATCGACTTCTAGGACGTAAGACACCGCTACGCATCCTTGAGGGAGGGGTTGGCGGCGCAAATACGACCCATGCATTGATTCATCAACTTGACATGTCCTGGAAGGATTCGCACATGGACAGTTACAGATTTGTGGTGGGGGATCGTTTGCCGGTGGAATACCGTGGCTATGAGATCAACCCACTATTTGCCGTTATCGCCAATGAGATCCTTTCCGGAAAGGCGTGCGAGACCGATTATGGCCTCGGCATCGATCCACGGGCCAGCTTTTTTGCAAAGCGCCCCTTGATTCCTTGGCCAGATAACGTCGGCACTCGTTGGGACCTGAGGGATGCCCCCTGTCCTACGCCTTCCCTCGTGGTTGGTAAGAACCTGATCAATGGCTTCTCCGAGCTTGCAGCAGAGAGTTCTTTTCGCGGGACCGTGCATCTCGTGGTTCTCAGCTTTGTCTTTCATCACGTCCCCAACGGCTATGCCTTTCGCAAGTATCTCTTCAATGACGCGTTTAAGTCGGCAGGATTGTCTTCCCAGCCTCTTGTCGTTGATTCCTATAAGAACTTATTGGACAAGGCGATTTATTACGCCAAGCGTGATCCGTCTATCAGACATCCCGACATTCCGGACGATATCTCACAACATGCTTTCATCCTGTCCGAGTACATGGGGGAGCTTAACGCTTCTGCATATCGAGACATGTGCAACTTCTTCGGAAAGAGCCGGAATCCCGAGGATGTTCCGGACAGCGCTCAACAACTGTTCCATGACTCCCAACGCACCACGCTGAGCGATGCCTATCAATTACTTACCCCGGGCGGCATCCTAGCGATCGCGGACCCTGATGGCTTTTCAGGCTTCAACAAAGTGATGGTATTGAAGGACGTAGAGATGTCGGTTGCCCATTTTCTTGAGCGAATGCAGCTCGTTAAACTGCTAAGTGCCGTGGGCTTTCAGGTAATTGGACGCATGGATCTCGTCAAGATGAGAGGTGATTCTGATGTCTACAGCCACGTGTCACGCAGCGACGATGAGCCACCAGTTAGTAACAACCCGAATTTCGCGGACGGCAACCTTGGCTATCTGGTGATATGCCAAAAGCCCTTCTCTGATCGAGTACATGAAGTAATCACTATGACTGACGCAACCAAAAGACAAGGTGGCTCCACGGATCACTGGAACACACCAGATACAACGCTCGTGGAGTCCGAGGACAAAACCCCACCCGGGGGTAATGCCGGGACAGCAGATACTGAAACGCCGGCGATTAGCAAAGACCACGACTGGAGGCTGCAGGCGCCAAACTGCTGGAAGCGATTACCAGACTACCAAGAGGCGGAAGAGTCCATCGCTGTATTGAATTTACTGTACAACTATCCGAAAGAATTCCAGGAGCTCTTCCAACCTCCCTCTTACCAGCGTCTCTTGGGGTCACTTTCCATCGCCACATTAAACGCACTGATACCTGATAAAAGTGAGCTGGACAAATCAGCTAATGTTCTTGAGCAGCTCCATGTAATCCGCCGTGACAGCATAGGTTGGGACGCTTGCTGCCGCTTAAATGTTCTCCAACATCCCCGCCTCTACGTAGCCACGGACCCACCGGCCCTCGATTATAAAGGGCGGGTTTTTCCATTCGAGGACGAGGCCGAGACTTTGCTCCGATTTCTTCGCCCCATAATTGATGATCGGACGCCAGAACGAATCCTTGACCTTTGCTGCGGACCGGGTCACATCGGACTTTGGCTGGCGAAGTATTATAAAGGGCGGCCCCACACTGTTGGGATCGACAATGATGCGTCGGCCATCGATTACGCAAGGTTCAATGCACGGTTAAACGGATTAGACGAGTACCGAACGGCGATCTGGGATCTGCATAAGGGTATCGATAGCTTTCCCTTACGGCCAGCCATTGGATGCTTCGATCTTATCACTGCAGATCCACCCTTCACCTCCGCACCACCCTGGATGACGCCACCCCGACACTCTTCGGCAGGCGAAAGAGGGGAAATGTTGACGCAAGATCTTCTGTCTCTTGTTGCCACACTGCTCGCCCCAGGCGGACGGTTCGCCATGATCACGTATACCCTAGACGGTGACAAAGGACCTCAGCGCCTCAATGAACAGATCCAATCCATATTTAAGGGAACCGACATTAAGGCCGAAGAGCCGCTCGTTATGCCGAATGTCTTTCTATGGCGCCTACATGGCGCGAAGCGCTTTTGGGGCAATCCCATGCCAGTTCAATACATGGCCCCACGTTACTTTGATAACAACTACCTCAACGACAAGGAGCGGAATGTACATTCATATGATGAGTACATCAGCTGGATCGAGAAGGCCCTGATTAAGCAAGGGCTGACGAACCTCTACTATGTTTTTTTAACTGCGGCGCGTTTGACTAATTGAATGGGCTGTTTGGAACAAAACGTTACGAGAAATGTGTTACCAGAACCTGCCTTACCGGTTGTCTACAGCGGCGAGACGGCATAGCCTCCGCTCCCAGAGGAGGAGAGGCAATGACGGCTCGCTATCCGACGCCCCCGAGGAACCTCATGGAGTTCGCGCACCGTTTCGC
>JBAUWE010000492.1:0-3825 GCA_049583595.1 Terriglobia bacterium
GCCTTTTGCCATGCCAGCGATTCCCATGTCTTCCCAGACACCACCCTTTAACAATCCGACGATGATCTGGCGCCCGCAGCGGCGGTTACAGCTGGGAATTTGCCGGATCCGCTGGCTTGCCTCTTCGCTTTCCGGGTTGTTTGTCTTGATCGGTGTGCTGCTTCCCTGCTCCACTGCACGGGGTGCTGCCGACCGTCGGATGATCTGGAACTTTGACGACACCATCACAAACTCCCTGGGCGGCGGGTACAACCCTTTTTCAAAGGAACCCTCCTGGGCGCGGACCTATCTGGACCCGGACATTCACTTGTCGGCCTCGGGACATTCATTGCGGGTCACGGCGCATCGCGAATGGGCCGGGTTCTGCGGCGTCTGGTTCAACTTCTATCCCACCGGTTCGCAGCGCTACTTTGATGTCAGGTCTTACGCCTACCTCAGCTTCTGGATCAAAGGCCGGAAGCCTGGCGGAGATTTTGACATCAAAATGGTGGACGCAAGAGGCGAAGCAAACGAAGACGCACTCGCCACGCGGCCGCTCCATGCCTACCTGCCACGGGGCATCACAACCACATGGCAGAAAGTCGTCATACCGCTGGCCGATTTTCCACAAATTGATCCGGAGTCACTGGTCCGGCTGGTGCTTATTTTCCCTGTCCCCGGCGACTTCCACTTCTACCTGGATAACATTTCTTTCGAATCGGCCCCGAATGATGCGGCGGCGATTCCATCTTCCGGGGAGCCAAAGCCGGCTGTGGCGATGGGGAAAAATCCGTATCACTCCATGTGGGTCTGGAAAACCGGACCCCTGCTCACCAGCGCACCAGCGGCAGACAGGCTCTTTGATTTCTGCTCCCGGAACGGCCTGAAAGAAATTTATCTCTCGGTTGATTTCGTTGATTCCTCCGGCGGCGTTCCTGACTCGATCACGGACGCGGCGGCCTACGCCGACTTCCTGAGCGCGGCGCACCTGCACGGGCTCCGTGTTGAGGCGCTTACCGGTGCGCCCTCATGGGCGGCGGGCAGGCGGCACGGACTGGCCCTGGCCGCCGTGCGGTCGATCGTCAGCTATAACGCCGGGATGACGCCCGATGCCCGGTTTGACGGCATTCACTTTGACGTTGAGCCTTATCTCCTGCTGGGCTTTGCCCTGCCGGATTACCGCAAGCAGATCTTCGAACAATATCTCGAAATGGTTGTGCAGTGCCGGGACGCCGCCCGTGAAGGCCACCTGGATTTCACCTGCGACATTCCCTGGTGGTTCTTTCCGCTGACGGCCGCCACGCGGCAACAGTTCACCGTCACGTTTGGCGGCAAAGATAAGACTGTCGGCGAGCACGTAACCGACCTGCTCAGTTCGGTCACCATCATGGACTATCGAAACGAAGCGGACGGCGCGGGCGGAATCATCCGGTTTGGAATCCCGGCCCTCGCCTATGCCGCACGGTTGCACAAACAGGTCCGTGTGGGGCTTGAAACCTCTGCGCAGAAAGATACACATGTGAAATTTGTTCTGGCGGTTCCTGATAAGGAATTTATGGACAAACTGCGCGAAACTCGCCTGGCACAGAGCAGTTCGTTCGAACACTTCTCGGTCCATGCCCTGCGGGCAAACGGCATGGTCTTTGTCGGGCTCGGTGAGCAATCAGGGACCGACCCCGGCGAATCGATCGACATCGCGCTGGCCCATCTTCGAAGACTGTTTGGCGCAAAATCCCCCGGCCGCTTTTCCGTCGAGCCCGTGCTGCAGGCGGCACGTGCGGCCGTGGCGGCAGACCCCGGCTGGGACGACTTTCAGTCTGAGGAGACAGGCAAGCCCGGATCGCACCGGACGATGGCCGCGTTCAGTGCCGTCCGGCGGATGCCGCCGGTAACCACTTTCCACGGGCTGGGCCGCGCCATCTTCGAGCAGGAGTCCCGCTCCGCCGCCGAATGGTTCGATCATTATCCAAGCTTCGGCGGCCTCGCCATCCATTACTACGAGAGTTTCCAGAAAATGGTGGCGGCGCCTTAGCGAAACCGCAAACAGGCGGTGAAAACCGCTCCCCCCGTTCATCCCCGGACGGCTTGACCCCGCATTAAAGTTTGATGAAGTTTGCCAGCAGTTGCATGCCGGCGTCGGTGAGGACCGATTCGGGGTGGAATTGTACGCCTTCCACCTTCAGCTTCCTGTGGCGAAGCCCCATGATGAGGCCGTCGGGTGAAGTGGCGGACACCGCCAGGCAGTCGGGAAGCCCATTGCGTTCAACGATGAGTGAGTGGTAGCGCGTGGCCGGGAAAGGATTCGGCAGCCCTGCAAAGATCGTCTTGCCGTCATGGGAAACAGGGCTGGTCTTGCCGTGCATGATTTGCGGCGCGCGGATCACCTTGCCGCCAAAAGCCTGCCCAATGGCCTGATGTCCCAGGCACACGCCCAGGATCGGCACGTGGCCGGAAAAATTCAGAATGACGTCCAGGCAAATTCCGGCTTCGGAAGGAGTCTTGGGGCCGGGCGAGATCACGATGCGTTCGGGCGCCATGCGGTCGATCTCTTCGAGCGTAATCTGATCATTCCGGCGCACTTCTATTTGCGCGCCCAGCTCGCCGAGATACTGCACAAGGTTGTATGTAAACGAATCGTAGTTATCGACAACCAGAATCATACGCTTGCTTTCATGCCCCCAAACGATTCATTATACGCTGTCATACAAAGGAGGATACGAACAATGGCAAACACAGGCCGCCGATCATTTCTAAAGAACGGGTTCATGGGCCTTGCCGCGATGAGCGCTGCAGGATCCACCGGAAACGCCCTGGCGCAGGCGCGCCGGGCGCCCGGGCAGAACGTCGATCCCCAGGGGCCCCGTGACTTCCATCTGGGACTGGTGACTTACAATCTGGCCAAAGACTGGGACGTGGACACCATCATAAAAAACTGCGAGGCCACGGGCTTTGAGGGAACCGAGCTGCGCACCACGCACAAGCACGGCGTGGAGCCGACGCTGAATAAGGCCCAGCGCGCCGAGGTCAGAAGGAAGTTCGAGAATTCACGTGTGAAGCTGGTGAGCCTGGGCTCGACGTGCTCGTTCCAATCGCCGGATCCGGCCGAAGTGGAACGCAACATCCGGTCGACGCGGGAATTCTGCGAGCTGGCACATGACGTGGGCGCCATCGGCGTCAAGGTGCGACCGAACGGTTTTCCACCCGACGTGCCTCACGAAAAAACGCTCGACCAGATCGGCCACGCGCTCGCAAAATGTGGCGACATCGCCCGCGACAACGGCGTGGAAATCTGGCTGGAAGTCCACGGCCGGGGCACCCAGCAACCCAGAAACATTCACCGCATCATGACGGTCGCCAACCATCCCGCCGTGGGAATCTGCTGGAACTCAAACCCGCCGGATGTTATCGGCGGCTCTGTCAGGGAGAATTTCGATCTCATCGGTCCCTGGCTGCGCAACTGCCACATCAACGAACTGTGGAATCCCAAGTATCCCTACCACGAGCTCTTTGCGCTGTTCCGCAGCGTGGGCTACACTCGGTATACGATGGCGGAAATTCAGGAAAGCTGCGAGCCCATCCGGCTGATGCACTACTATCGCAAACTTTGGGAATACGAGGCGGCATAAACATGACCATGGAAATTCATCCCATCACTTTGGAAGGCCGTGCCGTGCGGCTGGAACCTCTCAGCCTCGCGCACCATGCTCAGATGTGCGAGGCCGGCCTCGATTTCGATTTGTGGCACTGGATCCCGCAGAATGTCCGGACTCCTGAGGACATGCGCTCTTACATCGAGCAGGCCCTGGGCGACCAGGCGCGGGGCACGTCGCTGCCCTTTGCCACCAT
>JBAUWE010000493.1:0-1850 GCA_049583595.1 Terriglobia bacterium
CGGGTGAGGGGTGTTTTGCCGTAGCGGCGAGTTGACCCCGCCAACGGTGAAGGCAATTGGCGGCGTAAAGCCGCCTCAACAACGCGGAGGCAACCATGTTCAACTTGGGAGCACTCTTCCACAAAAAACGGGCTGAGCGAGACATGGACGACGAACTCCGCTTCCATCTGGAAAGGCAGATTGAGCAGAACATCGCCCGCGGCATGAGCGCGGAAGACGCCCGCTACGCCGCCCTGCGGCAGTTCGGCAACCTCGGAGCGGTGAAGGAAGACTGCCGCGACAGTTGGGGCGTGCGCTTCATCCATGACCTTGTTGCCGACACTCGCTACGGCCTCCGGCAGCTTCGCCGCAACCCCGGTTTTACAACTGTCGCCATCCTCACCCTCGCAATCGGCATTGGAGCCAGCACGGCCATCTTCAGTGTCGTGAACGGAGTCTTGCTCCACCCGCTGCCCTACTACAAGCCGGACCGCCTGGTCGCCGTGCTCCAGGGGAAGGGATCGGGCCCCGTGGCGCCGGCCAACTTGAAGGACTGGCAGACCCGGAACAGGGTTTTCAAAAGCATGGGCGCGGCGGAGTGGTGGGAAGCCAACCTGCAAGGCGACGGCAAACCCGAGCGCCTGATGGCCCTGCATCTTACGCCTGAAGTCCTTCGCCTTTTGGGCGTCCAGCCGATTCTTGGCCGGGTCTTCTCGACTGAGGAGGGAAAAGCCGGCTGCGCGCACGTCGTCGTTTTGAGCTACGGACTGTGGCAGCGCCGTTTCGGAGGGGACCCGGGTGTGCTGGGCTCTACGGTCCACCTGAACGGCGAGCCCTACACGGTGATTGGCATGATGCCCGAGGGCTTCAAGTTCGCCCCGTACTGGGCCACAGGGGCGCAAATCTGGGCCCCGCTCGTTTTGGGTGACCGGGTCGCCAGCCGAAAGGGCCGAAGCCTGCGCATCTTCGCAAGGTTGAAGGATGGTGTCACCCTCCCGCAGGCGCGCGCTGACATGGCGAATATCACCCGGCGGCTGGAACAGGAATATCCGGGAACCAACCGGAACGTCACAGTTACCCGTCTGCAGGAAAAGGCGGTGGGCAATGTTCGGCCGGCGCTGCTGGTGCTGCTGGGAGCCGTGGTGTTCCTCCTATTGATCGGCTGTTCCAACGTGGCGCATATGGTTCTGGCGCGCAGCATGGGGCGCCGCAAGGAGATCGCCCTCCGGGCCGCGGTCGGCGCAAGCCGCGCCCGGCTGGTCCGCCAACTCCTCACGGAGAGCATTGTCCTCGCCTCGCTCGGCTGTCTGGGAGGCATCGCGCTGGCGATCTGGGGAATCCAGCTGATCATCGCTGCGATTCCGCAGGACCTTCCCGGCGCCGACCATATCGCCATGGACGGGAGAGTCCTGCTGTTTGCTGTTGCAGCGTCCGTCGTGGCGGGAATTCTTTTCGGACTGGCGCCGGCCATTCAATCTTCACTGGTGAACCTCAATCAGTCGTTAAAGACCGGCGGAAGAAGCACCAGCACAGGAACGCATCATCACCGCTTCCGAAGCTTGCTGGTCATCTCCGAATTTGCCATGGCCGCTGTATTGCTGGCCGGTGCCGGGCTGATGATCCAGAGCTTCATCAAAGTGCAGCGCATCGATCCCGGTTTTGATTCGCAGCACCTGCTGAGCGCAGTCGTCTCCGTGGCAGGAACCCTGGAGGAGGAACCCAGCCGCCGTGCCCTCTTCTTTCAGGAGGCGATGCAAAAGGTAGCGGCGCTCCCCGGCGTCAAGTCCGTCAGTGCCATCAATCATCTTCCGCTCGATGGCGATGAGTGGGACTTCCATTTTGCCGCCGGCGGGCGGCCGGCGCCGCCACCC
>JBAUWE010000494.1:0-18103 GCA_049583595.1 Terriglobia bacterium
CGTCCAGGCTGCCGAAAAGTTGGGTCTTGCCGTCGCCTTCGGAACCGATCGCTGCCACGTGCTGGACGATCCCTGGCAGGACGGCGCTCTGGCGTTAAAGTTTGAAAATCCCGACGAGGCCGCCGGGAAGATCGTTGAAAGCGTCCGCCGCCGGCCGATCCACGCCATAGTCGCCCTGGGCGACTCGACACCACCTACGGCCGCCAGAGCAGCAGAAGCGCTCGGGCTGCTGTTCCATTGCCCCGAGACGTCTGATATCTGCCGCAACAAATATCGTTCCCGCCGGCGTATGCAGGAGTGCGGGCTCAGCGTTCCACGTTTTGTCCGCTTCCCCATTGATGCTGATCCAGAAGACATCGTGAAACTGGGAGTTCCACCCATCGGCTTCCCCTGTGTCCTCAAGCCTCTGGCGCTCTCCGCAAGCTGCGGAGTGATTCGCGCCAACAACGCGCAGGAGTTCATCAGTGCGTTTCAGCGAATCCGGTCCCTGCTGCGCTCACCGGAAGTCCGCGGCAGGGGGGACGAGACCTGCGACTACTTACAGGTGGAGGAGTACGTCGAGGGAGAGGAAATCGCAGTTGAGGGCCTGGTGGATCACGGCCGACTGAAGGTCCTGGCCGTGTTCGATAAGCCCGATCCGCTGGTTGGACCCTTTTTTGAAGAGAGCATTTACGTCACACCTTCGCGCCTGCCGATGGCGACCCAGGCGGCAATCATGGAAGAGTTGCGCCATGCGGGCCAGGCCCTCGGCCTTCACCATGGCCCTCTGCACGCCGAACTGCGGGTCAATAGCCAGGGGACATGGGTTCTGGAAGTGGCCGCGCGTTCCATCGGCGGGCTGTGCTCGCGGGCGCTACGCTTCCGCGCGCCTGGCAAAGATGACGATATCTCGCTTGAAGAGCTGATTATCCGGCTGGCGCTGGGGGAAGAAGTTGAAACCATCCGACGGAAGGAAGGCGCAGCCGGCGTGATGATGATTCCGGTTCCTCAGTCAGGCATCTTTCAGCGCGTCGAAGGAGTCGAGGAAGCCAGCAAGACTCCCGGTGTGGAAGACATCATCATTACGGCCCGGCTAAACCAGAAGCTCACCCCCCTTCCGGGGAGAACGAGCTATCCCGGATTTATCTTCGCTCGAGGGGCGTCGCCCGAGTTCGTCGAGCAGGCCCTGCGCGACGCCCATCAGAAATTACATTTTGTGCTGGGCCCGTCGCTGCCGGTGATTTGAGGATTCAAGCCGGGTGTCTGAATGGCATTTCGTGGGTGAGGGGCCCGCGCTCCAATGGTTTGGCTGGATGCCGGACGTAAAGCCCGGCGTTGCCACCTCAGGCTTTTTCCTGTGGCGGGACGTACCCCGGAGGTAGAGCGGCCCCCTCGCCGAAGAAGAACTGTTCCATCTGCTGGGCAATGATTTCCTGCGATTCCGGGTTGGCGGGGGCCAGGCGGTATTCGTTGATTAGCATCTTTAGGTATTCCAGCCAGAGCTTCCAGGCTTCCTGCGACACGTTGTCGTAAATGCGCTGGCCCAGTTCTCCCGGCCAGGGAGGTTCCTCCAGGCCCGGCAACTCTTTCTGGTATTTCACGCATTTGACCATGTGTTCCGCCATCAAAAGCCTCCACTTAAAACGTGTCTTAAGGAATTTCCCGGGCCGCTCTCGCACCCGAGACTGGGGTGAGCCACAGAAGTTCATTATACAGGAAATGAGTCCCTCGCGCAGGCTCCCACACCCGAATAGCGAGCCACAAAGAAACCACATTCCGTGAAGTTTCTTTTACACGGCACGACCTTCAACCGGATGACGAAGGCCACTTCACGCCCAGTAGTTGCGGTCGAGCGAGCGGTACTGGATGGCTTCGGAAATGTGGGCGGAGCCGATGGATTCGGCAGCGTCAAGATCGGCGATGGTGCGCGAGACCTTGAGGATGCGGTCATGGGCACGGGCGGAAAGGCCGAGGCGCGTCATGGCGCTTTCGAGCAGTCGGTCGCAATCCGCTGAGATATTGCAGTACTTGCGGAGCTGCCGGGGGCTCATCTGAGCGTTGCAGTAAATCTTTTCTCCCTGAAAGCGTTGTAGTTGCCGCTCGCGGGCATTTACAACACGCTTCCGAATCTCCTGCGAGCTTTCGCCGCCCGAACTCTGCCGGAGTTCGCTGTACCTCACGGCCGGCATGTCGATGTGGATGTCAATGCGGTCGAGCAACGGACCGGAAATCTTGGAGACATACCGCTGGATCATGGGAGGCGTACAGGAGCAATCGCGCGATGGATCGTTGAAAAAGCCGCACGGGCAGGGATTCATGGCCGCCGCCAGCATAAATCGCGACGGGAAGGTCAGCGACATGGCCGCGCGGGAAATGGTGACCGAGCCGTCTTCAAGCGGCTGGCGCATCACCTCCAGCACATTGCGGGCGAATTCCGGCAGTTCATCCAGAAAAAGCAAACCGTTGTGCGCCAGGCTCACTTCGCCGGGACGTGGAACGGCACCGCCGCCAATGAGCCCTGCGTCTGAAATGGTGTGGTGCGGTGCGCGGAACGGCCGCGCGGCCACGAGGCCCATGCCGGGATCGAGCGCTCCGGCCACGCTATGAATCTTGGTGGTCTGGATGGATTCATTGAAGGTGAGGGGCGGCAAGATGGTTGGAATGCGCTTGGCTAGCATCGTCTTGCCTGCGCCGGGCGGGCCGATCATCAGAATGTTATGACCGCCGGCGGAGGCTACTTCAATGGCGCGCTTGGCATGCATCTGGCCCTTGACGTCATGGAAATCCACGTTGTACTTGCCGCTCTGGTCCAGCATCTCCGCCGTGCTCACTTTGGTGGCCCGGAACTCGCGAGTGCCATTGATCAGGT
Organism: Terriglobia bacterium; assembly: GCA_049583595.1. Taxonomy (GTDB): domain Bacteria; phylum Acidobacteriota; class Terriglobia; order UBA7540; family UBA7540; genus SCRD01. The sequence continues at coordinate 2,849 of JBAUWE010000494.1, forward strand.
CAACCACTTCCGGCAGCGAGCGCATGCCGAAAACCTGAACGTCGCCCACCACGGCCGCCTCCGGAGCATTCTCCACCGGAACCACGAGGGTCCGGATTCCCTTTTGCTTGGCCATGGCGGCAATCGACAGCGCGCCCTTGATGGGACGAATGCCACCGTCGAGCGAGAGTTCGCCGAGAAAAATATAGCTCTTCAAATGGCTATTCAGCAGCGCGCTGTTGCTGGCGCCCAGAATACCGAGCGCAATCGGCAGGTCAAAACCCGAGCCTTCCTTCTTAACGTCAGCGGGCGCCAGATTCACGGTGATGCTCTGGAAAGGATACTCGAGGCCGCAGTTCTTGATGGCCGCCTTGATGCGCTCGCGACTTTCCCGGATGGCGGCGTCGGGCAGGCCCACCGTGGTGAAGTCCGGTTTGCCAGCCGAGATATCCACCTCCACTTCAACAGGGTAGGCGTCGATTCCGTAAGTTGCGGCGCTGAAAGTCTTGAACAGCATTGAAGTCCTGCAAGCCTTTGGCTGAGTAGCGCTAACATAACGCAAGCGACCCCGAGTGGCAAGCGGATTCTAACAGACTCTGCTCCGCAATGAGCTGCTCAGACCTCGACCCTCCGGCGGTTAACGGACCGGAAGCCTATTACATGCGCTCGTGACCGGACGTCTGCGGGCCGCGCATTCTTGCGACATGCCTGGGGCGGCGCTGGCAATGCGGGCAAAAATGGCTGCTGCGTCCTGCAACCACGATGCGCCGGATGGGGGTTCTGCAGCGAGGGCAGGGCTCGCCGGTTTTCTGGTAAACCCGCAACCGTTGATGAAAGTTGCCGGGCCGGCCCTGGATGTCAACGTAATCTCGAAAGGTGGTTCCCTGAAGATTGACGGCGCGTTTGAGAACCTTCTGCACCGCGCGGTAAAGTCGGCGTGCAGAGGCAGTAGAAACGCGTTCCGGCTGGGCAAGCGGATGAATGCCGGCTTCAAACAGCGCCTCGTCCGCGTAGATGTTTCCGAGCCCCGACACTCCCTGCTGATTCAGCAACCAGCTTTTGATGGCTCCACGGCGGCCACGCATGGCGCGGAGAAATTCCTCTTCTGTCGCTTGCTGCGCGTCCGGCCCCAGGCTCTCGAACAGCGCCTCGAATTCTTCGCGCGTCAAGCAACTCAGCCGGCCGAAACGACGGACGTCGCGAAAACGCAACTCTTCCTTCCTGCCTTCGAACAGCATCCGGACATGCGTATGGGGCTCCAGAGGAACGTCAAGCGGCTGAATGGTCACCTGACCGGTCATTCCCAGGCGGAAGATGAGATATGCGGAATCGGGATGGTTCGCGCCGGCCATTTCCGCAGCCAGCACCTTGCCTTTCCGCCGCACGGCAACAGCAGTTCTGCCTTCGATTCGTGAAATGAAATCTTCAACGTCACCCGCAATAATGCCGGGGTGGAGAACCTCAACTGCGATAATTCGCCGGCCTTGTGCGCGCTTGTGAAGACCGCGCAAAACCGTTTCAACTTCCGGGAGTTCAGGCATAGGGTTTAGTCATGAATTCCAGGTTCGGTGGGGATGAGTGCAATAACCCGCGCGGGCGCCCCTGAGCCGCCGCCCAGCTTGAGTGGCAAGGCAATCACGCTGGACCCGGTTGCAGGCAATTGGTCAAGATTCGCCACGTTCTCCAGGTGATAAATGCCGGCCCCCATCGTGAGATGATGGACCGGGCAATCCGTGGACGGGCCGTAATCAACGCTCGCCGTATCGATTCCGATTCCTACCGGGCGGGTCTGCTCCAGCAGGTATTGCGCAGCCTCCAACGACAACCCGGGAAAATGCAGGACACCATCGACATCCGCGTTCATGTACTTCTCCTGCGAGGGCCAGCGCTCAGCCCAGCCGGTCCGGAAAAATACCACGGCGCATGGGGGAATCGCTCCATGCCTTTCAATCCAGCCGTCGATATCCTGCGCCGTCACACGATAGTCGGCGTGCAACTTTGCGGCAGAACTGACGTCGATCACAACAGCCGGTGCGAATAATTTCCCGACAGCAATCCGATCAACGCTTTCACCCTTGGGGTCAAAGTGCAGCGGAGAGTCAATATGCGTGCCGAAATGCTCCGGCAAACTGAGGTTGCGGGTGAAATTTCCGTCTTCCTTGTAGGTCGTGGCAAGGCTTGTGTGGAAAGGACTGCCCGGAGCCTCTTCCGGCCAGTAAGGAGAGTCCCGTTCCAGGGTATGAGTCAGGTCAACCAACCTCAGTTTCCCGTCACGAACCCCGTCCCAGAACTGGTCAGCCACGTTCGGCTCTTGTCCGTACCCATCGAATATGTCCACGATAAAACAGGCGGATAGTCTCGCAGTCTCAGCGTGCAAGGGCCCTAGACGGCCACCTTGATGTCGTCACCTTCAACCTGCACGGGATAGGTATCCAGCTTCAGCAGGCTGTCTTCCAGGTTTTCTCCCGTGCGGACATTGTACTGCCACATGTGCCAGGGGCACGTGACGACATCGCCCTCCAGCATGCCCTCACCCAGAGGCCCGCCCTGGTGAAGGCAAGTGTTGTCCGTCGCATACACTGTTCCGTTCACGTTGTACAAGGCGATCGATTTGCCATTGACCTCAACAGCTTTTGCAACTCCAGGATCCAGCTCGGACAAACTCGCCACTTTTACAAACTCAGCCATAGCACCCCCATCGTTCAGGTCTAGAGATTTCCTCTCCGCCTGTCTATATTGTCGAATTGATGATCAGAAATTCCTGCGGTAGACAGAGTCCGTGCTAACTGAAAGGACAAGCACTTCAGCCAACCTACTCATTCGGACTGCGCCAGCCCCCCGGCTCACCCCGCACTTTGAACTCGTAGTCTTCGGCCCTCATTATACCGCCAGAGTCGAGCCTTAGACCACACCTCAAATGTAATTGCCTTGAGAAACAGAAAGGACTTCCCTCTTACTGAGGTCAGGGTCTCTGGATTTCGTCCCGCACCCGTTTGGCCGCAGCGGGCTCTCCTGCTGCTTCAAGCGCACGGGCTTCGGCCTGGTAAGCCTGCCAGTAATTGGGAACAACCTTGCGCGCAGCGTGGAACTCCGCCGCAGCTTGACGGTAATTGCCCAGCTTCATCCAGCAGGTGCCCAGGTAGAAGCGCGCAGTAACATCCTGAGGATCCGCCTTCACCGAGTGCTCAAAGTATTTTGCAGCCGTCGTGTAATCACCTTGCGGAAAATAAACGGCGCCCAGCGCGTCACTCGGCTGTGAACTGTCAGGCGCGGCGTGTTGGGCCTTCCTGAAGTCCTCAATTGCTTCCTGCCTTTTTCCGGTTCGCAGGGCAATTCGTCCCACGGCCAGGTAGTAGTCGTGATCGAGGTTTAACGGCCACGAACTCGCTTGGTTCAGCCGCCTGGCTTTGTTGTATTCCCTCAGCGCGCCAGTCAGGTCTCCTTTCTCGTATTCGAGCACCACTCCTCGCGCCATATGCAGCAGGGGCGAACCGGGCGATTGGGTCAGCGAGTAATGGATCAGAGTGTTGTTGTCGCGCCAGCGCGGAATGGCGCGCAGGGCCTGGACTCCACAGAAAATTATGGCCAGGCCCATCGCGCACGCGGCAACTGGAACCATACGGACACGTGCGAACCGGCGTGGTAGCCAGTCAAGCAGTAGATAGGCCACGGCAAGGCACGGGCCAACCGAAGGGAAATAGAGGAAGCGATCCGCCAGGAGAGGAAAACTGAGCTGGCGGATGTCCAATACGGGCAACAGCGTTACCGGCCACCAGACGATTAGAAATGCCAGCAGGGGTTCACGCCTGCGCATCCAGAGCGTGGCGCCCAGACATAGCAATGTGATCCATGGCCAGGGTGAATGCAAACCAGGGCCCAGATAAAACATCCGGAAGACGTTTAAATGGGCAGGCCAAAGCAGGATCTTCGTATCCTGGCCCAGCAGTGCCACGGCGGCGGCGCCAACGCGCACCGAAATTCCCCAGAGATGTCCGCCTTGTGTGAGATAACCCAGCGCCAGGTACCGCACCACCAAATACGCGACTGTGGCCGCCATATAGGGCAACCACCGCAACAACCGGTGGGACCAGCTTTCCGGCTTGCCGAGGAAAAACCAGTAAGCCAGCAGCAGAAATGGGAAGCTGAGTGCCATCTCCTTGAAGAACAGGGCAACGAAGAACGAAACAGCCGCCAGCGCATGTTTGCCGAAATTCTTTGCGTTGCCGTGCTCTGCGCGCAGGAAACACAGAAATGCCAGAAGCGTGAAGAGCGCAAAGCCTACGTCAGGCAGGGCGGAAATCCAGGCAACCGCCTCCACATGCACGGGGTGAAGCGCCCAGAGCAGGGCGCCGACAAACGCAACAAAGTCATTATTGAAGAGCCTTCTCGCCAGCCAGTAGACCAGCCCTGCAGAAGCCGCGTAGACCAGCAAATTCAGAAGGTGAAACACCGCCGGGTTGGGCCCGACAACGCGGCACAGAGCCCAATAACAGGCGAACTGTAACGGACGGTAGAAGTTGGTTTTGCCGCCCTGGAAAGACCAGACGGAGCCTGTAAAGATCTGCTTCCACAGATGGGAATTCAAGACAAAAGCGTTCTGCAGGATTTGCGGACTGTCATCGTAGACAAAACCGTTCGCCAGAGACCCCGAGAAAATCACAAAAGTGAGTGCCCCGAGAATCGCGCCTGCGAGCAGGCGATGTTTCGCGATCCGCTCGCTGAATTCAGTTAACAATCGAAAACTCCGGCCAGCAACTCATGCCAGGTTAGCCACGAAGCAACGCCCAGGCCTTGCCTTCAAGACCCGGCGGCCATTTGTGCCTTCTGCTTCATTCCATGCACCAGAAGCGCGCCAACCTGATGGAACTTCCTCATCTGTTCGGCATCTCGAAACCAGCGGCCCGAATAGTCGTCCGAGACCGGTGTAGGATCAGGAATCTGCCGATGCTGAACGTTCACAAATCCCGCCTCGCGGTAAAAGGCTTTCCAGTCATTGGCTGAGAGCAGGTGGGTCGGAACGTTGACAATCGGACCCCACTGATGCGCATGCGGGTTCTCGAGGTAATAGTTGATGAGAATCCACGCGCTCCCGCCCTCGGCGAGGACTCGGAACATCTCCCGAATGCTTGCCGCCGGGTCCGGCCAGTAATAAGCGGACTCCACCGAAATAATCCTGCTGAAGGAATTGTCGTCACAAGGAATTCTATCGGCAGCGCCCTCCATGAAATTGAGGTGGGCGTATTCCCTGCCAGCGGCCCTGGCGCGCCGGACCATTTCCGGCGCCACATCAACGCCCACGACCCGGCCCTCAGGAACCCGCCGCGCAAGCAGACGGCAAAGCCAGCCGCTGCCGCAGCCAAGATCCAGGATGTGGTCATTGGGCTTTAAGTCCATCAGGGGCAACACGGGCCGCGTGATTGGAAGATGGTGGTCCTCCATCTCTTCTCCGCGGCCGGCTTCCGCCCACTGGTTGAATTCGTCGCGAACTTTTTTTTCCGCTGGAATTTCCGTCATAGACACCTTTCGTATCTGTAAATTATGCCATGGGACGCACTGGCGTTTGCACGGCCGACGTCAAAACATCCGAACCACTGCCACAGAAACGATATGATACCCGAAATCAACTCACGCATCCTGGACAGAAAGCCGATGATAACCGCCAGTTGATGGGTAAGAAAGATTTCTGGAGCCGGGTTGTCAATATGAACCTCTCAGGTGGTATTATGTTTGATCTTGGGAGCGCAACGATATCGTATTGAAGATCCCTTGGACAGGTTGATCTCGGGAAGAGTCGGATATGATCGAAATCATGATAAAGAACATCGCGGCGTACAAGAGTTCGCTGGCCGAGGCGATGAAGGGATTCCAGAGCTTTAAGACGTTTGCGCTTGCGGCCGCCAGCGATTTTCAGAACATTGCTTCCGTCGCTCCCAGTTCGCGGCATCTGGCGCGCGCCATGCTGGAAGGCCTGTCCATCAATGAAACGCGGACGGTGGTGGAACTCGGTGCGGGCACCGGCGCCATCACACAAGTCCTGCTGGAAACACTTCCTCCGCAGGCCACGCTCCTGGCATTTGAGATCAACCCGGAATTTGTCAGTTACATGGAAAAGCGTTTTTCTGACCCGCGTCTGGTGCTGCTGAACGCGCCTGCAGAAAGCCTGGGCGATGAGTTGCGACAACGTGGTCTGGACCGGGTTGATGCCGTTGTTTCCTCTCTGTCGCTCCGCTTTATGCCGGACCACCGCCAGCGTATCCTTCAGGACGTTCTCGCCCCTTTCATGGACGGAAAAAGCGTGTACACCCAGTACCAGTACCTGCATGGCATGCGCCTTGAGAACGGCAAGATGCTGCGGCATTCTTCCCTGCCGTTCCTTCGCGAGTATTTTGGCTCCATCCAATGCCGAACCATCTGGCGCAATCTGCCTCCTGCGCGTGTCTTCACCTGCCGCGAGAGGTTCAGAACCGGTCAAACCCTCCACCAGGTCCACACAGCCACGAACTCCCGCGAGACAGGCTCACTGGCCCGCGAACAAGCCTGATGGCAACTTGACGGGGCCCCCCAAGAGGACACACACGCATGCATTGGATTTATGTCGTGATTCTGGCGGTCGTTCAGGGGCTGGCTGAACTCCTCCCCGTTTCCAGTTCCGCCCACGTCATCGTGACGGCTAAACTCCTCCACGAAAATATGTCCACGCCGGCCAATGCACTGCTTCTAGTGATGTTGCATACGGGAACAATGTTTGCCGTGATTGTCTATTTCTGGCGGCAGTGGGTAGACACCTTCTTCTCATCGCGGGAGGCCTTCATCCGGTTCGCTCGCATGTGCTTTGTGGCATGCTTCCTGAGCGGCGCTGTTGCGCTTCCGCTGATTCTGGGCGTGGAGCACGTGCTGAGCCACGGAAACCACCATGCCGAGATTGAGGCTTTATTCCATAAGCTCAACTGGATTGCTCCTGCGCTGGCAGCCGCCGGCATTCTGATCCTCTGGGCCGGACTTCGCGAGGCACGCAGACCCGACAGGCCGTCGGGGGCAAGGCATCGCGAGATCACCTGGCGCCAGGCCATCATCATGGGAATCCTGCAGGGTGTTGCCATCCCCTTCCGGGGATTCTCTCGCTCCGGGTCCACCATCTCCGGCGCCCTGCTGGCGGGTGGCGACCGCATGCCGGTTGAGTCTTTCAGTTTTGCCATCGTCGTCGCCATCACTCCGCTGGCCATCGCCCGCGAACTCTACCGACTGCTCCACGCCAGCGCGCAAGCCGGGGTTCACCTCGATCTGGCCACTGCACTGGCGCCCAGTTTGCTGGGCATGGTTTGTGCTTTCATGGCCGGCCTGGTGGCGCTCAAGTGGCTGTCACGGTGGTTGGAGCAGGGACGCTGGTATCTGTTTGGGATTTACTGCCTGGCGGCTTCCGCCGTTGTCATGCTGCTCTATCTGCGGGGGTGGTAATGGCTCAGCCAGGCACAAGGCAGCAGGGAACCCGCGGCGACACGTGGATTCAGGGTCGCAGCGTCAGGGCTGAAAGAAGCATCGTCTCCGGGCCTACTTGTCAATCTTGGCCAGCAATTCTACAAACTTCTGCTCACGATCTTTCTGATTGAACCCCAGGTGTTTCTCCATCACCTGCGTCGTGTTCATGGAACAGAACTTGGGGCCGCACATGGAGCAAAATGCGGCGTCTTTGTAATACTCGTCGCCAAGAGTTTCATCGTGCATGGAGCGCGCCCTTTCCGGATCGAGCGAAAGGTCAAACTGCTTGTTCCAGTCAAACAGGAAGCGCGCGTAGGAAAGAGCATCGTCGCGGTCGCGGGCGCCGGGGCGCTTGCGAGCCACATCTGCCGCGTGAGCCGCAATCTTATAGGCGATAATGCCCTGCCGCACATCGTCCTTGTTGGGCAGGCCCAGGTGTTCCTTGGGCGTCACATAGCAGAGCATGGATGCGCCGTGCCAGCCGATCATGGCCGCGCCGATGGCGGACGTGATGTGGTCATAGCCGGGAGCGATGTCGGTCACCAGCGGACCCAACGTATAAAATGGAGCTTCATGGCATAGCTCCATTTCCTTGTCCACCTGGAGCTTGATCTGGTCCATGGGAACGTGCCCAGGCCCTTCGATCATCACCTGGACGTCGTACTCCCAGGCCTTCTTCGTCAGTTCGCCCAGCACTTTGAGTTCGGCAAACTGGGCTTCGTCGCTGGCGTCCGCCAGGCAGCCTGGCCTCAGGCCGTCGCCGAGCGAAAAAGAGACGTCGTACTTTTGGAAGATCCGGCAGATATCCTCAAAGTGCGTGTAAAGGAAATTTTCCTGATTATTCTCTGCGCTCCACTGGGCCATGATGGCGCCACCCCGGCTGACGATCCCGGTGATGCGGTGACGCGTGAGAGGGATGAATTCCCGGAGAACGCCCGCGTGGATGGTCATATAATCGACACCCTGCGCGGCCTGTTCTTCAATCACTTCCAGCATGATCTCAGGCGTCAGATCGCGAACCTGCTTCACCCGTGAAAGCGCCTCGTAAATAGGCACCGTGCCAATGGGAACGGGGCTGTGGCGCAGGTTGGATTCGCGGATGGCGTGAATGTCCCCGCCGGTTGAAAGGTCCATCGCTGTATCCGCGCCAAAGTGAACGGCAGCGTGCAGTTTTTCGAGTTCCCCCTGCAGGTTGGAAGTAGTGGCGGAGTTCCCGATGTTGGCATTGATTTTGCATTTGGAGGCGACCCCGATGCACATGGGCTCAAGCTCGACGTGGCGGATGTTGGCGGGAATGATCATGCGGCCACGGGCAACTTCCGAGCGGATGGTCTCCGGCGAAAGGTTTTCGCGCTTCGCCACGTACTCCATTTCTTCCGTCACTACACCCTCACGGGCATAATGCATCTGAGTCACGATGGGCCCGGTCCGTTTTTTGACCCACTCACTTCGCAATGGATCCGACATTGTATTTTCCCTTCTTTGTTGGTGACCCACCCTGTTGCAAAAGGCTTCTTATTGGACGCGAGATGAGCCCGAAGCAGGCTCATCAGGGGAACCATCATCCAGACGCCTGCGCCCGGCGAATCCGTCTTCCAGCCCGTGCCAGTATTCAATTCGGCGCTCTCCCTGTTTCCAGCACAGGAAAGCTTCCTGCCCTTCAATCAAACTCGGAAAATCGATCAGACCCGTGTCGATATCCTTGACCAGGCACCCGGTCTCCTGAATCCTGGAGATCGTTTCAACAATCCTGGCCGAGGCATGGTCTCGTTCCGCTTTCCTCCTGACCAGGTCCGAATACGAGGGATAAGACCCGCCTAGAACCATAATCCGCGAAGCCGCATTCGTCAATTCAGTCTGTGCAGCATCCACGGCCTGCTTGTGCTCCTGCACCTGCTTCAGAAATCCCTCAATCAACGGCAGAAGTTGTTCGGCTTCGTGACGGCTGAAATACTTGCTTGACATAAAGACCCTTCCCCAACGCGCATCACCAAAGTCGGCGACGGCCCCTTCCTTCTTCCGTTCCTGTTCTTTCACCATCGCCATTGCCCGACGGACGACGTCAACGAAGATCCGGATCGGCCAGGCTTCAAACAATCTCCAGCATGCGGTCCAGGGCCAAATGCGCCCAGCGCCGGGTTTCTTCATCCACATGGACGCGGTTCACAATCTGACCAGCTACAAGGCTCTCAAGCACCCAGCACAAGTGCTGCGGCGAGATGCGGTACATCGTACTGCACAGGCATCCGCAATCGTCCAGCGAGACCACCAACCGGTCAGAATGTTCCTGCGCCAGCCGCTTGACCAGATGGATTTCTGTTCCCACGGCAAACTTACTGCCCGGTTTGCCTTCCTCAATTTTCTTGATAATGAATTCCGTCGATCCCACCGAGTCCGCCTTTTCGCAAACGTCCCAGCGGCACTCCGGATGCACAACGATCTGAATCCCGGGATAATCCTTCCTCGCGCGGTCCACGTGCTCCGGGAGGAATCGCTGGTGGACTGAACAATGTCCCTTCCATAAAATCACACGGGCACGTCGGATCGTGTCTTCCGTGAGTCCGCCCAATTCTTCGTGCGGATTCCACACGGCCATTTCATCCAGTGGAATCCCCATGCGATAAGCCGTGTTTCTTCCAAGGTGCTCATCGGGGATAAACAGTCCTTTTTCTCCGCGCTCGAGGGCCCATTCCATGACCTTTCTGGCGTTGGATGACGTGCAGACCGCCCCGCCCTGGCGACCGACAAACCCTTTGATGGCCGCAGTGGAGTTAATGTACGTCACAGGAACAACCTTTGCTTTTAACCTGCCGGACACTTCCTCCCAGCACACCTCCAGTTGTTCCAGATCGGCCATGTCCGCCATCGAGCAGCCAGCGTTCAGGTCAGGAAGAATCACAACATGGTGCTCTTCGCGCAGGATATCCGCGCTCTCCGCCATGAAGTGGACGCCGCAAAACACTATATATTCCGCTTCTTTGCGGCTTGCGGCCAGGCGCGAAAGCTTCAGAGAATCGCCGCGGTAATCCGCGAACTTGACGACCTCGTCCCGCTGATAGTGGTGGCCGAGGATGACCACTCGCGAACCCAAAGCAGCCTTGGCCTGCAAAATACGTTCGTCCAGTTCCTGCTCAGACAACTCGACGTAATTTTCCGGTAAGAGACTCAAAGTGCCTGTTGCCATGTAAGACCCGCCAAAGCCTTATTTTAACACTCCGTGAGCCGTCAGTGAGAGCCCACAAACAAGATGCCGGGAGGAGACGCTGCAGATCTCATCCTCCAATGTAAACCATCGTCCGCGACGGCTGGACAAAGTCCGGCTCATTGATCCGGTGGCCGGGCTCCTTCTGGTCCACCGCGGCACGGATCAAACCTCCGACTGCAATGTCGTCAGCCCCGGCACGAAGCAATGCCGCCACATCATGCTCTTCCAGCGAAAACAGACACGTGCGGAGCTTGCCATCGGCCGTCAGGCGAATGCGGCTGCACTGCCCGCAAAAGGGGATCGATACGGGAGCAACCATTCCGATTTCACCCTGGCCATCCCGGAACCGGTAGCGCAGGGCCGTCTCGCTCGCTTCCCGGCGCGGGAACTCTTCCAGCGGAAATACGGGATGGATGGTCTCAAAAATCTCGCGCGCCGTCACCACCTTCGAGCGGTCCCATGAATGATCGGCATCCAGGGGCATAAACTCGATAAACCGGACAATCAAATTCTTTTTCCGTGCAAGTTCCGCAAAACCCAGAATCTCCCCTTCATTGAATCCCCGCACCAGCACCACGTTGACCTTCACAGGATGCAATCCCGCTTCCACCGCAGCGTCGACACCCTCCATGACGCGTTCAAAGGAACCGGGTGTGCGTGTAATGGCAGCAAACTTGTCCGGGTGAGACGAATCCATGCTGACATTCACGCGCTGGACTCCCGCACGGACCAGGTCCGAGGCCTTCTCCGCCAGAAGATACCCATTGGTCGTCAACGCCAGGTCCTGGATTCCGTCAATCCGCTTTAACCCTGCGAGAAAGTCAACGATGCCCGGGCGCAGCAGCGGCTCACCGCCGGTCACGCGGACCTTCCGGATTCCCAGTCCGGCCATGATGCGCGCCACGCGCAAAAGTTCATCCCACCCCAGCAGATTCTGGTGAGGGAAATAATTCTTCGGATCGGCCGACTTGCAGTAAACGCACCGAAAGTTGCAGCGGTCCGTGACTGAAATTCTCAGATCGTGAATATCGCGGCCGTAGCTGTCTTTGAGCATAAATTTCCGCCGCCAGGGTTGGGGGCGCGCCGGGAAGACGGCCCGCACTAGCCTACAAAAAGAAAAACGCCTACCCGTATTCGGCGTAGGCCTGTTCCCCTTTCCAAATACGGGAGGCACCCGGATTTCTCCGCGCACCCTGCCGGCCAACGGGGCATGGATTGTTGGATGCTCTTTAGCTCCCGAAGGCTCGGAGAACACTCTTTATCGTACTGCAACTTCAAGGCAGGAGCAAGGCCACTGCATGCCACATTGACGACCCGGAGTGACGCCGTGGGAAAGTAAGCCCGCCGCTCCATCCGGTGGCGGAACAAACAAAAAGGCCGCCCGTCACTTTCTCAACAGGCGGCCTCTTTTGCCTCAACTCCCCACGGGAAAACTAGACAGAAACTTCCTCGGATTCCTTGGTTTGCTTGGCGCTGCCAATCTGCACCAGGTCGGCCTTGGGTTTCTTGAGAACCAGTTCTTCATAGACCGCCCGCGCCTGTTTGGCTTCGTAGTCAGCCTTGCGCCGTGCGCGCTGTTCCTCGGCCGCTGTCATCGGGACGTCGTGAGCAAGCTCACGAACCCGCGAAGCGTCCTCGGCATTAATGGTCAGCGAGTGCTCGTACTCAGACAGGTTGACTTTTTTCCCGGCGGCATAGATTTCGTGCTTGCCGTGGGTCTTGTACCACTCGGCGACCGTGGCGTTCTTGTGCATGTTCTCGATGATGTTCCGCCATCCGATTCCCGTGTTGTAGGCGCAGAAGGAAATTTCGCCCTGCTGCGTCGCGTAAGGAATGATGCACATTTCGGTCCGGCGGAAGTCATAGTTGAACAGGTCCTGAAACCACATGCCGGCGATGAAAAGGAAGTTCCAGGGGTCTGACCGGCGCTTCATCGTATCGTCAAGCGTGCGGTCCGGGCTGGAAGCTCCGTAGACCTTGTCGGCGCGCTTTTCACCGGTCAGGGCGAAGGACTTGTCAAACTTCTTCAGGATATCAAACAGAGCCAGGCTCGGCGGTGCACCGAACGGATTGTAATTCTTCAGCAACGCCAGGCCCATCATGAGGTTCGAAAACCACTTGCCGCGGCCGGCGTCGGTGATTTTCTGCATGTCTTTCACCAGGCCGGGAATGTTCAGGAATTGCGGCACGGGCGCCCATTCCTTGTTTTCCTTGTTGATCATCAGCGCGGTCCCGACACCACAGTTGGGATGGCAGCCGCAGCTGACCTGGCCCCACTGCGCTTCCGGCCCATGGACCAGATCGGCAAAATCGGCGAACGATCCCATCAGCGAAAGCGGGAACCAGTCGCGGGTCGGTTCCGTAATCCCGACCTGCTTCTTCACGTCTGCCGCCATGTGGGAGAGCGTGTAGCGCTGCCGGGCCCGCCGCTCCGGAGTCACGTCCTCATCACGTCCGGTGAACGAAACCGGCTGGAAGGCGATGAAGGCGATCTTCTTGGGGTTTTCGCGGGCAAAGTTGATGATGGGGCCCACCTGGTCATTGTTCACGTTGTTCACCAGCGTGGTCACCAGGATGATTTCGATCCCCGCTTCGTGCATGTTGTCGATGGCCTTCAGCTTGACGTCAAACAGGTTGCCCACCTTGCGGTGGCTGTTGGCGTCATTGCCGATGCCGTCAAATTGCAGATAGGCGTACCGCAGTCCGGCCTCAAACGCCTGCCGGCAGAATTCCTTGCTCTTGGCGAACTCAATGCCGTTCGTCGCCGCCTGGACGCTGTTGAATCCCTTCTTCCGGGCATAACGGACCGCATCGATGAAGTAGGGCGACATCGTCGGCTCGCCGCCCGAGAACTGCACGGACATCTGACGCCGCGGCTTGATCTTGGTGGCGTTGTCGAGAATCTCCTTGACGTCTTCCCAGCTCAACTCGTGCACAAAGCCGACCTGGTTGGCGTCCATGAAGCACGGGTCGCACATCATGTTGCACCGGTTGGTCAGGTCCACGGTCAGCACAGAGCCGCGCCCATGTTTGATGGTGCTGGAACCATGATTGTGCAGGTCCTTGTCATTGTGGGCCCGGATGTCGCGGCCCGGAAAGTTCTGCTCAATCCACTGCAGGAAGTTGACGTCGAGCGCCATGATGTCTTCGTAGTGGCCGTGGATCGGGCAATCTTTTATCATCCAGACTTGGCCGTCCCGCTCGATGATCTGCGCCTTAATCTCACCCACTTTGGTGGTGAGCAGGTCCTTCCAGTCCTTCTCGCCGGAGATGATGGCCTCGCGCGCTTCCTTAACGCAGCCCGGACAAAGCGAATCGGTCTCCCGCGGCCAGCCCAGCTTCGGCTTGGTCTTCTGCCAGGATTTCAGCAGCGGCTTGTCAGACCAGTTCGGCGTAAACGCCGGGGCCGGTTTGTACTTATTGAAATACTGAATACCATCAAACAAAGCGCCGGCGGTCCCTGTGATCGCCCGGTCAAAATACTTCATCGCTCGCTGACCTCGAATACGTGGCATAATTCTTCACCCCTCTTTGTTGAAATAATCACCCGCCGTTACTTGGGGAGGGCGTTACGTTCCTCTCACGTTGGGCGAGGCCATCCAGCCATAGGCTTTGCGCCCCCAGCTCAGAACAACTCCCGCAAAAAACCATCGCCGCCTTCAAGACCCATTTAGGAACTTCCTGCTCCAGGTCTGCTTGCCATTCAAGGTCTTCGCGGCGCCTGCACAATTCGTGATTGGCTATGTGGTTCCTTTTCCAGTAACCCGCAATTCGTTCCTGCAATCTCACATGCCTAAGCGTGCACAGTGAATTCTAGGGAACATCAGCCGAAGCGCTAAGCACTTTGTGCCGAAATGCAGCAAAAAGGGGTTGGAAGGCCGTAAATGCCGCCTGAATGGAAACCAGAAATCTCCTTGAATTTCAACACGTTGGCTTCGAGTTGCGCATAAATTTAGCCGGCATGTGGCATGCGGGTGTCATGTCAAGTGCGTACGGTCAACGGTTGACGACATTAATTTTACTTTTCGATTCTGTCCGGCCACACAGCAACTGCCCGCAGACCTGCCTCTCGCTGGGCTATGATGGTGTGCGATGGTGCTCAAAGCTCAACTGCTACAGAAAGCTCTTGAAACGGGTTTTGACCAGGCCGGCGTTGCTCCGCTGGGCATCTGGCAGGACCTTGATTTCGCGCGCAAGTGGGTCGAACAGGGCTACGGCGGCGAAATGCACTATCTGGAAAATCCCAAGCGGTACGATCCGCGGCTCGTTTTGCCTTCCGCGCAATCTGTTCTCTGCGTTGGCCTCGTCTATAACGCACCGTTCCCCTATTCAACCGAGAACGCCGCACTCTCCTCATCAGCGGGGTCGGAAACCGAACAATCTGATGACGCACCCGTTCCCCGCGCCTGGATCTCCCGCTACGCATGGGGCCAGGATTATCACCAGATCATGCGCCAAAAGCTGGAAGAGTTAAGGCGAGCCATAGAAAGTCTTTCGCCCGGAGCAGAAACGTCCGTCTACGTCGATACCGGACCCATCGTCGAGCGGGCCTTCGCACGCTATTCCGGCATCGGATGGACCGGCAAGAATACCTG
>JBAUWE010000495.1:0-3017 GCA_049583595.1 Terriglobia bacterium
GGTTCATCCTCTATTGGATGTATCGCAAGAGGGAGTTTGTCAGGATTTAACCGCTGGCGACTCCTGCCAGTCCATAGGCAGGACACGTCTTAAAACTCACAGGAGGTCAGTTAATACTCATGTCATCTGACAAACCAATCACCAGGCGGCAGGCCATCAAGAACACTGGCAAGGCGCTTGCGGGCGCGGCCGGATTGAACGCCCTGCCCTCTCTCGCCGCCGCGGGCTTGCCCAACGCCGCCGAGGCGCCGCAACCAACTCCCGCCGAAACGAAATCAACCCAAAAGCTCCGCATCGCCACCTGCCAGTTTCCCTGCAGTGGCAGCGCCGCGGAAAACGCGAAGTATGTCCGCGACTTCATGCGCCAGGCGCACGCCGAGGGAGCCCACCTGTTGCACACCTCGGAGGCCAGCCTGTCGGGCTACCCCGGCACGGACCTTCCGTCCTTTGAGAATTACGACTGGGACAAGCTGCGCCAGGAAACCAGCGGCCTGCGCGCCCTGGCCCGGGAACTGAACATGTGGCTGGCGCTCGGCTCGTCGCATTTTTTGGACGCGAACACCAAGCCGACCGACTGCGTCTATCTCATCGACCCGGAAGGCAAAATCGTCGACCGCTACGACAAGTGCTTCCTGACCGGCGGCGACCAGAAATACTACTCGGCCGGCAACCGCCTGGTGGCGCACGAAGTCCGCGGAGTGAAGATCGGCCTGGCCATCTGCTACGACGTCTGCTGGCCGCAAATCTACATTGCCTACCGCAAACTGGGCGCAACGGTGATGGTCCATTCCTTCAGCAACGCCGGAAGCGAGGGCCCGAATTGTCTGGACACGCTCAACACCCGCGAGGCCGCCACCCGCTGCGCCGACAATCGCATGTGGGCCGTGTGCAACAATTCATCGCGGCCGTATTCCCACTGGGGATCGTTTGTCGCCCGGCCGGACGCCACCATTGCGAAGGAATTGCCGATCAATCAGCCCGGCATGCTGGTCCACGATTATCCGGACACCTTGTCCGCCACCGGCTGGTACCACAATTTGCATCCGATGGATATGGCCCCGGATACCCTCATGCACCTGGGAACGCCCAGCAACAGCCCGCGCCAGCGCAACGGCCAGAGCGAACCGTAACGAAGGTGTTGCCATGCTTTGCTGTGATCGCCGCCGGAGTCGTTCGCGCAACTGCAAATCCGCAGTGAATTCGCTTGACTTCCACATGCCAACCGCCTAGGTTTGAAGCGTATGGACTACCGCAAAATCATCACGCTCGAGCCCGGCAAGCGCGGCGGAAAGCCCTGTATTCGCGGGCTGCGAATCACCGTTTACGATGTGCTCGATTACCTGGCGTCCGGCATGACGGAGGAGGAAATCTTGCGCGACTTTCCGGAACTGACCTCCGAAGACATCAAGGCGTGCCTCGCCTTCGCCGCCGACCGTGAGCGCAAACTGACTTCCTCCCTGCCGTGAAACTACTTTTCGATCAGAATCTGTCTTATCATCTTGTGGAAAATCTGGCAG
Organism: Terriglobia bacterium; assembly: GCA_049583595.1. GTDB lineage: Bacteria > Acidobacteriota > Terriglobia > UBA7540 > UBA7540 > SCRD01. The sequence continues at coordinate 1,518 of JBAUWE010000495.1, forward strand.
GTCTGTATCCGGAATCCACTCACGTGGGGCCCATTGGCCTTGAGCGCGCAGATGACGAGGCCATCTGGAATTACGCCCGGACCCACGGATACACGATCGTTTCGAAGGATTCTGACTTTCACCAGCGAAGTTTTCTACGGGGATTTCCACCCAAGGTCATATGGATTCGTTGCGGCAACAGCTCCACCAGCCACATTGAAGAAATTCTGAGAGCCAACCAGGCGGCCATTCAGAACTTCTGCGACGACGACGTTCACGCGTTCCTTATCCTCGGTCCCTCCAAAACTTGATTGAGAAAGTGGCGGACTTCCGTAGCGCCGGCATCTTGCCGGCCCTGAAAAGTGCCGCCGGGACGGCAGCGCTACAAACGAGCGTTGTCACTATATTTCGCAATCCTCAGTAGGTTTCAGATTACAGATTCCAGCTTCCATAAACACAGAACCGGAAAGCCCCTGGTAATTCGTAACTCGCAATTTGTAATTGAAGTCACGTCTTGCCGGGCTTTCACCCTTCATCCTTCATCCTTCGCTTACCCCACTGCTTTTTTCACCACGCGCAGCAGGCCCTGCATGGAACGCTCGGTAGTTTGCTGGTGGGTCATTCCGGGGGCCTTGAACTCGCATTCGAGTGACATGGTTCCATCGTAGTGGTCGCGCTCGAGCGCCTTGAATTGTCCCGTAAGATTAATCACGCCCTCATCCGGAAAAGTCTCGTGGCATTTCTTCATGCCCGGCCCGCACTGCATGCCTTTCAAGTGCAGGTGCCAGATGCGGCTCTTGTCGAGCGCGTTCCAGCCGTCGGGGTAGGACACTTCGCCGTGCGAGTAACCGTTGCCCACGTCCCAGTTGAAGCCGAGGGCGGGCGACGGCGTCATTTTCAGAATCGCGGCCGTCTCGTGCCCCGTGGCGGCGTTGCACGATTCCTCGTTCTCAATCACCAGCCGCACGCCTTCCTGCCGCGCCGTTTCCGCGGCCTTCGCCAGCTCTTCGGAAATTCGCGGATAGATCTTTTCAGGCTCGGCCACGCGGAAGAAGGTGAAGCCGCGCACCTTGTCGGTGCCCCAGGCGTGGCAGCGTTCCGCAGCGCGTTTCAGCAGGTCCATCTGGCCCGGGTAGGGATACGAGTTGTCCCCACCGCTCACGGGTTCCGTTCCCGGCAGCGTGCACTTGAAGAAAGCTGAATCCACCACCGAGCATTTAAAGTGGTACTGGTCCAGCAGGCTCTTCACGCGCTTGATTTCTTCCGGCGTCGCCTCGGTGTTGTATTTCCCCCAGATGGCGCGGATCTCAACCCACGAGAGCCCGTAGCCTTTCATGATTTTCAGCGCCTCTTCCAGGTCCGGCGAAAAGCCGTCGCTGATGGCTCCCAGCTTAAACCCGCCAAAAGGCCTCGCCGGCAAAGCCCACGCCTGCGCTCCCGGCGCACAAATGGCCGCCCCGGTGGCCAGTACTGAATTCTTCAAAAAGGTGCGGCGTTTCATTCGATAAACCTCCCGAGAGG
>JBAUWE010000496.1:0-10880 GCA_049583595.1 Terriglobia bacterium
GCACGAACCCTGAGTTTGGGCAAACCTTCCCCGGGCATGCTTCCCATAACCATCCATGGAAAACAAGAGAATCCTGCTGACGAACGATGACGGCATTGGCGCCGCCGGGCTCCGAGCACTCGAAGACGCCCTGAGCCCGCTGGGTGATATAACGGTTGTCGCCCCGGACAGTGAGCGAAGCGGCTCCAGCCAGGCTCTCACCCTGCACCAGCCGTTGCGCGTGAAGACGCTGGATGACCACCACTTCGCCGTGGGCGGCACCCCGGCGGATACGGTGATTCTTGCGCTCTATCAGTTGCTTCCGGAGAAGCCGGACCTGGTGGTTTCCGGCATCAATCCGGGAGGAAACCTCGGAGAGAACCTGATTTATTCCGGGACCGTGGCGGCCGCTCAGGAAGCGGTGCTGCACGGCGTTCCATCGTTCGCCATCTCGCTCGTCGGCCGCAACCCGGAGGACTTCAGCGGGGCGTGCGGAGTGGCGTTTCAACTGGCGGAGAAGATTCTGAAGGAAGGGCTTCCGCCGGGCATCGCCCTGAACGTGAATGTTCCAAAGCACGAGATTCGCGGTGTGCGGGTGACCCGCCAGAGCCAGAAGATTTCACAGAATCTGGTTTGTGAAAAAAAAGACCCGCGCGGAAGGTCCTACTACTGGCTGGATGAGACGCTGCCGCACCGCAGGGTTGAGCCGGATTCCGATTACGCAGCCATCTTTGCGCACGAGGTTTCCATTACGCCGCTTGAAGTGGACCGCACCCACCATCCCAGCCTGAATCACTTTTCCGCCTGGCTGCCGGATTTGCAGCAGACCACCCAGTCCTGAGGACAGCACATTACACTTCAGCCGCGTGGTCGTTATCGCTTGCGCTGATACTGCTTTTCGGGCGTGCGCAACGATGGCGGGCGGTCAAACCGGACGCTCAGCATGGTGTAGGGTGGCAGGACGACGTCACGACCGTGCCTCTTGATGAAGAACAGGCCTCCAACGGCCATTCCAATCAGCCGGGCGGTGCCGGCGGTTGACGCGTCGGTTGCGGTTGAGATCAGCGCTTCTGCAATCAGCTGGAAACCATCATCGGCCACCTTGGAGATCCCGAAGCCGACTCCAACATCAACCAGAAGACGTTTCTTGCCCGGACTTCCGCCGCTCAATCCGCCTTCCGAATCCACCTTCATCCGGGTATTCCGGTTCGTCTCCATCCCCACAATGGATGCTGCGATGGGAATGATTGCTCCCGTGGGCAGGACCAGCCGGTTGAACGTCAGGTAAAGCGACCCCGAGCGGCTCAGCCATCGCGGGGGAGTGCTCTTCCCAACACGCCCTTCGAACAGAGTTCCTTCAGGAACTATTTCGCCGGAACTCAGACGCAGAGGCTCCGCCAGTATGGCTTTGAAGGGGTCACCCGGCCGGCTCCTGGAAGCGCTCAACCTGTCCACCAGTGCCAGTTTCGTTTCTGTTCCGGCTGCCAGAGCCTCAATTCCCGGTGGAGGACCGTTGTCGGTAGCGAAGTCTGCGGCAGCCGTTGTGGAGATTCCGCCGGTCGGAGGATACGCTTCAACCACCAGTTCAAGCCTGGATCCCGGTGGCTGTTTGCCTGCCTTATCATGAATCTCACCCGCTGAAGGAGGCCGCGATCGGTCTCCGGATTTCCCGCCTTTTGCCGTCCTCGCTGTAAGGTGGATTTCGTCATAGGCGGTGACAAGGGACACGGGGAAACTGGCGTTGGTGCCGACGGGCAGGGAAGTAGTCAGCAGATCGAAGGTTGGGAATTTCTCAGACTTTGACCGGAAGTGCTCTGCGGGCCACGGCCATTTGTCGCTGGATTCCTTTCGCCGCAGTTTCATGCCGGAAACCCTTAAGGACACTCGGCTGCCTACGGGAATCATCAGGTGGTATCCCGAAAAAACGTTCCGGGCCACTTCTCCCTGCAGCACGTCACCCGTTTTCAGGCGCGAAAATTTTATGGGGTTGGTGAGATGCACTTCTACAAACAAAAGCGCATGGGCTTCAGGGCCGCCGTTTTCGGGGCGGGCAATGAGAGCCCCAGGCAGGAACCCGGCCAGCAGCAGGATGCAGAGTAGAGTGTGAAACCTCAATCCCGCCATTACATGAAACTCCTTTACCCGGAATAGACCTTCTCAGAGGGGTCCTTCTTTGGCCTGCCCTTTGTTTTGCGGCTGCAAAGAAGGTTGGCCTGCATTTCAGATTTGGCTTTTGGAAGGCCGCTTGGGAACGGCGCGGAGGCTTCTGAACGTGGCCCTCGGTTCTTTGACCGGATTTACACTTCATCCCGCCGTGCTGTTCTCTGCCTACCTGCCCAAACCCCGCTATCGCCTGCCGAAGGTGACATTTAAGATAAGTTGTAAGGTTACCGCATGGCAGGTTGAAGGGGAAAGGAGAATGTGCAATCAGCAATGCAGCCCAGCCCCGCATGGCGGGGTCGGGAAAGGAAACACACCAGCAGACTTTCGAAAAGAACGCAGGCTCTTTGCTGAGCTTTCGATGCGGATACACACATTCCTGCGTTTACAGGAATACGTGCTGCAAGACAACCCCGCCCCCCACAGACTATCGCAACTATGCCAGGAATGCTGGTCAGGAACGACCGCTATTAAAACCCTATGCTGCTACGGTTTCCCCAAGGATTTCCCACAGGGATTCCGGAACCTTTTCTTCAAAGACAACGCCGAAATTGACGTTGACATCATCCCTCATCTGGCGCGTCCAGGTCACACGGCCGCGGATTGCGTACCGAAGATCTGGATGCAGGATGATACCCACCGCTTCACCTGGAGATACTCTCTTCCGTGAGCTGAATTTCCCGCCTGTTTCTGAAAGTGCAAAAACAATCGCCGGATGGCGAGTCTTTTCTTCTGATGATTCCGTCAGCAACGTCGAGCAAAGTGGAAGACGCCCGTTTACCAATTTAACGGTAAATGGTTCGTTTTCTTCTCGCACGGTTGGTCCCCTCCCCTCGTACGGAATTTAAAGGCATGTTAACAATGCCCTAAAGGGCCTAATGTGTCAATCCATACTATTTGGTCAATATTTGGCAAACAGTAACGTGTGCCTGACGACAGGAACCATAGGACTCGTTTCACAAGGTCGCAGGACCCCGCGCGAGAGCCTTGATCTACCCGCAGGCTGTACAGGTCTGCGTCCGTATGTTAGTTTTCGAAGGAAGGCTTCAATTCAATGGGAACAGAAAAAATACGAGTTCGATTTGCGCCCAGCCCGACGGGTTATGTCCACGTAGGCAACGCCCGCACGGCATTGTTCAACTGGTTGTTCGCTCGCCATCACAAGGGAACTTTTGTTCTTCGCATTGAAGATACGGACATGGAGAGGTCGGAGCAGCGCTACGAAACGCAGCTACTGGAGGACCTGAAATGGTTCGGCCTGGGCTGGGACGAAGGGCCTGACTGTGGGGGCCCGTTCGGTCCCTATCGACAGTCACAGCGTCAGGAAGTCTACAGGAAGCATTCGCTGGAACTGATTGAGCGAGGACACGCTTATTTCTGCTTTTGTTCGCCCGAACAGCTTGAAGACGAGCGTCGACTGGCGCTCGGGGCCGGGCGCCAGCCGCAATACTCCGGTCGGTGCCGGATGATTCCGAAGGAGGATGCGGCGGGCAGAGTTGCGGCCGGCGAGCCTGCTGCCATACGGCTGAAGATTATTGACTGGGCTTTTGCCTGGGAAGATCTTGTGCACGGAGAGACCCGTTTTTCCGCTGAGGTGATTGGAGACCCCATCCTGGTGCGTTCGGGAGGGTCTCCGGCCTATAACTTTGCCGTGGTGGTGGACGACCACCTGATGAACATCACACATGTGATTCGCGGCGACGATCACATTTCCAACACACCCCGCCAGCTTGCGCTCTATCGGGCCTTTGGATGGCAGCCGCCGCAGTTTGCCCATCTTTCCACCATCCTGGGCGGCGACCGCGCGCGGCTGTCCAAGCGCCACGGTGCGACCTCGCTGGAAAGCTTTCGGGGTCTGGGCATTCTTCCTGAAGCGTTGCGCAATTACCTGACGCTGCTGGGATGGTCACCCGCGGACGGGAAGACCGAAATCCTCAGCACGGAAGAGCTTGTCGCGCAGTTTTCTCTGGACCACATCATCAAGAGCGCCGCGGTGTTTGACCAGGAGAAACTGAACTGGCTGAATCGGCATTACCTGAAACAGCTGCCGATGTCGAAGCTGGCGGAGATGGCGGTCCCTTTCCTCGTTGAGGCCGGGCTGATGAAGGAGCCTCTATCTGCGCCGGTCATGGAATGGCTTGAACTTGTTGTCGACGCCGCGGTCAATAAGATTGATTATCTCAGCCAGCTTCCGGACGCGGTCCGGCTGATTTTTGAGTATGACGTCCGAAAAGCCGCAGAACTGCTGGGCACCGTGGAATCGCCGGACAACGCGTCCACGCGCCAGGTCCTGAAGCGGGTTGTCTCCAAGATTCTTGAGGAGCAGGAACTGACCTATCCCCGGTTCCGGGAGATCCTCAAGGAAGTTCAGAAGGAGACCGAGAAGAAAGGGAAGGAGTTGTTTCATCCCGTGCGTATTGCTTTGACGGCGGTCGATTCCGGCCCTGAACTGGAAAAGCTGGTTCCGATTTTTGAGAAGGGGGCACAGCTCCGGCTGGACCCGCCCATCAAGAGTGTTGCCGACCGCATGCGGGAATTTTCGAACACCGCCCACCTTTTTTTCTGTGGATAAGTGCTGCCAGGGCAGATATCGGGGTTCCCTGGCTGCCGCGAGCTTGCGGGTGTTGATTCAGCGGCCCATGAACAGAAAGCGGATTTCAGATTCGTCCGATGTGCTCTACGGCATCAATGCCGTCACGGAGGCGATCGGTTCGCGGACCATTGATCACGTCCTGGTTCGCGAGGGCGCAAGCGGCAGGCGCCTGCAGGAGGTTTTGAACCAGTGCAGGGCCCGTAGTATTCCCCTCCGCTTTGCCCCGAGGCGGGCCTTGGATCGGCTGGCTCAGGCGGGCCGTCACCAGGACGTGGTTGCCGTTTGTTCTTCCAGGTCCTACCAGGATATGAACACCGTGATCGCAAGCCAGAGCCCGGCGTTGCTGCTGGTTCTGGACGGCGTTGAGGACCCCGCCAACCTGGGGGCGATTGTGCGAACTTCGGTGGGGGGCGGAGCCAATGGTGTCGTGATAGCTGAACGCCGAGCAGCGGGCTTGTCGCCTGCGGTGGCTCGAACGGCTGCGGGAGCGCTGGAACATGCGCAGATCGCCCGCGTCAAGAACCTTGTCCGGGCGCTGGCGGAAATGAAGGAGCGGGGGCTGTGGATTTATGGGATTGAAGCGGGGGCGGAAAAATCGTACCTTGAAATGGATTACACCCAGCCCTGCGCGCTGGTGATGGGCGGTGAGGGCCATGGCCTTCACCGGCTGGTCCGTGAAGGGTGCGACCAGCTTGCCGGGATTCCCTTGCGGGGCCAGGTGGAATCCCTGAATGTTTCCGTGGCCACGGGGATAGTTCTTTATGAAGCCCTGCGGCAGCGGCTGGCCGGATGAGTGTTCTTTTCCCTGCTGCTGTTGAGTCCGGGAAGAGGGGTAACCCCCTCGATCCCCGAGACATCATATTCAATGAGGGATGATGAGTCGAATGGGAAAAAGTAGAAGTCGTCTTGAATGTGTGTGTGGACGTGTTGTCAGTGTGTGCATTCTGTCTGCTGCCTTTGCCTCGATTGCAGTGGCGCAGAGTGGCGCCAGCCAGCCGACGCCTGGCAAGGCATCGAAAGGCGTACCTCAGGCGAACGATGACGCCAGGCAAATTCCCTCAGTTCCCCAGATTCGGATCCAATCCAACCTGGTGACGGCTCCCGTTACGGTCATTGACAAGCACACCGGGGATTTTGTTTTTGAGCTGAAGAAGGACGACTTCGAAATTCTTGATAACGGCAAGCCGCAGCAAATCACCGGTTTCAATCGCGAATCACACAATATCTCAGCTGTCATCCTGATCCAGAATAGTGACTCGGTGACTCCTCTGCTGGGTGAGATCAAGAACCTTGCCCCACTTTTTTCAGAGTTGATGCTGGGGCCCAAGGGCGAAGCTGCCGTGATTACGTTTGGGTCGGATGTCAAGGTCGACCAGGGTTTTTCGAACTCCGGCGCCGAGCTGGACGCTACCCTCCAACGTCTCCTGCCGGACGGCAACAAGGCCCGGATGAACGACGCCCTGATGCAGGGCATCAACCTGCTTCAGCATCGGCCCAAAGGCGAAAGGCGGGTGATCATTGTTTTTTCGAGCGGTTATGATTCCGGCAGCCAGTCGTCGAAGAACGAGATTATTCGCCGGGCCTCAGCCGCAGAAGTGGAAATTTACGGCCTCGGCCTCAGCCTGAGCAAATCCTACCTCATCCGCGACAAGAAGCCCCTCAATCCGCCGACATCTGCGGAGAACGCCAGCGGGGCCGTGCCGCCCCAGCCGGGAAGGCCGACGACTCCAACCTCTAACATGGGGGCTTTTGGGGTTACGGTTCCGGCCACGGGCGCCATTCGGCCCGCCATCCGTGGCGCTGAGTCAAAAGTGTTTTCCAACGACGCAGAGGCCTACGCCCAATACACCGGAGGAGTTTTTTATGCCCAGTGGTCTTCCCACGCCCTTCAGAACCACCTGAGCCGGATTGCCGCAGACATCCACAGCCAGTACCTGCTCACCTATGTTCCCAATGACCTTTCTGAAACCGGCTTTCATCGCCTGGAGGTCAAAGTCAACCGGAAAGATATGAAGCTGAACATTCGCACCCGCAGAGGTTATTTCTACCAGGGCTCGGATTAGCCGGCAAATGCCGAGAAGGCCGGGAGCCTTCAGTCCTGCCTGCTCTCGATGGGACGGCCTGTTCTGAGGTCGATTTCCGCCATGTAGGGGCGCATCGTTTCGTTCCGGACCCGCAGGATGATGGCGTGCGTTTCGCTGCTGGAGCGGTAGATCACGGTGAAAAAGCCTTCATGCTTGCCGCGGGCGGATGTGGGTTTGAGGGTCCACGCAAGTTTCATCTTTCGAATTTTCTTGCTCACCCGGGGCAGGAACTCCATTTTTGTGATGTCGCTGTAGGGTACGCTCAGGGATTTTCCGGCGCATTGGAACACCAGCTGAGATTCGGTGACTTCAAGTTTTCCCATGCAATCTCTGGGCAGGGATTCCGTCCCGGCCACATATTTGAAAAGTGCCTGGTTGCGCGAGCTGGCCCAGGCCTGCGGCATCACGAGAAGGACGGCGGCCAGAAAGGCAGCCCATTTCGCCATCTTGAATTGATCCATGAGAATGTCCTACCCTTCCTGTCGCTCGCGCGAGTTCAGGGGTCTTTCGGGTGACTTGTTAATGCTTTGCCGAATTTGCCGTCTGGTCCAGCGCCACGTAGGGAAGCGGAACTGTGACCGTGACGTACCAGGGAACCGCAAGCGACCCCCATCGCGCCGGCCGGAACTTCCAGGACTGAAGGCTCTTCCGCGCCTGGTCAATTTCCGGTTCCCCGACTTTCATAGATGTTGCATCCACCACTTCTCCTTTGGAGCCAACCAGCACTTTCATCGGGATGCCAACGGCAGACAGGTCCTGCTGAGGCTGGCTGATAACTTCCGGCGGACGCACCTGCTTTTCCAGATAATCGTCTGCCCCTGTGGGAAGTTGTCCTCTGTGGGAGTGCGGATGCAGGTCAAACTTTACAGTCACGTAGGTGCTGAAGGGCGTGGGCCCTTCCTCTGAGATATACGGCCGATACCTCCACTTCCGGACGGATTTGAAAGCTGCAGCCGCAAGGATGGGCTCACCTTCAATCACATGAACATCAAAAACCCGTCCCTTCGATGTGACCTTGACTTTCAGCTTGACGGCTCCCCGGATGAAATTCAACTTGGCGATGGACGGATAATCCGGCTTTTCCACATGAATCAGGAGTTTGGCCGCCGTACTGTTGTCCAGTTCCTGAATCTGAGGGGGCGGCGGGGCCTTGGCGGCCATCAGCGCATTCGGGGCCGCCAGCAGGAAGGCCGTCAGGAAGAATCCAGCGGACGGTATCTGCCAGAATGCCGGAATCGGGCTAACCATTCGATTCAAGGATCACCTGCGCAACAACATAGCGGTTTGCGTGCGATATGGACATGACGGCGTGCGTGACGCCCAGCTGGTCTGCCACTTCGCGCGCGCGTCCAGTCAGCAGCAGCTCGGGCTTGCCGCTCGAGTGATGCGCGACTTCCACATCCAGCCAGCGGACACCCCGTGCCCAGCCGGTCCCCAGCGCCTTGAACGCCGCCTCTTTGGCGGCAAAGCGAGCGGCATAACGTTCTGCCCTGTTCTTGAATCGTTCGCAGTAAGCAATTTCTGCGGGAGTGAATATCTTATGTGAGAACCGCTCTCCATGCTTTTCCAGAGCGCGTTCAATCCGCTCTGTTTCAGCGATGTCAATGCCTGTGCCGACCGTCATCCTGTTCCGTACCGAGCAGCGCTTTCAATGCAAGAGCCCGTGGCGCCGATCTTCCGGTTCGCTGCTCTCGCCGGTGCGGCCTTGCCAGCCGCTTCTTGTTCTTTCACAGCCCGGATTTTCGCAAGGTCTTTGTTAACCTTAACAGACCGGGGATTGGAATTCAATTCTGCAGAAACCGGTGGTCCAGGCGCCACGGGCCGCAATCTTCAAAGGAGCGGCCCGGGCCCTGGAGTGCCTCTGAGCGGGGGCTTTCCGGCAATCAGACGGCCCTTCGGCGGGGCATGCTATAGTCGAAACGTGGCGGCTGAAGCCTTCAAAATCGTTTCCTCAAACGGCCGTGCCTGGCTGGAGTGCGGGGCGCTGGCGGAAATCCCCTGGCTGGTCCACGCATTTGGCACGCGCAAGGGCGGAGCTCTGCCGCCGAAATCTGCCGGGCGGAACTCCGCGTTGGGTGGAGACCCAGGAAGTCTCGGGAACGGGCCAAAGGGCCGCCGGTTTCTTCAGGCCCTGGGCACCGGCCGCTTTCCCCTGGCCGTGCTGCGCCAGACGCATTCCGCGATTGTTTACCGCGCCTCGTGCGGCGCCGGCAGCGCTGCTGTCCAATATCAACTGGCCGGAAATTCCGTGCCGGACGTTGATCAGCCGACGGGCGTGCGCTCGGGCGATGCCCTTATCGCCGACGATGCCGGGATGCTTCTGGAGATTCGCGTGGCGGATTGCGTGCCTGTCCTGATGGTTGACCGTGAACGCTGCGCGGTTGCCGCTGTCCATGCCGGCTGGCGCGGCGCGCTGCAACGCATTGTCGAAAAAGCTGTCGGCGAGATGTGCCGGATGTTCGGTTCACGCCCTCGGGATCTGCTGGCGGCTGTCGGACCGTCCATCCGCAAGTGCTGCTATGAGGTGGGCGAAGAAGTGGCCGATGCTTTCTGCGGGGCGTTTCCGGCGGGCGAAACGTTCTTCCAAAAAGTGGCTGCGACGCCGGAAGAGTTGCGCATGGCGTTGCGTTACCAGACCCTCTTCACGCTCCAGGCACCTCCGGGACATCAGATGGAGGACTCATTCTCGAAGGTCCATCTCGACCTGGCGGCCGCAGTGCGCTACCAATTGGAGCACGCCGGCGTCCCGGCCGGCGGGATTTACGTGGCGGACTACTGCACGGCCTGCCGCACGGACCTTTTCTATTCTTATCGCAAGGAAGGCGCCCTGGCCGGGCGCATGATGGCCGTTATCGGAATGCGACCGCCAGCTTAGGAGGGCGGAGCTTCAGCTCCGCCAGAGGATGACGGGGTTACAAAGACGCTTCCATCGGCGCCGTCGCCTGGTTCATTGCTCCCAGCCGCAACTGGCCGCAGGCCGCCATCACGTCCTGTCCCCGCGAAATTCTGATGTAGGCAGGCACCTGGCGGCTCCGAAGGACGTCCTGGAACCCCAGCACCCGCTTGAGCGGTGAAGGTTGGTAGGGCAATTCCGACCCGGGATTAAACGGAATCAGGTTCAGCTTGCACTTGATGCCACGCACCAGCGCCGCCACGCGCCGTGCGTCGTCGTCGGAATCGTTGATCCCATCCAGCAGCACATACTCAAACGTCACGTACTCGCGCGGACCCAGTGGGAATTCCCGACAGGCCTGGAGCAGTTCTTCCAGCGGATATTTGCGGTTCAGCGGCATCAGGGCGGTTCTCTGCTCGTCGTTCGAGGCGTTCAGTGAAACGGCCAGTCTGGGCCGCGCCGGTTCCCCGGCGAATTTGCGGATCTGCGGAATGACGCCCGCTGTGGAAACCGTCATGCGCCGCAGCGCCAGGGCAAGCCCGTTCGAGTCGGAGAAAATTCCGACCGCTTTCATCACCGTGTCTAGGTTCAGCATGGGCTCGCCCATGCCCATGAAAACCAGGTTCACGGGAGTCTCCGCCGGCGGCTGTTGCGCATCCAGCACCGCCGCCACCTGGCCCACGATCTCTCCCGCCGTCAGGTTGCGCTTCGCGCCCAGCAGCGCCGTGAAGCAGAAGCTACACCCCACCGCGCAGCCCACCTGGCTGGAGAGGCACAATGTCACCCGGTTCTCGATGGGCATATAGACGGTTTCAATGTTCTCGCCGTCGTGCAGGGCAAATAAATAGCGCACCGCGCCGTCGCGCGACGGAATCCGCGCCTTGATTTCGGGCCAATCGACGCGGTGGCGCGCCATGAGGTCTTGCCTGAAATTTGCGGGGATGTCCGTGCATGCTTCCAGGTTGCGCACCCGGCGCGAATAGAGATTGCGGAACAGTTGTTTGCCACGATACCTGGGCTGGCCGCACTCCACCGCCAGTTGTTCCAGTTCCGTTTTGCTGAGCCCGAAAAGGTTGCCTTCCATAGATTTGAGTCGCGGCACACGATCACCGCCGGCAATAGGATCGTTAATTTTTTCTCTGCGCCCTCTGTGCCTTTGACACCCTATAAG
>JBAUWE010000497.1:0-11309 GCA_049583595.1 Terriglobia bacterium
ATCGCCGTTCACCAGCATCTCGTCGAATGTCAGGTAAAGCCGGGTTGGTGTGCGAACCTTGACCCGCGCGCCGATAAAGCCGGTCAGGTTGGTCCCAAAATCGAACAGGTGGAAGCTTTTCGCGCCAAGCGGGAAGGACGATGTCCAGGAGTAACGCTCCTGAAGACGCGTGGATCGCAGGTTGGTAACGTGTTGCAATTTAAAGGAAGGAATCTCCGCGAGATGCTCTTCTGCAAAGCCCAGAAGCTCCGGCCCAATATCGGTCATGAAGCGCGGCTTCCAGAGCTTGTCAACGCGTGTCGACGTGGTGACGCTTCCTTGCACGATCCGCAACTCGGGTTGCCGCCGGCTGAATCTCGGGTAGGGAACGTGGCGGGGAATGAGCTGCTTTTCGGCTGAGGTGCTGCAGGGTTCCGGACGGAACGTTTGTTTCGGATCGCTCCGCCAGTCATCGTCATCGGAACGGAGATGGTAGACTTCCGTGAAAGCGCGCTGGAATGAATACCGCTCGACTTTTTGCACGCGCTGGGAGAGGATTTTGGCCTCCATCGGCATTTCGCCACCGGCGGTTGCGGCAAGAATTTGACTTCCCGCAGAAATTTCCGCCTGAAGGAAGGACGGCTGGTTCAGGATGTAAAAGCTGTTGATGTTATATCCCACGACTTCAATGGCCACTACGTTGATTCCTGCAGAGAGGTCGCGGGTGAGGTCCCACTCATCCACGCGGTAATACCCATGAGGGCCACGCGCCGGACCCCAGCCCTTGAACTCGCCGTTCACGAAAAACCGGTAGAGCGTTGAGGCGGCTGCACGCAACAACACCGGCTTCCCACGCGGCGGCTCGAAGACCGCTCGAAATCCGACGGAAAGATTCATTTCCGTTTCCCGGCCTTTAGGCCATACCGGGTTCGCAACCTGAAAAAAGGCATGGTCTGCCGGCGTGCCATCGGGCGAAGAAACGGAGGCATCACCCCCGGCAAGCGAGGGTTTTCCGGTGTGGACCAGTAACGAACTGCCGCACAGCGTTAACCATTGTCTGCGATTCATTGTTTCCTGTTTTTATCAGGCCCAGTGGTTCGGGGTCAACCTGCAAATAGACTCAGATACAAACCTTTCAAGCCGTCCGTTCGCTCATTTGCAGAATGTCGTGATGCTCCTGCTGCCGGCATGCGGCGGGGGCCTTTAGTGTTCGTGCCGGTGCAGATGGGAGTGGGCGTGGACCTCACCCGACCTGTGCACGTGCAGATGCGAGTGCATCAGGCCTGTAGATTTCAGCAGTGGCGCATCGCTCAGGATCTCGGACGGCGGGCCGGCGGCAGCAATACGCCCTTCGTGGAAAACGAAGCATTCATCGGCGATGTCTTCAGTGATGTCGAGATCGTGCGTTGTGGTGACGATGGTTTTGTCGCCGCCTCTTGCCCGCACCAGGAAATCGATCATATGGCTGGCGCTTTTGGGATCGAGCGCGGCCGTGGGCTCATCAAGCAGCAGGATTTCCGGATCCAGGATCAGGACGGAGGCCAGCGCCACCCGTTTCTTTTCGCCCGTGGAGAGGTGGTGCGGCGAGCGGTCCTTTAGATGGGTAATCTCCAGCATCTCGAGGGTTTCGGTGATCTTCCTGCGGACCTGATCGGACGGCCATCGAAGCTGGAGAGGCCCGAAGGCCACCTCGTCAAAAACCGTGGGTGAAAAGAGTTGGACGTCGGGATTCTGGAAGACCAGTCCAACGCGGCGGCGGAAATCCAATCCGAAGCCGTCGTTCTGGATGCTTTCTTCGGTGAGCGGCCTGCCGCAGAAGCGGACCGTTCCTTCGTCCGGAAAGCAGAGGCCGTTCAGAATGCGCAGCAGGGTTGATTTGCCGGAACCGTTCGCTCCCAGCAGGGCAACGCGGCGGCAGGCGTTGACCTTCAGGGCGAGATGGCTGAGCGCCGTTACCTCACGGTAGCGATAGGTGACATCCGAGAGCTCAAAAACCGGGACCTGCCCGGCGCCGTTTGGATTTGTTGTACTCATCGTCCCAACCAGAACGCGGCGATAGACACCAGGGCGAATGCCGCCAGCATCGCCCAGTCGAAGTTCCCAATCTGGAACTCGTCCAGAACGGCGACCTCGCCGCGATAGCCGCGCGACTGCATCGCCAGATAAACCTCGTTGCTGAGGTCGAATGTTTTTGACATCAGGACGCCGGCGCTTGAAACCGCCACCCGGCGCCGCTCGCGGCCTGTCAGCTCGCCGATCATGCGGCTGCGGCGCGATTCAAACATGTCGTGCGCGGTTTGGAGCACCAGGAACAGATAGCGATAGGTCATGCCGAGGATGGTGACCAGCACGGCGGGCACGCGAAACACGCGCAGCGTCTTGAGCACATGGTTCCACGGAGTGGTGAGCACCAGCAGCACGCACAAGGTGGCCGCGGTTTCCACCCGCAGCACCAGGTAGCCCGCACTTGCAAGGCCCTGTGCCGTGACGCTCCATCCGAGCACGGGAAGATGATAGACCACCCGGCCCGGAGTGACAAAGGGAGCCGGCAGGGCAATCACGCCCGTAAACAGGAGCACCGCAATCCAGACCCTTTTCAGCAATACGCCGAACGACACGCGGGAGAGCGCCGCAAGCGCCAGGGCGATGGCAAAGAGTCCGGCAATCACACCAAAGCTCCTCGATGCCGCTGCAGGAACCACCAGAGCAAGAATGCCCAGCAGCTTGACGCGCGGGTCGAGGCGCTGCAGCAGGCCGTCCGCACGCGCCGTCTGCTCGGCGTAGAAGGCGTGTTCCATGGCGTCCACAAAGCCTGCCGTGGTGCGTTCCAGAAAGGCGCGATTGATGCTGTGCTTTGCCGCCATCGCCTAGCTTTCCTCCGTGCGCGCCGTGGCATGGGACGGTCCGGGACGGACTTTCCGTGCGATCCAGCCGGCCAGAATGGCGAGAAGGATGATGGTCCCGATCCCAAAAACGGCTGAAAGGATGTAACCGAAAGCCGCGCTATGCACGAACGACGGGGAATAATCGGGGAAGGGCGCCGTCCAGAGATTGCCGAGACGCTCCAGGCCGCTCGGAGGCACGGCCGGCGGCGCGACGTTCCCAGAAGCCGCTGCCATCTGTTGTCGCGCGGCCGGGTTCGAGAAATCGCGGACGCTCCATTCGCCCCAGGCCTTTCCCGCTGCCAGCAGGCCCAGCGGCGCCAGCACCATCAGCAGGCCGACGGCGGTCCACAGGGGTCTGGCCGCTCTCCAGCCGTTCATCGCCTCCTTCTGCTGCGCTTCCCCACGGGGCAAGGGAACACCTGGAGCGGTGAAGCGGAGGAGCGCAGGATTCACCCGCTGCAGGTAAGCCACAATGCCGCCGGTCACCACCAGTTCGGCGAGCCCTGCAAACGTGAGATGGCCAATCATGATGGCCGGGATGGCGATGCTCAAAGGATAAGGCGCATAGAGCGGTGCTCCCGTGGCGCTCCTGAAGTAGTGAGGCTGAAGGCCCAGTTCGATGGCGGCGCACAGGGCCGCTCCGTTGATGGCCAGGTAACCGCCCAGGGCCGCCGCCACCACGCGCCGGGATGAGGTGATGGGAGACCGGCCCGCAACCGCCCGATAGACCAGCCATGCGACGAGCGAGCCCACAATGGCCATGTTGAAACAATTGGCGCCCAGAGCGGTAACGCCGCCGTCGCCAAAAAAGAAAGCCTGGATGAAGAGCGCCGTCGAAAGGGTCAGAATCGAGGCCCAGGGACCCAGCACGACGCTGGCGATGCCGACTCCCAGCGGGTGCACCGTGGTGCCGCCCGGGATGGGAATGTTGAACATCATGATGACAAACGAGAACGCCGCGAAGACGGAAATCAGCGGCACCAGGCGAGTGAGCAGGAGTTTGCGCGTCTTGCGCAGGGCCAGGTACCAGAACGGCGCGGCACCGCCGTAAAGTGCCGCACAGGTGGCAGGGCTGAGATATCCGTCAGGAATATGCATCGAAGCGTTTCCGTCTAAAAGGCTGGCCAAGTCCTCGGATAACCGTAAAGCCTAATTATAGATCGAATCCCGGCGGGGGCGGAGGGGAAGACGCAGCGCTGGAGTGCGCGACGCAACCTCGATCGTCATCCAAGCTGCCGGTTCCGGAATCGGAGCTTCGTGCCACAGGTTTGAACATATCTTTCGCAGTTGGGCGCAGGTGCGGTACACTTTTCGCGCGGGGATCAGAAGACCAGCACAAAGGCGGTACCATGACGAAAACGGGCGTTTTTTATGTGGGAGTTGATCTGGGCGGCACGAGCCTGAGGGCGCTTGTGGCTGACGACGAATACAAGACGGTTGGCGTGAAAAAGGTCCGGACTGTCACGACAGGCGGGCCGGCCCGTCTGATCCGTAAAATCGCTACGCTGGTGGAGAGCACGCTCGAAGAGGCGGGGATCGCCCGGTCGCTGGTGCGGGCGGTGAGCGTGGGCGCTCCGGGACCGATTGACCGTGCGCGGGGCATTGTGGAGGAAGCCCCGAATCTGGGTTGGCGGCGGGTGCCGCTCCGCTCGGAACTTCGCCAGTTGCTGCGCGTCCCGGTGTTTGTGGAGAATGACGTCAACGTCGGGCTGGCGGGTGAACATGCTCTGGGCGCGGGCCGCGGCGCCAGGAACCTGGTCGGCATCTTTGTGGGCACGGGAATCGGTGGAGCTTTGATCCTGAACGGTGAGCTTTATGAAGGCAGCCGTGGTGGCGCGGGTGAGATTGGCCACACCGTCCTGATGGTTGACGGACCCCTCTGCGGATGCGGGCGGCGAGGCTGCGCGGAGGCGCTGGCCAGTCGGACGGCCATGGAGCGCGATGTGCGCGCGGCCATCAAGGCGGGTCGCAAAAGCAACGTGCTGAGGATCATGAAGAAGAAGAACAAAGAGCGCATGACCAGCAGCATTATTGCTGCTGCCCTGAAGAAAGACGACCCGTTGATGCGCGAAGTGATGGAGCGGGCACAATTCCACCTGGGAATCCTGTGCTCGAATGCGGTGAATCTTCTGGACCCGGAATGCGTGGTGATCGGGGGAGGCATCGTCGAAAGACTGAAAGACTCATACGTCGATCCCATTCGTGAAACGGCCTTCGAATATTTTCTGCGGCCCGCGGACCGCGAGCGGGTGAGGATTGTGGCGGGCAAGCTGGGTGACAACGCCGGAGCGCTGGGCGCCATTGTGCTGGCCAAGCAGCGGCTGCTGTGAGGGTCCGGTGACGGAGAATGATTGCGATGGCAGAACATAACCTGGAGCACACGATAGCTCTTCTGACCCGAACGCCTGCGACACTCGATGCTCTTTTGCGCGATTTGCCGGAAGCCTGGACCCGCCGGAATGAAAGTGAAAACACCTGGAACGCGTTCGACATAGTCGCTCATTTGATTCACACCGAACGCACGGACTGGATGCCGCGAGCACGAATCATGCTGCAATCGGGCGAGAGCAGGACGCTTGAACCCTTTGACCGCTCGGGATACGTAAGGGAAAGCCAGGGCAGGACCCTGGTCCAGTTGCTGGATGAATTTGCACGTCTGCGGAAGGAAAGTCTTGCCGGGCTGCGCGCCCTGGACCTGCGGCCGGAAGACCTTACGTTGCGTGGGCGGCATCCGGCTTTTGGAGTGGTTACTCTGGGACAGTTACTGGCCACTTGGGCGGCGCATGACTTGACGCACCTGCACCAGCTTTCGAGGGTGATGGCCCACCAGTATCGTGAGGCCGTGGGTCCGTGGGCGGCATACCTTGGCGTGTTGAAGTGCGCCGGCCACAGCTCGCCCGCGTGAAATCTTCAGAGGTCCATGGCTGCGGCAGGCTTTGGCGACCGCATGTCGCCGCGAACGGCGCCGCGGACGGAAACTCGGCGTCCCGGGTGAAGTTGTGGCGTGCCCCTGCTCAAAGGTCTTCACGCAAAGGCGCAATGGCCGCTAGATGCTCAGCAGCAGTTGACCCCCAGGCCCGCTCGCCGAATGACCACCACCTTTGAGCGGTTCTTCGCTAGAGCGAATCCATAAACACAAAATAGGCTGATCCTCGCAGGGCAGCGGGGATGGATTCGCGCGCCTGGTCTGTCAGAACAATTTGAAAGCTTTGCGCCGGCCGTGACGGATCCCCGAACAGATGGACGGGCGAATCGCCGTCCGTGACTGTGGGCTCGATGAGAGCGAGTTTTTCGAGTATGGCGTAAAGCAGCTGGCTGGCGGGAGCCATGGGGGTTTCGAAGTCCGCTGTGGCGAAACTCACGGTGGCTCCCGTCTCGTAAAAATACCATACAAGACACGCGCAGAGATCGACGGCTTTCTCAAACCTTTCCAGCGTCTCCGGCCGCGTGTCGGGAATCCGGGGGTCAAACACCAGCCGCAAGCGGCGCTCGTCTTCGCGGGTAAATTCCCGCACCTTCAACTGCCTCACCCTTGCCGTTGCTTTCCAGTCGACATGGCGGGCGGAGTCGCTTTGCTGGTAGTTGCGGATGGCGTAGAGGTCGTGGCTGCGCCCTTTCAGATAGCTGTCCAGTTCATTCCCGACCTTCGGCAGGACCTCAAAAAATTTTCGAGGGGGCTGCACACTGGGCAGCACCAGCACCTCCCGGGTGCAGGGAAATGTCTGGGTCTTGCGAAGGAAGCCGAAGGGGAAGCGGGTGCTGATGCGGAGGCTTGACTGCGAATAGATGCCTCGCTTTGGAAACGTGAGCGTTACGTCCCGGCTGGCGGAAGAGCGGCGGGGGATGTAGGGAATGTAAACGTCCTGGCTGAGAATCGACGGTGGGGAGACCACCGGACGCCCGCGCCTCCTTCTTCGCGCAACTCCACGGCCTGAGATGGAAACGGAAAACGTCGGGTAGAACTGCTTCCGGTTTTCAAGCCGAAGGCGCGCGAGGATGGAACGTCCGGCAAATATGTGATCGGGGAGCGCCAGGTCGATTTCAAGCCCCCGGAGGACCAATCGGGACAGCACGCCGGAGGCCAGGATGGCGGCAAGCAGGCAGGAGAGCATGATGAATAACAGGTTGTTTCCCGTGTTCAGGGCCGCCACCGTAATCACCGCGATCATGGCCAGGAAAACAACGCCCTCGCGGGTGAACTCATATTCGACTTTGGCCATCCAGTACTGGAGTGCAGTTCTTCGCGCCAGTCCGGGAACAACGCGGAGGGCAACCAGCACAGTCAACAGCAGCGAAACGGCCGCCACGACAGCCGCCTGCTTGTAGTGGCCCGACTGGCTGAGGCCGGTGGCGTAAAGCGCCAGGAAGAGCGCCAGGGTGAGAGCGAAGAGCGCCAGGAAGAACCGCCGCCATGCCGCCCGGTCAATGCCTGCAAGCCATCCTCGGGCCGAGGAACGGGTCTCGCCTGAAAGTCTGCCGGATTGCGCTTGAGAGGTCATCCCAGCACCTGTGATCTATTTTACGGCACAATGGAGCCCCGCCTTGAGGGAGTGGCGCGAGGGTGCCTGTCTGCCTCTTATTTAACCGTTCATTTAAATTTAAGGGACATCAAGAAACGTTTGGCCACGTTTTTGCGTCTAATCAACTGTGTGGTGAGACGCAAAGAAATGGGGCAAACACCACAGAAAGCGAGGTACGAAGCGATGTCTATGGAGAACGTATATCACACAAAGCTCTTTCAGAAAGTACTTTCCATCGGGAGTTGTCTCGCCTTGATTTCGTTGATGGTTTTCCTGACACCGGCGGCCAGCCGGGCCGACGTGGGGCCTTCCAATGCTGAGATGACGGCTGGCGTTCAGAGCCGCCTTTATAAGGCCGGAATTTTTAAGCATGGGCAGGTCAACGTACAGGTCAAGAACGGGATTGCAACGCTGACCGGCATGGTGGAAAGTTACGGGCAGGAGTTGCGCGCGGTTCGGGCCGCCCGCCACCAGCACGGAGTTATCGGAGTGGTGGACAACATTCAGGTGAGCACTGAGGATGTCAGCTCACAGCAAATCATCAAGAAGGCGCGGCATGAGGTCCTGATGTATTCGTACTACACCGTCTTTGACCACATCACTCTTTCCACGGAAGGAAACCGATTGACGGTGGCCGGCGAGGTGACTCAACCCTTCAAGAGATACGACCTGGGCAATATCCTGGCGGGCATCAGGGGCGTGAGTTATGTGAAGAACGATATCCGGGTCCTGCCATTGTCCCCTTTCGACGACCACATTCGTGAAGAGGTCGCGGAAAGGATCTACGGTGACCCGATGTTCTCGAATTACGGCAACCAGGCCAACCCGCCCATTCACATTATTGTGGATAACGGGAATGTGACGCTCTACGGTGTCGTGAACAGCAAGCTGGAACGTCAAAAGGCAGAGATTGATGCCCGATTTGCAACAACCTATCTGGGACTGAAGAATAATTTGCGGATTGAAGCGTAACGGCCTGCCCCATGCCTCACGAGCCCGCGGAAAGCCATGTGCTGCCGCGGGCTTCTTTTTTTCGGGCGGCGTTTGGATGAGCGCGGCGCGGCATCGTGTCCGGTCTTGCTGTTTGACAGATTGGCCCCGGCCATATTAATGTTGAGGGCATGAAATCGAAGAACGAGAGTGAACGTTTAGCCCGGATTGTGAGACTGGACCAGGTGGATTCGCTGCAGTTGCTTTCAGCAAAGACCGGCGTCCCGGCGGAAAAGCTGGCCGAGCGCTGGCAGTCCAGTTCGCGCGGCGACGCCCATCGCGCCTCCGGCAAAAGGCTGAAGAAGTTTGCCTCTCCCAGGGGAACCGTTCCCTACTCCACGGGTTCCTGAAGCCTTTTACTTCATCAAGACAGTATGCGATTGTGAGTGACACCCTCCCTTTGGGCCGGCGTGTGTATAATGGCAGCCGGAGGGAGGCCGATGGCGAAAATTGTTGCTGCAGTTCTGGCAGTCTATTCCGCTTTCCTGATTCAAATCAGCCTGCCCACCCTGCCCGCGCGCATCCCTGTGCATTTCGATGCTTCGGGGCAGCCGAACGGCTGGGGCAGCCCGCATACGCTGTGGGTGCTGCTGATTTTTCAAGTGCTGGTGGCCGGCGTCATGCTTTCGATGCCGCTCTGGGGTCGCCGCTTTCCCGGCACCGTGAGCCTTGGCACTCGAAACCTTGGTGATTACACACCAGAACAGCGTGAGCGCGTCTGGCCGTTGCTTGACCAGATGGCGGGATGGATGGGTGTTGCCACCAGCCTCTTTTTTGTCTACCTCATTCGTGAAGCAATCCGTGCTGCGGAGTCGCCCCATCCAAGGTTTCGAATGGGCTGGCTGCCGCTGGTCTTTGTGGGAGGCATGGTGGGACTCGCGATCTATTTCGTGTCGCGAATCAACAGAGAGGCAAAGTCTCAGCAGTCTTGAAGCCGCCAGCAGCTTCTCTTAGCGCATGACTGCCTCGCCTGGCCGCGCTTCGATAAAAGTCTTCTGGAATGCCTAAAGCGGCACCGAAACGCTCTCCACAATTTCCTGAAGAATTGTTTCCGCCTGGTTCGACCGCTTCAGCGTGGAAGTGTAGCTTGGGCTGACACACAGCCGGTGGGCGAAGACGGGCAGGACCAGTCGCTTGATGTCATCCGGGATGCAATAGGTCCGGCCTTCTATCAGCGCCAGGGCCTGGGCGGCGCGATAGAGCATCATGGACCCCCGCGGGCTGACGCCCAGGGTTAGATCGGGATGATGGCGGGTCTTTTCAGCGATGGCCAGAAGGTAATGGATGAGCGCATCGTCAACCTTGACCCGCCGGACCGACTGCTGAACCTCCACCACCTCGCCGGCGGTCATGCTGGGTCGAATCTTCGAGAGCGGGTCCGTCAGTGCGGAATTTTTTAAGATTTCCTTTTCGCTCTCCGCCGGCGGATAGCCAATCCCGAGCCGCATGAGGAAGCGATCCAGCTGGGATTCGGGCAGCGGGTAGGTCCCGTGATGCTCCACGGGATTCTGCGTGGCCACCACCATAAAGGGCTGCGGCAGCGCGTAGGTGTGGTTGTCCACGGTTACCTGGGACTCGTTCATGGCTTCGAGCAGTGCGCTCTGGGTCTTGGGCGTGGTTCTGTTGATTTCATCGGCGAGAACGATGTTGGCAAAAACGGGGCCGGGCCGGAATTCAAAACTGTCGGTCTGCTGGTTGAAGATGCTGATGCCAATCACGTCGGAGGGCAACATGTCGGACGTAAACTGGATGCGCTGGAACGAGCAGTCAAATGAGCGGGCCAGCGAATGGGCCAGGGTGGTCTTGCCGACCCCGGGAACGTCCTCGATCAGCAGATGCCCCCGGGCAAACAGCGCCACCAGCGCCAGTTGAACAACTTCATCTTTGCCCCGGATCACGCTTTGAATGGACTCCCGCACTCGGGTGAGCAATTCCGCCGATAAGCTTGCGACCGGGTTCGCCGAAGTGTTATCCAACACGCTTGAATGACTCCTGGGTTACCCGTTGTTCAGGCATTGGAGGCGCGCCGGTCAATCCCGGGCGCCCAGTGTTCAGACTGCCTGAAAAAAGGCCCGCGCTCTCCAGTTTCTGTCGTATGAGTACTGGCTGCATGTCTTTTGACCTGAGATGTCCTTCACCTATGACGCTAGACCCTGGCGGCGAAATCTGCTATTTTGAAATCCACGGGCGATTAACTCAGCGGTAGAGTGCTACCTTCACACGGTAGAAGTCACAGGTTCGAGTCCTGTATCGCCCACCATGCCTGAGCCCCTCAGTACCATTGAACCATGTTTATCGGCATTTAAGCCAAAGCACTGGAGTTGGGTGTAACCGGGGGTGAAACCTCCGCATCTTTGCCCGTCATTTCAGGCCGGGCTTCCGGCATCGGCTCAGTGTAGACGCCAGGAGTCTGCCTCGCCTCCCTATGGTCCACCCGGGCATGAAGCGCTTTGGTTTGGTCACGCGTGCAAAATTTTGAGACGGGCGCAACGTAACGGGAATACAATCAGCAGGATGAAGGGGAGAAGTCTATGTCGGGCAAAGGGTTGTGTATCCCGGGAAGGTTAGGCCTGCACATGTCCGCGTGGTACGGCTCTCACTGAATGGGTGTAGCCGGAACCCAAAACAAACAAGGAGCGTCGAATGAGAACATTCTTAAAGGGAAGCTGCGTCTTCCTGTTACTGTTTTTTGCCGGAACCTCGAGCCACTTGCTTCTCGCGCAGGATCAGGCGCTGAAGGTTATTGACCCTGCGGGGTATAAGTCCAACAACCTGCCCTTCAGTCCCGCCGTGCTTGCCGACGGAACACTCTACGTTTCCGGCCAGGGGCCTGTGGACGCCGCAGGCAACATGCCGGAGGACTTCCAGGGCCAGTTCCGCCAGGCCCTTCAGAACTTAAGGAGCGTATTGCAAGGCGCCGGGATGGATTATGGGA